>NZ_JBIGIA010000024.1:0-59304 GCF_043555975.1 Pelomonas nitida | reverse complement strand
CAAATCCGCCAGCAAGGCATTTCTGCCCCACCCTTCACCAACATCTCGCTGCGTCTTTCAACTCAGCGCTGTCATCAGCGAAGCCCACGACTGTAGCACAGGAATTTCGGGGGAGGCAAGAAGACGGTCGACTTTTCTTATTGCGCCCCGTCGATCGCCCATCCCAGCGAGCCAGGTGGGCCCGCGAACAGCTGCTCCGATGTCACTACTGGCCAGGGCATGCTGCTGCGCTCTGCGGTCCGGCGCGCGGCGGGCATACACGCCGCAACCGGCAGAGTGTCGGCACTTCGAGCTCTGCGTCGCCGATCAGTTCTCCTCGTTGAACGCCTCTTCACGCTTGCTCTTGATCGAGGGCAGCATGACCACCAGGATCATCAGCACGGCGGCAATCAGCAAGCCCGCAGAGAGCGGCCGCGTCAGGAAAGTGCTCCAGTCTCCTCGCGCCAACCGCAGGGCGCGTCGCAGATATTCCTCCATCAGCGGCCCCAAGATGAAGCCGAGCAGCAATGGTGCGGGTTCGCAGCTGAGCTTGTAGAACACATAGCCCAGCAGCGCGAACGCGGCAGTCAGATAAACGTCCAGGACATTGGAGTTGACCGAGTACGCGCCAATGCAGCAGAAGATGACGATGGCTGGGAACAGGAATCGGTAGGGAACGGTCAGCAGCTTGATCCAGATGCCGATCAGCGGCAGGTTCAGCACGATCAGCATCAGATTGCCGATCCACATCGACGCAATGAGGCCCCAAAACAGTTGGGGATTGCTGGTCATGACCTGCGGCCCGGGCTGGATGCCCTTGATGGTCATGGCTCCCACCATCAGCGCCATCACGGCATTCGGCGGGATGCCGAGCGTGAGCATGGGGATGAAACTGGTCTGAGCACCCGCGTTGTTGGCACTCTCCGGCCCTGCCACGCCCTGGATGGCGCCCTTGCCGAATGGCACCCGGGGGTTGCGCGCCACCTTCTTCTCTAATGTGTATGCCGCAAACGAAGCCAGCAGCGCGCCGCCACCGGGCAGCACGCCGAGGATGGAACCCAGCGTCGTGCCCCGCAAGACGGCTGGCCAGGCTTCCTTGAAGTCCTCTCGCGTCGGCCAAAGTCCCTTGACCTCCTTCGTGAAGACCTCGCGATGCTCGGAGGGCTGCCCCAGGTTCGCGATGATCTCGCCGAAACCGAACAGGCCCATGGCAATGACGACGAAGCCGATCCCGTCCGTCAGCTCGGGAATGTCGAACGAAAAGCGCGCGATGCCCGAATCAACGTCTGTGTTGATCTGCCCGAGCAGGATGCCCAGCACGATCATCGCGATGGCCTTGATGAGCGAGCCCGACGCCAGCACGACGGCCCCCACCAACCCCAGCACCATCAGGGAGAAGTACTCGGCGGCGCCGAACTGGAAAGCCAGCTGCGTCAGCGGCGGTGCGAAGGCCGCGATGATGACGGTGCCCACGCAGCCTGCGAAGAAGCTTCCCAGGCCTGCCGCGGCGAGTGCCGCGCCGGCCCGGCCGTTGCGGGCCATCTGGTAGCCGTCGATCGCCGTGACCACCGAACTCGACTCACCCGGCACATTGATCAGGATGGCCGTCGTCGAGCCGCCGTACTGCGCACCGTAATAGATGCCGGCCAGCATGATGAGCGCGGGCGTGGCGTCCAGTGTGTAGATGGACGGCAGCAGCATCGCGATCGTCGCCACCGGCCCCAGTCCCGGCAACACACCGATCAAGGTGCCCAGCAATGTGCCGAAGAAGGCGTAGGCCAGATTCTGGAGCGTCAGCGCCGTCTGGAAACCCAGACCCAGGTTGTTCAGAAGATCCATGGCGCGCTCAGCCCCCGAAATAGACAGGCCACAACGGCACGGTCAGCTTCAAGCCCCAGATAAACAGGGCCCAGCTCCCCACGGTCAGCACGATGCACGTGATGAGGACATCACGCCAGCGGAACTCGTCGCCGGCAAAAGACGCTAACGTGATGACCAGCGGCAGCGTGCAAGCCAACCCCAGGCGTGGCAGCGCCACACCGAACAGCGCCACGGCGGAAACAATGACGATCAGCGGGCGCCACGCAATGTTGCCGACCGGATCGCCGCCTTCGGACTCCAGCGTCAGCGCCTTGAACAGCACGATGCTGCCCAGCAGCGCCAGCAACACGCCCAGGCCAAACGGAAAGTAGCCCGGCCCGGGGCGCGCTGAGTTGCCAAATGAATATTCCGTCGCACCCCACGCGAACGTCACGCCCACCACCAGAAACATCAGCCCGGACCAGAAGTCACGCTGGCTCTTGATCTTCATCGCTTACAGCCTCCCGCACGCCAACAGCAGGCGCGCAATAACCCGGCGGCGATTCTGTCAGCGGCGGACTCAGTGCAGCCTGAGGATTACGCGAACACCAACCTTTGCTTACGCTTCCCATGCAGGCGTGCTGCGCAACACCTCATCGATGGTCGTCACGCCTTCCGCGACCTTCATCGCACCGGCCAGGCGCAGCGGCCGCAGACCTTCGTGCACGGCCTGCCGCCGCAGGCTGGACAAATCGCTCAGCGTCGGCTTCACGCCTTCCGTGATCGAGAGCAGTTCATACAGGCCGGCCCGGCCACGGAAGCCCGTGTTGCGGCACTCGATGCAACCCACCGGCTTGTACGGCTTCACGCCGCCACCCAGGCGCCAGTGCCTGACCAACTCGTTGAGGCTCTCGCGGGTGACGGTCGGGTCCGGCTGCTTGCAATGCGGGCACAGCGTGCGCACAAGCCGCTGGGCCAGCACGCCGATGATGGTGGCGCTCAGCAGGTAGCTGGGCACGCCCAGGTCGAGCAGGCGCGTGATGGCCGACACCGAATCATTGGTGTGCAGCGTGCTGAACACCAAGTGGCCCGTCAGCGCCGCCTGGATGGCCATCTCGGCCGTCTCCAGGTCACGAATTTCGCCGACCATGATGATGTCCGGGTCCTGCCGCATGAGCGCACGCAGCCCCTCCGCGAAACCGAAGTCCAGCGCGCCCTGCACCTGCGTCTGGTTGAACGCCGGCTCGATCATCTCGATCGGGTCTTCGATGGTCGTGACGTTGACCTCGTCGGTCGCCAGGCGCTTGAGCGTGGAGTACAGCGTCGTCGTCTTGCCGGAGCCGGTCGGCCCCGTCACCAGGATGATGCCGTGGGGCTGCTTCACGAGCTGCTCCCAGCGGTCGGAGTCGTGCTGGCCAAAGCCCAGCGACGCCAGGTCCTTCACCGCCGTGTCCGGGTCGAAGATGCGCATGACCATCTTCTCGCCGAAGGCCGTGGGCAGCGTGGACAACCGCATTTCGACTTCGTCGCCCGCCGGGTTGCGCGTCTTGATGCGGCCGTCCAGCGGGCGACGCTTCTCAACGACGTCCATGCGGCCCAGCAACTTGATGCGCGACGTCATCGCCGCCATCACCGTCGGTGGCAACTGGTAGACCGTGTGCAGCACGCCGTCGATGCGGAAGCGGATCACGCCCATCTCGCGGCGCGGCTCCAGGTGGATGTCAGACGCGCGCTGGTCGAACGCGTACTGCCACAGCCAGTCGACGACCTGCACGACGCCCTGGTCGTTGGCGTCCAGCTGCTTGTTGTTCTTGCCCAGCTCGACAAGCTGCTCGAAGCTCGCCACCTGGCTCTGCTCGCCGGCCTTGGCGGCCTGGCGAACCGACCGCGCGAGCGTGAAGAACTCGGTCGTGTAACGGGCAATGTCCAGCGGGTTGGCGATGACGAGCTTGATGGGCTTGCGCACATGCGACTCGATCTGCGCGACCCACCGCGTATCGAAGGGCTCACAGGTCGCGATCGTCACGTCCGTCAGGCCGAACTGCACCGGCAGGCAGCGATTGGCCTCGGCATAGCCGACGGACATCACGTCGCCCACGCGGCCCACGTCCACCTTCAGCGGGTCGATGCGCAGGTAAGGCAGGCCCACGCGCTTGGCCATCCATTCGGACAGCGCGTCCACATCCAGCGACTTGCCGCTGACCAGGTGGACGAGGCCCGCGTTACCCAGACGCACCAGCGGGTGCAGTGAACTGTCACCGGCAGCAAAACGCTGCTCCGTGCGAAGCGCCTGGGCCTCGTCGATGACGCCATCGCGCAGCATCCACTTGAGCAAATGGCGCCACTCGATGCGCCCCTCGGGCTTGGCGGAGGAAGGCGGTCGGGACTTGGAATTCATCGTCGTCGATGTCAAAGCGCTTGCAGGATGTTCTGGGCCAGTGGCCTCACGAGGCGCAACCATTTGCGCGCCGGCAGCTTGAAGCGCGACTCGATCGTAGCCGCCCGCTGCTCCAGCACCTCGCGGCTCGGCACCACCACGCCGCGCGCAGCGACGACCACGGTGTTGCCTTCCTTCGTCGGGGCCAGGCTCCACACCTGGTCCGACCCGAAAGCGCGGGCGATGCGTGCCGCGCTGCGCGCGAAGCTGGCGCTGCGGCCGAACAGGTTGACGGTCATCAGGCCGCCCTCCACCAACACGCCGCGGCAGGCGGCATAGAAGGCTTCGTCGTCAAGCACCGGCGACGCAGCGTCGTGGTCATAGACATCGACGTTGAGCACGTCGACTGTCTGCAGGCGGCTGTCGTCCAGTACCCAGCGGCCGGCGTCGTCGTTGACGACCTCCAGGCGCGCGTCGTTGGCGGGCAGGCGAAACCACTGCCGGCAGGCGGCAATGACTTCCGGGTTGATCTCCACGGCCGTCGTCTGCATCTTCAGCTGGCCGTGGCAAAAGCGGGTCAGCGCGGCGGCGCCAAGGCCCAGCTGCACGGCATGGCCGTCGCACAGCTGGGCTTCGTCGCGCCACAGCATCCAGGCGCACATGCGCTGGATGTATTCGAGTTCGAGCTGGTCGGGCTTGCGGATGCGCATGGCCCCCTGAACCCAGATGGAATCCAGGTGCAGGAAGCGCACGCCGTCGAATTCACTCAACGTCGCAGGGCCCCAGGTGGGTGTCTTTGATCTCATGGGCAGCGAATCCTAGGCCAACGCGAGCGGGTCACTCGTTTCCATCAGTCACCGCCCACGTACGGCTGCAGCGCCGCCCGCCATGCCGTGACCTTGCCCACCAGCGGCACGCCCGCATGCGCCGGGCTGGTGGACGGCAGGCGCAGCACCGGCAGCGGCACGTCACCCAGCGCCAGCAACGTCTGCCGATGCGCCAGCGCACCGTTGCAGCCGATGGCACGCAGCGCAGGCAACCGCGCCAGCAGCTCGCGCAGGTCGCTGGGCTCGGCGGCCTCGATGGCGGTGTCCAGGCTGCCCTCGCGCCGGCAGGCGGCCACCGCGTCCCACAGCGCGATGCGGTGACCGCGCAGCTGCTGCAGGCGCTCGGCGTAGGGCCGCTGCGCGAGGTCAGACACACCAGTCAGCGCCGCCATCACCGGCCAGAACGCGTTGCGCGGGTGGGCGTAGTACTGCGCCGCCTGCAGCGACGCCGCACCGGGAAAGCTGCCCAGCAACAGCAAGCGGGCGCGCGCGTCGAACACCGGCGCCAGGCCGGTGAGCCGCCGTTCGGTCTCGGGGTTTGCCGGATTGCCGCTGCGGATCGGGGGCTGAGACGATGACGGAGGCGTTTTCAATGGGAGAGGCACATGCTGAACACCGAAGCCATCTGGCAGTTTCTCAGCACCCAGGGGGCCGACTTCGGCCTCAAGGTGCTGGCGGCCATCGCCGCCTGGGTCGTGGGCCGCTGGCTCATCTCGCTGGCGCTGCGGCTGTTCTCCGCCGCGTTGCTGCGCGGCAAGCACATCGACTCGACGCTGGTCACCTACCTGCGCTCCATCCTCAGCGTGCTGCTGAACATCGTGCTGATCCTGTCCATCCTGGACATTTTCGGCGTCAAGACCACCTCCTTCGCCGCGCTGCTGGCCGGCGCCGGCCTGGCCATCGGCACCGCCTGGGGCGGGCTGCTGACCCACTTCGCCGCAGGCGTGTTCATGCAGGTGCTGCGGCCGTTCAAGGTCGGCGACTTCGTGCAGGCCGGCGGCGTGACCGGCACCGTCACCGAGATCGGCCTGTTCGGCACCACCATCACCAGCCCCGACAACGTCCACACCATCATCGGCAACAACACTGTTTTCAACAGCGCCATCCAGAACTACTCGACGCTGCCGCACCGCCGCGTCGACTGCACGGCCAAGGTCGCCAACAGCGTGGACCCGCTGGACGCCATCGCGCGGCTCAAGCCCGCCATCGCCGCCATCCCGAACGTGATGACAACGCCGGCACCCGACATCGAGATCCTGCAGTTCACCCCGGAAGGCCCGCTGCTGGCCGTGCGGCCCTACTGCCACACGGACCACTACTGGCAGGTCTACTTCGACACGCACAAGGCCGTCGTCGCGACCTTCGGCGCGGCCGGCTACCCGGTGCCGGAGACGCCGCTGGCGCCGCGGAATCGGTGAGCCCGTCGACCTGCTTGGCCCAGTGCTGTTCGGGATGGATGCGGGCGCCTCGGCGCCAGCGACCGGGTAGAGCTGAGGCTCGTTGTTGCCGCGAGCAGAGGCACAGGGCTCTTGCTTGCAGCAAGCGCTGTATGCGCGGCCGATTTCCCGCCGCCTCGCGCCAAAATTGCTTTGATGAATACCGCCAAGCTCGTCGGCTCGCTGCTGATCCCACTTGTTGCTTCGGCCAACGTCCATGCAGACCAGCGCCCCAACGTTTTGGATCTTTCGGTAAGTAGCATGGGATACGGCCCGTCACTTCACCTGAGCCGAGCAAACCTCTATTGCGAAGTGCGGAAGCCGAGCGGAGTCAAGCGCTTCAAACTTCCGCCCCCTTCCAGGACTGCCTGGCAGGATTTCCGCACAGAGTTGGATCGCTTGAAGGTGTGGCGCTGGGAGGGGTCCTACTCTCCGACTTCGCTCGTCTACGACGGGACGCGATGGAGTTTGAGCATCAAGTACGCAGATGCTGCCGTGTCTAGCGCCGGCTCGAACGAATATCCAGACTTTGATGGACGTCCCAGCGGCTCGGAAGCCACCTCTGACGCCTTCCATAGTTTGCTCGCCGCGATCCGAAAGCTTGCGCCCGGCTGCGCGTTCTGAAGCAAACGGAATGTCCACTTCCGCTGAAAGAGAGGCTGGAGACAACGGCGACGCCCCGTCGAACCGAGGGCCTGCATTGCCGTCGGCAAGTCACTGGGCTTCCTGCGCTACCAACCTGGGCAAAGCGGCGCAGGCGTTCGCGCTGGTGATCTCCTCGGTCTGAGCCAACGTCCAGCCACGCAGCTCAGCCAGGCTCTCTGCGATGTGTGGCAGTTCCGCCGGCTCGTTGCGCCCCTGCCCCTGCCCCGGCTCGGCTTCCCGCGCCTCGGCCGTCTTGTAGAGCCACTGCGGCGGGATGTCCGGCGCATCGGTCTCCAACACCAGCGCGGTCTCCGGCAGCTCGGCGGCGAGGCGGCGGATCTGCAGCGAGCGCTCGAAGGTCAGCGTGCCGCCGAAGCCTAGCTTGAAACCCAGCGCGATGAAGGCCCGCGCCTGCTGCTCGCTGCCGTTGAACGCGTGGGCGATGCCGCCGTGCGCAAAGCCGACGCGGCGCAGGCCGGCCAGCAGCTGATCGGCGCTGCGGCGCACATGCAGCAGCACCGGCAGGCCGGCGCGCTTCGCCAACTTGAGCTGTTCGACATAGAAGCGCTGCTGGGTGTCGGCGTCCAGGCCCGGCACGAAGAAGTCCAGCCCGATCTCGCCGACGGCGACGAGCCGCGGGTCGTCGCGGTGCTGCTCCAACGCCTCGGCCACGCGGCCCAGGTCGCCTTCGCTGGCGTTCATCACGTACAGCGGATGGATGCCCAACGCGTACGTGAAGCCATGCTCGTGCGCCAGCTCGCGCACGCGCGCCAGGCTGTGCGCATCGACGGCGGGGATGACGATCTGCGTGACACCCGCAGCGCGGGCACGCGCGACGACGGCGTCACGGTCGGTGTCGAACTCGGCCGCGTCGAGGTGGCAGTGGGTGTCGATCCACACTGCCGCCTGGCCTTCGCGACCCGCTGCCATGGCGTTCGCAGGCCCCGCCTCAGCGGAACACCACCGTCCGGTTGCCGTTCAACAGCACGCGGTGCTCGGCATGCCACTGGATGGCCCGCGCCAGCGCGACGCATTCCATGTCGCGGCCGATGCCGACGAGCTGCTCCGGCGGCATGCTGTGGTCGATGCGGGCGACCTCCTGCTCGATGATCGGACCTTCGTCGAGGTCGCTGGTCACGTAGTGGGCCGTGGCGCCGATGAGCTTCACGCCGCGCTCGTAGGCCTGGTGGTAGGGCTTGGCGCCCTTGAAGCTGGGCAAGAAGCTGTGGTGGATGTTGATCGCGCGGCCGCTCAGGTCGCGGCACAGCTCGGGCGACAGGATCTGCATGTAGCGCGCCAGCACGACGAGGTCGATCTGGTTCTCGGCGACGACCTCGCGGATCTTGGCTTCCTGCGCCTGCTTTTGCGCGTCGGTGGCGCCCAGCAGCGGGAAGTGGTGGAAGGGAATGTTGTGCGAGGCCGCGAGCTGGTAGAAGTCGCGGTGGTTGGACACGATGGCCGGGATCTCGATCGGCAGATGCCCCGTCTGCACGCGGAACAGCAGGTCGTTCAGGCAGTGGCCCAGCTTGGACACCAGCAGCAGCACGCGCGTCTTGCGGGCGCGCGAAACCAGCTCCCAGTCCATGCCGAACTCTTGCGCCAGCGGCTGGAACGCGGCCTGCAGTGCCTGCTCTTCAGCGACCGCCTCGAACTCGATGCGCATGAAAAAGCGCGCATGGTCCGCGTCACCGTGCTGGTGGGACGTGAGGATGTTGCCGCCCTGCTGCAGCAGCACGCCGGTGACGGCGTGCACGATGCCGGCGCGGTCGGGGCAGGAGAGCTTGAGGATGAAGCGAGGGGTGGTCATGCGAGCAGATCAGGCAGAGAACTGGCCGGCAACCAGGCGCAGCTGCCGGTCGCAGCGCGCCGCGAGGTCGCGGTCGTGGGTGACGAGGACGAAGGCGGTGCCCAGCTCGCGCGCCTGCTCCAGCATCAGCGCGAAGACGGCATCCGCGGTGTCGCGGTCGAGGTTGCCGGTGGGCTCGTCGGCCAGCACGCAGGCGGGCCGCGTGACCAGCGCCCGCGCAATGGCCACACGCTGGCGCTCGCCGCCGGACAGCTCCGCCGGCCGGTGCTGCACACGCTCCTTCAGGCCCACGCGCGCCAGCATCTGCGCGGCAGCGGCCTGCGCCTGGGCGGGCGTCTGGCGGCGGATGCGCAGCGGCATGGCCACGTTGTCCAGCGCCGAGAACTCCGGCAGCAGGTGATGGAACTGGTAGACGAAGCCCAGGTGCTGGTTGCGCCAGCGGCCGCGCTCGGCCTCGTCCATGGACGCAAACGACTGGCCCATCAACGTGACGTTGCCGACGGTGGGCTGGTCCAGCCCGCCCAGCAGGTGCAGCAGCGTGGACTTGCCCGAGCCCGACGCGCCAATGATGGCCAGCGTCTCGCCGCGCTTCACGGCCAAGTCCACACCGCGCAGCACGGTGACGTCCAGGCCGCCTTCCTCGAAGCGGCGCGTGATGCCGGTGGCTTGAAGAATGAGGTCACTCATAGCGCAGCGCCTCCGCCGGCTGCACGCGGCTGGCGCGCCAGCTCGGGTAGAGCGTGAAGATCAGCGACAGCAGCAGCGCCACGACGACGATGGGCGCGATGTCGCCCCACTGCGGATCGCTGGGCATCTGGCTGATGAGGTAGACGCTGCCGGGCAGGAAGCTGGTGTTGAGCAAGTGTTCGATGGCCGGCACGATGACGTCGATGTTGAAGGCGATGAGCAGGCCGAACACGACGCCGGCCAGCGTGCCGATGACGCCGGACACGGCGCCCTGCACGATGAAGATGCCCATGATGGAGCGCGGGCTGGCACCCAGCGTGCGCAGGATGGCGATGTCGCTTTGCTTGTCGGTGACCGTCATGATCAGCGTCGACAGCAGGTTGAACGCCGCCACGGCGACGATCAGCGTCAGCACGATGCTCATCATGCGCTTCTCGATCTGCACGGCGTCAAACCACACGGCGTTGGCCCGCGTCCAGTCGCGCACGCGGATCTGCGGGCCCATGGCGTTGGACAGTTCGCCGGCCACGCGGCGGGCCTCGTGCACATCACGCAGCTTGAGCTGCACGCCCGTCGGGCCGCCGGTGCGGAAGAGCTTGGCGGCGTCGTCCACATGCACGAGCGCCAGGCTGGAGTCGTACTCGTAGTGGCCCGAGTTGAAGATGCCGACGACGTTGAAGCTCTTGAGCCGCGGCACGACGCCGGCCGGCGTGACCTGGCCGCCCGGCGCTACCACGGTGATCTTGTCGCCCTCGCCCACCGCCAGCTGGCGCGCCAGCTCGGCCCCCAGCACGATGTTCCAGGCACCCGGCGCCAGTTTGGCCAGCACGGTGTCCTTGAGCTGCGCGCCCAGGCCGGTGACCGTGGCCTCCTCGGCTGGCGAGATGCCGCGGATGACGGCGCCGCGCATGTCTTCGCCGCGCGCGATGAGACTTTGGCTGGCGACGAAGGGCGCCGCCCCGATGACCTCGGGATTGCGCCGCGCCTGCGCAGCGGTGGCCTGCCAGTCGGGCAGCGCCTGGCCGGCATAGTCCAGCAGCTCCACGTGGGCGATGACATTGAGCATGCGGTCGCGCACTTCCTTCTGGAAGCCGTTCATGACCGACAGCACGACGATCAGTGCCATCACGCCCAGCGCGATGCCCACCATGGACGCGCCGGAGATGAAGCTGATGAAGCGGTTGCGCCGCCCGCCGCGGCCGGCGCGGACGTAGCGCAGCCCGACCTGGAGTTCAAACGGCAAGGGCATGGGGCGGTACGAAGGCAGACTGCATGGGGCCGGGATGGTAACTGGCGGGGCGCTGCCAGAACGGCGCCAGCCCATGACCGCACCCGCAGCCCGCCCTCGTCTGCCAGACCGGCGGCGTCCTCGCTGACAGCGCCGCCGTCGCCACGGAGAGCGGCGAGCGCGTCAGTGCAGCATCTGCTCGACCTCAGCCGCCGGGTCGCCGGCGGCGGTGAGCTTGGCGGCCAGCAGGTCCAGGTCCAGCCGCAGGTGGTCGATCAGTTCGGGCACCGCGACCTTGAGCGCCTGCGCGGGTTCGTCGTGATGCTGTGCAGCATCGGCCAGCACCTCGGCCAGGTGGAGCACGGCGGCGATCAGCGAGAACGGGCGAATCTCCAGCGGCGTGTTGGTGTCCTTGAACGCTTCCACCATGCGCTGCGGGAAATGCCAATGCGCGGCCAGCACCGCCGTCACGTCGGCATGCGTGCAGCCGAAGCGGTGCTCCTCCAGCGAGAAGCGGCTGCCGGGCTCGTTCGCATGGCTTTCCACATCGGCCACGAGTTTGGGGTCGTCCATCGCCATCAGCAGCTGGCCGGTGCGCAGCATCAGCCCGGCGAGGTAGGCCGTGTCGGTGGTGGCGCCATCGGCGCCCAGCATGCGGGCGAGGATGCGCGAATAGTTGGCCGTGGCGATGCTGTGCCGCCAGAACGTCGTGCGGTCCAGCCCCTGCACCTTGGGGAAGGCGCCGCTGAGGCAGGCGGCCATCGCAAGGTTGCGCAGCGTCTCCAGCCCCAGCGCGTGGGCCGCGTCCATGACCGTGGCGATCTGGTGCGACGGGCTGTAATGCGCCGAGTTGGCCAGCCGCAGCACCTTGGCCGACAAGGTGGAGTCTTTCTCGATGAGGGCCGCCACCTGCGCCAGCCCGACGTTGTCGTCATCGAAGCTCTTCAGCAGCCGGGAGGCCACTTCGGGCATGGTGGGCAGGGCGCTGTGCTTGACGAAGAAACGCTCGGCAGCTGCGGTCATCGTGGACTCCTTGTCTCGGTCGATGGGCGACCCAGTCTAGGGCCCCATCACGAGCATCGCGCGGAAATCGTTCACGTTGGTGAAGCTCGGGCCAGGGTTCAGCAAATCGCCCAGCGGCGCGAAGAAACTGGCGCTGTCGTGCCCGTCCAGCAAGGCCTGGGCGCTCAGGCCCAGCGCGCGGGCGCGGGCCAGGCTGGTGGGCGTCAGCAGCGCGCCAGCATGCGGGCCCACGCCGTCGATGCCGTCGGTGTCGGCCGCCAGCGCCCAGATGCCGGGCTCGCCCTGCAGCGCCAGCGCACAGCCGAGCAGGAACTCGGTGGCGCGCCCGCCCTGCCCGGCGCGCGCGCCGGGCGCGACCGTCACGGTGGTTTCGCCGCCCGACAGGATCACGCAAGGCGGCGCGAACGGCTGGCCGTACCGCCGCACCGCGCGCGCCAGCGCCGCATGCATGCCGCCGATGACGCGGGACTCGCCCTCGATCTCGTCGCTGAGGATGTGCGCCGCCAGCCCCTGCGCGCGCGCCGCCTCGGCGGCAGCCTGCAGGCTCATCTGCGGCGTGGCCAGCATCACCAGCTCGTGGCCGGCCAGGCGCGGGTCGCCGGGCTTGGGGGTTTCGAACGCGCCCGACGCGAGCCCGGCGCGGGCGGCATCGGGCAGATCGATGCGATAGCGCTGGCAGATGGCCAGCGCGTCGGCGCAGGTGCTCGGGTCGGCCACCGTCGGCCCGGAGGCGATGACGGCCGGGTCGTCGCCGGGCACGTCGCTGATGGTCAGCGTCAGCACGCGCGCGGGCGCGCAGGCCGCCGCCAGCCGCCCGCCCTTGATGGCCGACAGGTGCTTGCGCACGCAGTTCATCTCGCCGATGGCCGCGCCGCTGTTCAGCAGCGCGCGGTTGACGGCCTGCTTGTCGGCCAGCGTGAGGCCGGGCGCCGGCAGGCTCAGCAGCGCCGAGCCGCCGCCGGAGATCAGGCAGATGACGAGGTCGTCGGCCGTCAGGCCCTGCGTCAGCGCCAGCAGCCGTTCGCTGGCAGCCAGCCCGCTCGCGTCGGGCACGGGGTGGGCGGCTTCGACCACCTCCAGCCGGCGCGGCCGGTAGCCCGGCGGCACATGCCCGTAGCGCGTGATGACGAGGCCCGACAGCGGGGCGTCGGCCGGCCACGCAGCCTCCAGCGCCCGCGCCATGGACCCACCCGCCTTGCCGGCACCAAGCACCAGCGTGCGGCCTTTCTCGGGATCGGGCGGTGCGGGCAGATGCGCCTTCAGCACCTCGCCCGGCAGCGCGCGCGCCACGGCGACGTCGTAGAGCTGGCGCAGCAGCGCGCGGGGGTCGAGGGCCATCGTCGGCGCTTCAGGGTTGCAGGGCCCAGCGCGCGACCAGTGCGCGCTCGTCGTCGGTCATGCCGGTCGCATTGTTCAGCGGCATCGCGCGCTGCACGACGACCTGCTGGTAGATCTGCGCCTTGTGGGCCGCCAGCCCTTCGGCGCTGTCCAGCCGCACGCCCTTCTGCGCCGCCTCGCCGGTATGGCAGAGCGCGCAGCGCTGCGCCTCGATGGCCTGCACCTGTGCCAGCGTCACGGGTTGGGCGGCGGCGGCGCTGGCCTGCGGGCGGGGCGCCATCCAGGCGATCAGGCCGCCCAGCAGCACCAGCGCCACGACTACCGCGCCCGGGCTGTTGACGCCCTTGTGGCGTTTCACGAAGAAGACCCGGATCGCCACGCCCGCCGCCATCAGCACGCACAGCACCGCCCAGTTGTGCGGGTGCTGGTGCAGCATGCCGTAGTGGTTGCTCAGCATGGCGATGAGCACCGGCAGGCCGAAGTAGGTGTTGTGCACGCTGCGCTGCTTGCCGCGCTGGCCGTAGATGGGGTCGGGCTTCTGGCCGGCGCGCATCTGGGCGATGACCTTCTTCTGCCCCGGGATGATCCAGTGCGCCACGTTGGCCGTCATCATGGTCGCGAGCGTCGCGCCGATCAGCAGGAATGCGGCGCGGCCGGCGAACAGATGGCTGGCCAGCCAGCTCGCGAACACGATGAACACCGCGACGACCGCCATCACGCGGCCGTCGTGGCCGATGCCGCCGTCCTTCGTGCGCCCCAGCGTCTGGCAGGCGATGTCATACACCGCCGTGCCCACCACGAGGAAGCCCAGCGCCGCACACACCGCCTGCCACGGCGCGCCCCAGGCGTACACGCGCGGGTCGATCAGCATCTGGCTGGCGTTGAAGAGGTAGAGCACGACGAACAGCGCGAAGCCGCTCATCCACGTCCAGTAGCTCTCCCAGTAGAACCAGTGCAGGTCTTTCGGAAGGTTCGCCGGCGCCACCATGTACTTCTGCGGGTTGTAGAAGCCGCCGCCGTGCACGGCCCACAGTTCGCCGTCGACGCCTTTTGCCTGCAGGTCCGCCGCCAGCGGCTTGACGAGGTGGTTGTCCAGCCAGACGAAATAGAACGACGCGCCGATCCAGGCGATGACGGTGATGACGTGTAGCCAACGCAGCAGCAGGTTGGCCCAGTCGAGCAGATAGATGTCCATGAGCGGTGGTGATCTCGATGGCCTCACCACGGCGGGTGCTGTGAGGCCCAAGCGTCGCGTCCGCAGGAGCTGAGCACCCCCGACACCGCTGCGACTGGAGGCAAAGTGTATGCAGCCCCCGTGCCAGCCATGCGGCTGCGGCGCGCCGGGCCGCCGCGTGCGCTGCCGGCAGCTCAGCGCTTCTTGAAGCCGACGTAGGTCACGCCGATGACGCTGCCACGCCCGTCCTTGATCGGGCTGTAGCAGGCGTCGAACCGCGTGCCGAGCACGTCCACCTCACCACGGAACGCCTGGCCGCGGCGGACGGCCTCGTAGGCCTGGGCCCGCGCCAGCAGCGTGCCCACGCCGCGCGTGCCCTCGGGGGTCAGCACATTGGTGCTGACGCGCACGAAATCGTCCCCCACCTTCACGAACAGCGTCGCCGTGGCACCGACCGACCGCTTGATGTCGTCCACCAGCGCGTAATTCTTGGTGAGCTTGTGGCCACCGAAATACAGGCCCGGCACGTCGCGGTCGCCGACACGCTCGCTGCCCTGCAGCCGGGGCGTGCCCAATTGCGCGAGCCGGCCCTCCATCTCGGCCACCACACGCGCCGGGTCGCCGGCCTCGTGCAGCCGGAAAAAGGCCACCGCGTCGACCAGTTGCTGCGCCTGCTCGCGCAGGCTGGCCGCGGCGGCGGCGCTCTGCTCCACCAACGCGGCGTTCTGCTGCGTGGTCCGGTCCATCTCGGTGACGGCCTCGCCCACGTCACCCACCTGGCGGGCCTGCTCGGTGCTGGCCGCGCTGATCTCGTTGACGATGCGGTCCACCCGGGTGATGGCGTCCACCACCTGCTGCATGGTCTCGCCTGCGCCGTCCACCTGGCGCGAGCCAGCCTGCACCCGCTCACCACTGTCGGTGATGAGCTGCTTGATCTCGCGGGCAGCCTCGCTGCTGCGCTGCGCGAGGCTGCGCACCTCGCCGGCCACCACCGCGAAGCCCCGCCCCTGCTCGCCCGCCCGCGCCGCCTCGACGGCGGCGTTCAACGCCAGGATGTTGGTCTGGAAGGCGATGCTGTCGATGACGCCGATGATCTCCGCGATGCGCGACGAACTGGTGCTGATGCCACGCATCGTCTCCACCACGCCGCCCACCGCGGCGCCCCCCTGTGCGGCCACGGTGCTGGCCTGTGTCGCCACGCCGCTGGCGTCGCTGGCGTGATCGGCGCTGAACGTCACCTGCTGCCGCAGCGCACCCATCGCCGCCGCCGTGCGCTGCAAGGCAGCGGCCTGCAACTCGGTGCGATGGGACAGGTCCATGTTGCCCGTGGCGATCTCGGCGCTGGCCATGGCCACGCCCTCGGCGCCCTCGCGCACCTGCGCCACCACCGTGATCCAGCGTTGCTGCATCTGCGCCAGGCCCGCCATCACGCTGGCGTCGTCACCCGGGCGCACCGGCAGATGGCCGGTCAGGTTGCCCTCGGCAATGCGGCGCAGATGGCGGGCCACCTCACGCGGCTCGCCCCCCAGGTCACGCGCCGTCGAACGCAACAGCAGCGTCGCCAGCAAGCCGCCGGACAGCACGCTGACGATGAGCAGGCCCCAGATCACCCACCGCGCCGCCGCCTGGCCTTCGCCCGCAGCGCCCAGCGCCTGAAGGGCCGCGCCGCCCATGGCGACCGTCAGCAAGGTCAGCCAGCCAAATGCCAGCAGCAACTTCTGCGCGGCCCCGCGACCGCCCCCTTGCGCGAGTCGGTCGGTGCCACGCGGCAGCATGCCCGGCGGGCTGAACTGGGACATCTTTTCTCTCCTTGCCTGTCGCGCCACACAACAAATCACCACCGGGCTGGCGCAGCACGGGTCGGCGTTCTAATCATGAAATTGATCGGCAAATTTGCCGGCGCGTCTTGTAGCACCGCTCACCGCGCCTCAGAACAGGCGCGGCGCGACTTTGTTCATGGCAACGCCAGGATTTGCGCTAACACCGCCACCGCGATGACGGCCGGCTGCTTGCCGGCCACGCCGGGCACGCCGATGGGGCAGGTCACGCGGGCCAGGTCGGCCGCGTCGAAGCCGCGCGCCTCCAGCCGCTGACGAAAGCTCGCCCATTTCGTCTTGCTGCCGATCATGCCGATGAAGCCCAGGTCGCCCCGCTCGCGCTGGCGCCGCAGGCAGGCCGCAATGATGTCGAAGTCTTCCGCGTGGTTGTGCGTCAGCACCAGCACCGCCGCGCCCGGCGCGATGTCCGGCACTGCATCGGCCGGCGGATCAACGGCCTCCTGCCGCCAGCCGCGCGCGGGCGGGTCGGCAGGGAACTGCTCGGCACGGCTGTCGATCCAGTGCAGCGCCAGCGGCAGATCGCGCGCGATGCGGGCGATGGCCTGGCCCACATGGCCGGCACCGAACAGGGCCAGCGGGCGCTGTGCTTCGCAGGGCAGGCGCGCCGCCAGGTCCTCACCCGCCGCCACGCGCTCGAAGCGCAGCCACACGACGCCGCCGCAGCACTGGCCGAGCGACGGCCCCAGCGGATAACGCACCTCGTCTTCGAGCTCACCACCGGCCAGCGCCGCGCGGGCCCGCGCAATGGCATCGAACTCCAGATGCCCGCCGCCCACGGTACCCGTGGAGGCGTGGGCGGTAACCGTCATCCACGCACCCACCTCACGCGGCACGCTGCCGCTGGTACGGGAGACGGTGACCAGGATCAACGGCAGCGTCATCGCGCCCGCCGCCGCGTGAGGCGCACGAATACGCCCAGCGCCAAAACGGCCAGGAAACCACCCAGCATGAACTTGGCGAACGCCACACCCACAACGGCTCCGCTGCCGAACGCGGCGACGCCGAGCACGTCGATGCCGTCCAGCATCGTGCCCTTCGCGCGCTCGCGAAGAGGCTTCGGCGTGGGCTGCTCCACGATCAGCTTCCTCGGTAGGTCGAGTAGGACCAAGGCGACGCCAGCAACGGCACGTGGTAATGCGAGTCGGCGTCGGCGATGCCGAAGTCCAGCGGCACTTCGTCGAGGAAAGCCGGCTCGGGCAGCTCGGCGCCGCGGGCGCGGAAATAGGCGGCCACCTCGAACACGAGGCGGTAGCGGCCAGCCGCGAGGGCGGCGCCCTCCAGCAGCGGGCCGTCGGCACGACCATCCCCGTTCAGGTGCAGGCTGCGCAACCATTTGGGGCCTTCCGCCTCAAAACGGTAAAGGCGCACGCCCATGCCGGCGGCAGGGCAGCCGTTGGCGGTGTCGAGTACATGTGTTGTCAGTTTGCCCATCGTGGTTCCAGTGCCTGTTCGGTGCTGCGGCTTGATGCAAAGTGTAGGGATGAGCACAGCACGCTATCCCCGCGACCTGATCGGCTACGGCGAGAACCCACCCCATGCGCAATGGCCGGGCCAGGCCCGCGTGGCCGTGCAGTTCGTGCTGAACTACGAAGAGGGTGGCGAAAACTCCGTGCTGCATGGCGACGCCGGCAGCGAGCAGTTCCTGTCCGAGATGTTCAACCCGGCCAGCTACCCTGCCCGGCACCTGAGCATGGAGGGCATCTACGAATACGGCTCGCGCGTGGGCGTGTGGCGGCTCTTGAAGGAGTTCGAGCAGCGTGCGCTGCCGCTGACCGTCTTCGGCGTGGGCATGGCCCTGGAGCGCTGCCCGGAGGTGACACAGGCCTTCGTCGAGCTGAACCACGAGATCGCCTCGCACGGCTGGCGCTGGATTCACTACCAGGGCATGGACGAAGGCACCGAGCGCGCGCACATGGCGCAGGCCATGGCCTCGCTGCAGCGCCTCACGCTGGGCCGCCCGGCCGACGGCCTGCACGGCCTGGGCTGGTACACCGGCCGCGACAGCCCCAACACGCGCCGCCTCGTGGCCGACTTCGGCGGCTTCGAGTACGACAGCGACTACTACGGCGACGACCTGCCCTTCTGGCTGCAGGTGCGCAAGACGAATGGCGAACTCGCCCCGCACCTCGTCGTGCCCTACACGCTGGACTGCAATGACATGCGCTTCGCGCTGCCGCAGGGCTTCAGCCACGGCGAGCCGTTCTTCGAGTACCTGAAGGACACGTTCGACGTGCTCTACGCCGAGGGCGCCGACAGCCCGAAGATGATGAGCATCGGCATGCACTGCCGGCTGCTGGGCCGCCCGGGGCGCATGCGTGCGCTGCAGAAGTTTTTGGACCACATCGAGTCTCATGACCGCGTGTGGGTCTGCCGCCGGCTGGACATCGCCCGGCACTGGAAAACGGTTCACCCCTTTGACGCCAAGACGGCTTTCGTCTGGGAGACATAGCCCACCCCCTACGCGCTTCGCGCGCCCCCTCAAGGAGGCGTCACCAGTCGCCCGGCAAAGCCGGATCGACGGTGCCCGCTGAGTCACACTCAAGACCGGCGACACGCCGACTGTCCTTTCGCCCATGCCACTCACTGTCGATCAACTGAACCACGCCAGCGCCGCGGACTTCGTCGCGCTGCTGGACGGTACCTATGAACACTCGCCGTGGATTGCCGAGCGCGCTGCGGCGGCCCGCCCCTTCAAAAGCCTGGCCGCACTGAAGGTCGCGCTGGCCCGCGTCGTGCGCGAGGCCACGGTCGACGAACAGCTGGGCCTGATCCGCGCCCACCCCGAGCTGGCCGGCAAGGCTGCCGTGGCCGGCGAGCTGACGGCCGAGTCGACGAACGAGCAGCAGAAGGCCGGGCTGACGGCCTGCACGCCGGAGGAGTTCGCCAAGCTGCACAAGCTCAACGCCGACTACAACGCGCGCTTCGGCTTTCCCTTCATCCTGGCCGTGCGCGGCCCGCGCGGGACGGGCTTCACGCGCCAGGACATCATCGCCACCTTCGAGCGCCGGCTGCGCGCCCACCCGGAGGTGGAACGTGCCGAATGCCTGCGCCAGATCCACCGCATCGCCGAGATCCGCCTGAACGACAAGTTCGGCGTGGAACCGAAGCTCGGCCAGCAGCTGTGGGACTGGGCCGCCGAGTTGGCCGCGCACAGCGACACCGAGGACTTCCTGACCTGCACCTACGCGACGCCCGCACACACGGCCGTCGCCGCGCAGCTGATGGCCTGGATGCGCGACTGCGGCTTTGACGACGTCACGCGCGACGCGGTGGGCAATGTCGTCGGCGTGTACCACGGCACCGGCGAGGTCTCCACGCAGCAGCGCCTGCTGACCGGCAGCCACTACGACACCGTGCGCCGCGCCGGCCGCTTCGACGGGCGCCTGGGCATCTTCGTGCCCATGCTGGCCGTGCGCGAGCTGCACCGAGCGACCAGGCGGCTGCCGTTCGGCATCGAAGTGGTGGGCTTCTCGGAAGAGGAATGCCAGCGCTTCCCGGCCGACTTCCTCGCGTCCAGCGCCCTCATCGGCCGCTTCGACCCCACCTGGCTGGACGGCACCGACGCCGCCGGCGTCACGCTGCGCGACGCGATGCAGGCCGCCGGCCTGCCCGGCACTTTTGAATCCATCGCAGCGCTCCGGCGCGACCCGTCGCGCTACCTCGGCTTTGTCGAGGTGCACATCGAGCAAGGCCCGGTGCTGGACAGCCTGGACCTGCCGTTGGGACTGGTCACCAGCATCAACGGCAGCCGGCGCTACACCGGCGAGATCGTCGGCCTGGCCAGCCACGCCGGCACCACGCCCATGGGCCAGCGCCGCGACGCCGCGGCGGGCGTGGCAGAGCTGATCCTCTTTGTGGAGCAGCGTGCTGCCGCCGTGCCCGATGTGGTGGGCACCGTGGGCATGCTGGAGGTGCCGTCGGGTTCCATCAACGTCATCCCCGGCCGCTGCCGCTTCAGCCTGGACCTGCGCGCCACGACCGACGCCGCCCGCGACGCGCTGGACACCGACGTGCGCGCCAAGCTCGACGAGATCTGCCAGCGCCGCGGCCTGAGCCACACGTTGCAACCCACACTGGCCGCCAACGCGGCGCCGAGTGATGCGGCCTGGCAATCCCGCTGGGAAGCTGCGGTCACCGAACTGGGCCTGCCCCTCCACCGCCTGCCCTCCGGCGCCGGCCATGACGCGATGAAGATGCACGAGCTGCTGCCGCAAGCCATGCTGTTCGTGCGCGGCGGCAATGGCGGCATCAGCCACAACCCGCTGGAGTCGGTGACGGTGGATGATGCGGAGCTGGCTGTCAGAGCTTTCGAATTGCTCTGTCAAAACCTAGTCGCCCAATCTAGAGGCACATGATGGATCAACGTTTGCGTCTGAGATTTGCATCCACGAATGCATTGGAGGAAACGCTAGACGGCGACGAAGAGAACTTCGCGCGATATTTCTTCGCGATTTACCACTGCAAACCCGATGAATCGCCTGAACTCAACGCCCGGCGCGAGGAGTTGCGTCGTCTCCATCCTCACTTGGCGATTGCCGTTGGTGAGCGCTTTGTCCTATCAGGGGAAGCTGCGTTCCAAGCGGTCGGCGGCTACCTCAATGCTGTCGCGTTCGCAAGTACGCTCTCCGAGGACTACCGTGCCTACTTCAAGCAACGTCTCGACGAAGTTGCAGCACTTCATCGGAAGAGCCAAGCTTTGCCCGAACCTATCCATCTGACTGAAGGTCAACTCGCCCACGATTCTCGTCTTGAGTTCATGGCGTGCATGGCTCTCTCGAACGGTCAGATCGTTGCCGACTTCAAATTGGCCTGCTGAGCATGATTTCAACCGACACCTGGATTGCCGACCACTTCGACGACGAGGTCCGCTTCCTCCAGCAACTCGTCCGCATCCCCACCGACACCCCGCCCGGCAACAACACGCCGCATGCCGACCGCACGGCCGAGCTGCTGACTCAACTGGGCTTCGAGGCGGAGAAGCACGCTGTGCCGGCCGCCGACGTGCAGGCCGCCGGCATGCAGTCCATCACCAACCTGATCGTTCGCCACCGCTTCTCCGAAGACGGCCCGACCATCGCGCTGAACGCCCACGGCGACGTGGTGCCACCCGGCGAGGGCTGGACCCACGATCCCTACGGCGCAGAGATTGATAACGGCAAGCTCTACGGCCGCGCGTCGGCCGTCAGCAAGAGCGACTTCGCGACCTACACCTTCGCGCTGCTGGCGTTGAAGAATTCCGGCCTGCCGCTGCGCGGCGCCGTCGAGCTGCACTTCACCTACGACGAGGAGTTCGGCGGCGAGCTGGGCCCGGGCTGGTTGCTGGCGCAAGGCCTGACGAAGCCCGACTTCCTGATCGCCGCAGGCTTCAGCTACCAGGTGGTCACCGCGCACAACGGCTGCCTGCAGATGGAGGTCACGCTGCACGGCCTGGCCTCGCACGCCGCCTACCCGACCACGGGCGTGGACGCGCTGCAGGCCGCCAACAAGCTGCTGACGGCGCTGTACGCGTACAACGACGTGCTGAAAACGCGCCGCTCCGCGGTGCCAGGCATCACCCACCCCTACCTGAACGTCGGCCGCATCGAAGGCGGCAGCAACACCAACGTCGTGCCCGGAAAGGTGGTGCTGAAGCTGGACCGCCGCATGATCCCCGAGGAGAACCCGGCCGAAGTGGAAGCCGAGGTGCGCGTGCTGATCGAGAGCACGGTCGCGCGGTCCCCCGGCATCCGGCTGGAGATCAAGCGCCTGCTGCTGGCCCACCCGATGACGCCGCTGCCCGGCGCGGCGCCGCTGGTCGCCGCACTGCAGAAGCACGGTGAGGCGGTGTTCGGCGAACCCATCCCAACCTCGGGCACGCCGCTCTACACCGACGTGCGCCTCTACACCGCGCAGGGCGTCCCGGCCGCCATCTACGGCGCCGGGCCACGCACGGTGCTGGAGAGCAATGCCAAGCGTGCCGACGAGCACCTGGACCTGGCCGACCTGCAGCGCGCCACGCAGGTGGTGGCGCACGCGCTGGCGGAGCTGCTGCAGCCGCAGTGAGGTTGCTGCCCCGGTGATGCGCCACAACGCCACCGGGCTTGCGCTGCATCAGTCGCCAGCGGCGGCCTCGCCCCTACACTGACGGCCATGCAGCATCTGCCGTTCACCCAGCGCACCGCCCGCCGCCAGGCGTGGTGGCTACTGGCCGTGTTCGTGCTGGGGCTGCTGGCGCCGGGCATCAGCGCGGCGATGGCGCATGCGCGCGGTGATTTCTCGGCCTGGCAGGACATCTGCCGCGCACCGAGCGTGGCTGGCAAGGCCGCCGAGCCCCGGCCCATCGACAAGGCGCTCACGCTGCTGACGCAGGGCCACTGCGCAGCCTGCCACATCACGAGCGCCGACCTGGCGCCGCCCCCTGCCCTGCCGGCGGCGCCGCTGCAAGCCCACCTGGGCTTCGAGGCCCCCGAGCGCTTCTGGACCGCACCGGTCACCGCCCACGCCTGGCGGCCGGCCAGCGCCCGCGCGCCGCCCGCCGAGATCTGAGTCCCGCTGCTTCGCCACCGGCCCACGCGCCGGGTGGCGCCTGCCGTCGCCTGATTGCCGACGGCCCGACCTGATCTCTGCGAATTTCATGAACAAGACTGCTCTTGCGCGCGCGGCTGCGGCCTGCGCCGCCGTGTCCGGCCTCGCGCTGACAACCGCCCCGGCCTGCGCGGCCGGCACCGATGCGTCGACGCCCGACGTCACCTCCTCGGCCACCGAGGTCACCGCGAGCGGTGGCGACGGCGCCACGCCCGCCCCGCGCACGAAGCTGGGCCTGGTGCGGGTGCAAGGCGGAGCGCCCAGTTCGCTGCCCACCAACATCCCCACCACGCGCGAGACCGTCACGCGCGAGGACATCGAGCGCCATGTCAACGCGACCGACTCGGAAGACGCGCTGAAATACCTGCCCAGCCTGCTGGTGCGCAAGCGCTACATCGGCGACTACAACCACGCCATCCTGTCCAGCCGCGCCTCGGGCACCGGCAACAGCGCGCGCTCGGCCGTCTACGCGGACGGCATCCTGCTGTCCAACTACCTGGGCAACGGCGTGGGCGGCCTGTCGTTCCCGCCACGCTGGGGGCTGGTGACGCCCGAGGAGATCGAGCGCGTGGACGTCATGTACGGCCCGTTCTCGGCCACCTACCCGGGCAACTCGGTGGGCGCCGTGGTGGACTACCAGACCCGCATGCCGACCAAGTTCGAGGCCCACGCCAAGGTGGGCTACGGCAGCCAGTCGTCGGAGTTGTACGGCCACACGAACACCTACCGCGCTTGGGCAGCCAGCGCATCGGTCGGCAGCCGCGAAGGGAGCTGGAGCTGGTGGATCAACGTCAACCGCACCGACAGCGTTGGCCAGCCACTGACCTTCGCCCAACGGCTGGTGTCTGCCGGCACCGCGGGCACGGCGGGCACCCCCGTCACGGGCGCCGTGGCCGGGCTGAACAGCGCCAACCAGCCCTGGCTGCTGATCGGCGCGGGCACGCAGTACGCCACGGTGCAGGACCACCTCAAACTCAAGCTGGCCTACGACATCAGCCCCACGCTGCGCGCCAGCTATGTGCTGGGCCTGTGGCGCAACGACGCCGACGGCAACGCCGTGAGCTGGCTGCGGGACGCGAACGGCCAGCCGGTCTACACGGGCACCAAGGCCGCCGATGGCAAGGAATACATCAACATCAACGGCCAGCAGTTTGCCGGCCCGACCGGCGCGGACTTCGCCGTCACCCGCGAGCAACTGCGCCACACGATGCACGGCCTGTCCGTGAAGAGCCGCACGGGCGGCGAGTGGGACTGGGAAGTCGCCGCCAGCCTCTACGACTACAGCCGCGACGACAAGCGCCAGAACGCCGCCAGCAACCCGCAGCCCGCCGCCCTGAGCGGCGGCGCCGGCACGCTGGCCGACGGCAGCGGCACCGGCTGGAACACGCTGGCCGCCAAGGGCATCTGGCGGCCGGCCGGCACCGATCACGTGGTGGACTTCGGCCTGCAGCAGGACAGCTACAAGCTCAGCTACCTGACCTCGGGCATCACCGGCAACTACCTCACCGATGGCCCGGGTGACCTGCTCAACAAGGTCACCGGCAAGACCCGGCTGCAGTCTGCCTACGCGCAGGACGCCTGGCTGCTGAGCCCCGACTGGAAGGCCGTGCTGGGCCTGCGGGCCGAGCACTGGCGGGCCTCGGACGGGCGCACCGACTTCTCGGCCACGTCCGGCCAGGCCTACGCCGCACGCAGCGAGAACTTCCTGTCGCCCAAGGCCGCGCTGTCGTGGCAGGCCGCGCCGGAGACGGTGCTGAAAGCCTCCGTGGGCCGGGCCGTGCGCATGCCCACCGTCAGCGAGCTGTACGGCGCCACGTCGACGACCAACTCGCAGTACATCAACGACCCCAACCTCAAGCCCGAGAAGTCCTGGACAGCCGAGCTGAGCGCCGAGCAAGGCTGGGGCGCGCTGCAGTCCCGCGTGACGCTGTTTGCCGAGACCACGCGCGACTCGCTGTACTCGCAGACCATCGTCGACGCCGTGCTGAACAAGAACGTCACCCGCGTGCAGAACATCGACAAGATAGCCACCACCGGCCTGGAAGCCACGCTGGCCGCGGCCGACTGGGGGCTCAAGGGGCTGGACCTGTCGGGCAGCCTCACCTACACCGACTCCAAGATCAAGGCCAACGCCGGCTTCGTCACAACGCCGGGCGACACCGTGGGCAAGTGGCAGCCCAACATCCCGCGCTGGCGCGCCACCGCGCTGGCCGCCTACCGCTTCAGCGAGCGGTGGAGCGCCAGCCTCGCCACGCGCTACAGCGGCCGCCAGTACCGCACGCTGAACAACGCCGACGTGAACGGCGACGCCTACATGGGCGTCGGCAAGTTCCTGACGGCCGACCTGCGCGTGCGCTGGAAGATCGATCGCCAGTGGACGGCGGCGTTCGGCGTCGACAACCTGAACAACGACCGCTACTGGAACTTCCACAACTACCCGCAGCGCAGCTACTCGGCCGAGCTGAAGTTCGATCTGTGAGGACGCCTCCCATGAAAGCCTTCATCGCCACCACCCTGGCTCTCGCGGCCGTCGCGGCCCAGGCCCATGTCACGCTCGACCAGCCCGAGGCCACCGCCGGCAGCAGCCACCGCGCCACCTTCAAGGTCGGCCACGGCTGCGACGCCCACTGATCGATGACGCCGGCCGGCCTGCCCTGCCGCCACCTCGCCCGCACGGCTCGCGCCGCGTGGGTGGCGGCGCTGCTGCTGGCCGTGTTGCTGCGCGCAGCCGTGCCATGGCTGGCTGCGGCGGCGGCACAGGCGCGCGGCGTGACTGTGGCCGACATCTGCTCGGCCTACGGTGTGCGCACGCTGCCGGCCGACGAGCCGCCACCCGGCACCGGCCCGCACACCGCCCACCACCTCGGCTGCGTGCTCGCGCCGCTGCTGGGCGCCGCCCCGCTGCCCGCGCTGCCGCCCACGCTGGCCGCCGCCGGGCCCGGGGCCTCGCACGTGGCCCCCACCGCCCAGCCCGCCGCGTCACCGCACGACGCCGCGCGGCGCTGGCTCACGTTGCGCCTGCACGCGCCCCCGGCGCGGGCCTGACCCGCCCGCCCTGCGCCGCGCCATCGCGCCCGGCGCGCCCTCTTTTCTGGCGGCCGCCGCCCTGCGTGGGCGGCGGCCTGCCGCGTGCATCCCTGCCCGACGTGAACCCTCTATTCCCCCTCGCGCCTCTGGCGCCTCTCGCGCTCGCCTGCCTCGCCTGCATCACCACCGCCGCCCGCGCCCAGGGCGTGGCCACCGATGCGCAGCTCGCCCCCGTCCTCGTGCTCGGCACCGCCATCAAGAGCGGCCTGCCCGCCACCGTGCCCGGCACCACGGCCAGCAAGACGGCCGAGCAACTGCGTGAGCAAAACCTCTTCAACCCCGAGGACGCGCTGAACTACGCCCCCGGCACCACGGTGCGCAAGCGCTACCTCGGCGACCGCAACGCGCTGCTGGCCGGCCGCAGCTTCGGCACGCTGCAGCCCTCGCGCGCGCTGGTCTACCTGGACGGCTATCTGATCAGCAACTTCCTCGGCCGCTTCGACGCGCCGCGCTGGAACATGATCTCGCCCGAGGCCATCGCCCGGGTGGACCTGCTCTACGGCCCGTTCTCGGCGCTGTTCCCCGGCAACTCCATCGGCACCACGGTGGCCGTGAGCCAGCGCGTGCCGCAGGGCTTCGAGCTGTCGGGCCGCGCCACGGCCAGCAGCCAGAACTTCAAGCCATACGGCCAGGCCGAGCGCTTCAACAGCGGCCAAGCCTCGCTGCACGTGGCCACGCGCTTTGACAGCGGCCTGTGGCTGAGCGCCGACCTGAACCACCAGGACGCCACCGGCCAGCCCATGCAATACCAGACGGTGACGGCCAGCGCGGCCGGCGCCTTCCCCGCCACCACGGGCACGGCCACACGCGTCACCGGCATCGTCTACGACACCGACGCCAAAGGCCTGAAGCGCGCCGTGTTCGGCGCCAACGGCGGTGCCATCGACCACACCGTGCAGGACACACTCAACTTGCGCGGCGGCGCGATGCTGACGCCCCGGCTGGAAGCCAGCGCCATGGCCTCGTGGTGGCATAACGACACCCAGACGCGCAACGACAGCTGGCTGCGCGACGCCGCCGGCAACACGGTCTGGTCCGGCACGGTGACCGACGGCACGAACACCTTCACCATCCCGGCCAGCGGCTTTGCGCCGGCCACGCGGCTGGAGACGCACCAGCAACTCGGCGCCACGCTCAAGACCAAGCGCGGCCCGGGCTGGAACGGCTCGCTGGTGGTGTCGGACTACCGGCTGCTGAAGGACGCCGCCCGCCAGGCCAACAACCCCGACCCGGTGGCCGCCAACGGCGGCGCCGGCAGCCTGACGCTGCGCGACGGCACCGGCTGGAACACCGCCGAGGTGCAGGCCAGCTACACGCCCCGCGACGACGACTGGGGCAACGGCCGCCACACGCTGGCGCTGGGCCTGCACCGCAACGGCTACCGGCTGGAGAACGCCGTCAACACGGCGGCGGACTGGCGCCACGACACCGGCACGCCAAGCCAGTTCTACGGCGGCAAGACCGCGCTCACCGCGCTGTACGCCCAGGACGCCTGGCGCATGAGCGAGGACTGGCTGCTGACGCTGGGCTGGCGCGAGGAGCGCTTCACGACCGACGACGGCCGCCAGCTCGGCGGCGGCGTGACCGTCAACTACGACCGCCGCACGCTGACCGGCAGCTCGCCCAAGGCAGCCCTCGCCTGGGCCGCCACGGATCGGCTCACGCTGAAGGCCAGCCTGGGCCGGGGTGTGCGCTTTCCCAACGTGGAGGAGCTCTACAACGGCACCGTCACGTCCGGCAGCGTCACGCTGTCCGACCCGACGCTGAGGGCCGAGACCGCCGACGCCATCGAGCTCAGCGCCGAGCAGGAATGGGACCGCCAGCGCCTGCGCGTGTCGCTCTACGCCGACGACGTGCACGACGCCATCCTGCGCCAGACCACCACCGACGCCGCGGTCTGCAAGACCACGGCCACCGGCGCCGGCAACTACACCTGCGTGCAGAACGTGGACCGCGTGAAGACGAGCGGCGTCGAGCTGGCCTGGCAGGCGCAGGACCTGGGTGTCAAAGGTCTGGCGCTGGAGGCTAGCGCGGCCTACACCTTCAGGAGCGAAGTCACCGCCAACCGCCGCGACCCGGCGATGGTGGGCAAGTGGTGGCTGCGCGTGCCGCGCACCCGCGCCACGCTGCAGGCCAGCTACCGGCCGGACCGGCAATGGCTGTTTGCCGCTGGCTTTCGGCATCAGGGCCGGGCCTACAACGACACCTACAACCTCGACGTGAACCCCAACGTCTACGGCGGTGTCTCCAAGCTCAACCAGCTCGACGTGCGCGGCGCCCACAAGTTCACGCCGCAGCTGGAGCTGGCGCTGGGCGTCAACAACCTGACCGACCAGCACGCCTACCAGAGCCACCCCTACCCCGGCCGCACGCTGTTCGCCGAACTGCACTTCAACCGCTGAAGGAGAGCCCATGAGCGCCCAACCCTCACCTTCGTCCGCGCTGAACCGGCTGTGCTGGCGCCTGCACTTCTGGGCCGGGCTGGTGGCCAGCCCCATCATCCTGTTCGCCGCGCTGACCGGCCTGCTCTACGTCTTCACGCCGCAGATCGAGGCCTGGCGGCATGCCGACGTGGACCGTGTCAGCGTGGGGGCTGAGCGCCTGCCGCTGGACGCGCAGGTGGCCGCCGCCATGGCCGCAGCCCCCGAGGCGGCGCTGCGCTTCGTCGTGCCCGCGCATGCGGCTGACGACAGCACGCAGGTCTGGCTGCGTGCGCCGCACGCCCACCACGGTGCGGCGGAGCACGACCACGGCTTGCCGTCCGGCAGCATCGTCTACGTGAACCCCTACACCGGCCAGGTGCTGGGCCAGTTGCAGGAGATGGCCCGCTTCAAGACCTGGGCCAAGAAGCTGCACTCCACCGCGCTGCAGGGCGCCGGCTGGCGCTGGCTCGTGGAGCTGGGCGCGAGCTGGATGCTGGTGCTGTTCGCGACCGGGCTGGTCATGTGGTGGCCGCGCTCGCAGGCCCAAGGCGGGCCGGGCTGGCGCGCGCTGCTGCCGCGCTGGGGCCGTGGCCGCACCACCTGGCGCGACCTGCACGCCGTCGTCGCCATCGCGCTGGGGCTGGTGCTGGCCGTCGTGCTGGTCACCGGCCTGACCTGGGCGGAATACAGCGGCGAGCGCTTCCGAACCCTGCAAGCCACGCTGGGTCAGGACGCGCCCCGGCCGCCGAAATCGCTGCGCTCGTCGCCCGGCGACGGCCCGCTGCTGAGCTGGCAGGCCGTGCTGGAACGCAGCCGCGCGCAGGCGCCCGACATCGCGATGCAGATCACGCCACCGGCCGACGCCGGCGGCGTGTGGCGCATCGAGAACTTCGACCGCACCCAGCCCAAGGGCCGCTTCAACCTCGCGCTGGACGCACGCAGCGGCGCCGTGCTGTTCAACAGCGGCTGGGAGCGCCTGCCCGCGCTGGCGCGCGCCACCGCCGTGGGCATCCCGTTTCACCGTGGCGAGTTCGGTGTCTGGAACCAGGGGGTGCTGGCGCTGGCCGCGCTGACCACCGTCTTCTCCGTCGTTTCCGGCGTCGTCATGTGGTGGCAGCGCCGCCCGCGCGGCAAGCTCGGCGCGCCCGCGTTGCAGGCCCGGCAGCTGCGGCAGGTGCCACGGTGGCTGTGGCCGCTGATGGCGGCGCTGGCCTGGGCCCTGCCGGTGTTTGGCTGGAGCCTGCTCGCGATGCTGGCGCTGGAAACCGCTGCATGGTCCGTACGCCACCGTCAAGCGGCATGACCGTGGGGGACTGACGCGCGCTGAACCGGAAAAAGCGGGGCCGACCCCGGCTGATCGCGGCTTTATTCACGGCCGACAGGCTGGATGATTCATCCCGTCACCAGTGCACGGCCCCCGGCAACGTTGCGGCCCCTGGCGAGGCGGAGCTCGAGCCCGCCCGCGACCTCGAAAGCACAAACGTTCCGGCCCGCCCGCGTCACCCCGGTGTCGCCCGCGTCGCCTGCCTGCGCTGTGATCAACACCGCAGCCCTACGCACCGCCAGCGGTGTGTCCCGGGCGGTGTGAGGCGCCTTTGCGCCCCGATGGCTCTGCCGTCGGGGCGCTTTTGTTCTGGGCGGCCGGCGCCGTAACGACTGCTTGCGTAAGCCGATGTCACAGACCGCGCTCGGGCCCCGGGCCGTTCCTACACTGCAGCGCCCCAACAAGGGGCGGCTCCGTGACCGGAGTTCACCCGGCTTCACGGAGGGCTTATCTGGCAGGGAATGGGATGAAGCGACAACCAGCTCAACGATGGATGTTGGCGATCCTGTTGACCGCCCTGGCGGGCTGCGGCGGTGGCCAGGCGGCCGACGGCAGCGCCACGCCGTCGGCGCCCGCTTCCTCGGCGCCGGCACCTTCACCGTCGCCAGCGCCCTCACCGGCACCTGCGCCATCGCCCGCCCCGACGGCCGACCAGCTCGCGCTGGGCCTGAAGCAGTACGCCGCCCAGTGCGCGGACTGCCACGACAGCGCCAGCATCAGCGGCCTCGACGGGCAAGGCTTGACGCCCATCAAGCTGGCGAACTTCGACTCGGCGGCGGCGCTGTCCAGCTACATCGAGCGCACCATGCCCAAGGGCAATCCGGCGGCGTGCGACAAGACCTGCGCCGACGCGATCACGGCCTTCATCCGCAACAGCTACCGCGATGCCGACGGTGGCGACGGCAGCAGCACCACACCCGCAGGCAGCTTCACGCCGCTGCCGGTGACCAGCGAGCTGCGCAAGATCAAGAACGTGCTGACGGGGCTGGCGCCCACGGATGCCGAACTGGCGGCCGGCGCCAGCAAGGCATCGCTGCAGAAGCTGGTGGCCCAGTGGATGGCAACGCCGCAGTTCGAGGAGAAGATGCTGCGCTTCTTCGCCAACAGCTTCCAGCAGAACGCCTTCTCGCTGGCGGATTTCCAGTTCCAGCTGCGCAACAACCCGGGCGCGTTCAACCTGCCTTACGGTCTGCACGGCGACACCGCCTTCCCGCAGCTGGTGCGCAATCTCAACGAGAGCTTCGCCCGCACGGCCCTGAACTTCGTGCAGACGAATGCATCGATGTTGGACTTGCTCAGCACCGACCGTTTCATGATGACGACGGCGCTCAAGAGCCTCTACATGCAGATCGAGGCGAACTACGACACCGCGTCGGACGCCAAGGTGATGAAGTGGCGCTTCAACTACGGCCGCCGACCGGCGCTGGCCGACAGCCTGGATCCCAGCTCGCCCGACTACCTGGTGTTCGGCCACGAGGCGCCGGCCCTCACCACCGGCTCGCGCACCTTCACTGACACCTGCAGCGGCAATGCGCAGCTGACCGCGCAGTTCCCGGGCAACGTCTACCTGTTCCAGCTGCTGCTGGGCAGCGTGAACCGCGACACCGGCACCGGCCCCGGGCTGACCGGCACGGGCTGCTGGGAGCGCGCCACCAAGCCTTACTTCACCGCCAGCGACTTGAGCGACTGGCAGATGGTGCGCATCGTCAAGGGCACGCGCATCGAGCCCTGGGACCTGATCAAGCTCAGAGCCTCCGGCGGGACGCTGCCGTCGGCCGCGCCGCGCATCAGCTTCTTCAGCACCCCGGCCTTCATGGCGACCTGGAACACGAACGACAGCAACGCCCACCGCGTGACGGTCAACCAGGCCTTGCTGGCAGCGCTGGGCCAGGGCTTCACGAATGCGTCGCAGAGCATCCCGCTCCCGCCCGACACGGCGGCCGTGGGCGGCGCCCACGCCGTGAACAGCAGCGAGTGCTATGCCTGCCACAAGAGCCTGGACCCGATGCGCCAGTTCTTCCAGAACTGGTACCACGAGACCGACAAGCCCAAGGGCGGCACCGGCACCGGCGCGCAGCCGAGCTTCGGCTTTGGCAACGTGACGGGCAACGGCCAGAGCCTGGCCGACTTCGGCGGCTACCTGAAGCAGATCGAGGACGCGCTGGTGGCCGCCACCCCGGTGAATCGTTTCGCGCTGGAGATGACGCAGAAGCTCTGCTACTTCGCCAACTCGGCGCGCTGCGACGAGACCGACCCCGAGATGCGCCGCGTGGCCCTGGCCTTCCAGAACAGCGGCTACCGCTTCAAGAGCCTGGTGCTCGAGCTGTTCTCGTCGCCGCTGATCTCCGCCAGCGCCACGACCAAGACCTTCACCACAGTGGGCGTGACGATCAGCATCTCGCGCCGCGACCAGCTCTGCCAGGCGCTGTCCAACCGCCTGGCCGTGCCGGACATCTGCCAGCTCGCGCTGCCGGCGCCGGCCAAGCAGTCGCGCGTGGCCACGCTGGCGGGGGCGCTGCCCTACGACACCTTCAGCCGCGGCGTGGCGGAGCCGGTGGTGCCCGCCGACCCCAATGTGTTCTATCGCGGCGCCAGCGAGATGCTGTGCGAGTCCATCGCGGCGCAGGTGGTCGACGGCAGCACGGCCGTGTTTGCCAGCTCGAACGTGAATGCGGCCATCACGGACATGGCGATCAAGGTCATGGGCCTGCCGGCCACCGATCCCAAGCACGCATCGGCGGTGAGCATCCTGCAATCACACAACGCTGCGGCGGTGAAGAAGGGCGCCACCGCGACCAACGCGCTGCGCTCGACGTTCACGGCGGCCTGTCTGTCGCCGTCATCGCTCGGCATTGGCATCTGAGGCCCACACCATGGACATGCATCGACGCCGCGCGCTGTTGACCGGCCTCTTCGGCACCGGCCACGTGGGGCTGCGGGCCCTGGCCAGCGGCCTGCCCGCCTGGTTGCTGGCCAACCCGACGGCCGCCAACGCACAGGCCATGAGCTGCCTGCTGTCCAACAAGGGACGCGCACAGTTCCTCGTCGTCAGCGCCTCCAGCGCCGGCTGCCCCTTGAACTGCAACGTACCCGGCACCTACGACGACCCCGCCGTCATCCACCCCAGCCAGGCCGAGTTCGCCGCGACCGACATCGCCCTTGGCGCCAAGGTGGTGAAAGGTGCGCAAGTCTGGGCGGGCCTGAGCGCGGGCGTGCGGTCGCGCACGAACTTCTTCCACCATGTCACCTCCTCCACGGTGCATGGCGATCACCCCAAGGTGATGCGCGTCATGGGCAACACCGCCAGCAACGAGATGCTGCCCTCGATCTACGCCAAGCATCTCGCCGCCTGCCTGGGCACGGTGCAGAGCGAGCCCATCGCCGTAGGCGTGAGCGGCAACAGCCTGGAGCAGGTGTCCTTCGCCGGGCGCACGCTGTCGGGCATCAGCCCGCTGCAGCTCAAGGAGCTGCTGACCGGCGACAAGGCCAACCCGCTGGTGCAGTTGCGCAGCGTGCGGGACAGCACCCTCGACGAACTCAATGCGCTGTTCAAGCAGGGCGGCACCCGTCAGCAGGTCGCGTTCCTCGATGCGCTGGCCGCGAGCCAGGGCCAGGTGCGCAAGCTGGCGGACGACCTCGCGTCCACGCTGTCGGCGATCAAGGACAACGGCGTCCAGGGCCAGGCCCTGGCCGCCGCGGCGCTGGTCGCTGCCAAGGTGTCACCCGCCATCACGCTGCGAATTCCCTTCGGCGGGGACAACCATGACGACGCAGACCTCTACAGCGAGTGGTTCCAGGGCACCGACCATGGCAGCAGCAAGACCGGGGTGCCGGGCATCCAGGCGGTGATGGACGCGCTGGCGGCACTCAAGGTGCAGGACGCCGCCACCTTCGCCACGATGAACGTCTTCGGCCGGACGCTGAGCGGTTCGGCCAAGGTCACCGCGCGCAAGGGCCGCGACCACCACGGCAACCACGCGGTCATGGTCATGATCGGCAAGAACGTCACCCCCGGCGTCACCGGCGGCGTCGCGCTGATTGCCAATGGCGTCTACGGCGCCGCGCCCATCGGCGGCGTGGGCCGCGCCGACACCCACATCGCCGCCGCCAAGACCCTGGGCACCGTGCTGGGCATCGACGCCAGCCTGCTGGACAAGGACTTCAACGACAACGGCCGCGTCAAGGCCGTGACCCTCTGAGCCTAGCCCGGATATTCCGCGAGGCCGGCCCGCGCCGACCTGCAACACCGATGAACACGGCGATCCCGCCGTTCAAGGTGATATCCACGTTGGCTTCACGGGCCTACGCGGGCTTGCGCGGCGCCAGGCTTGTGGGCTGCACCTCAACTCCTCGCCAATGCCTACGGGCATTGGCTGCGGCCGTCTCGGCGCATCCCACGGCGCCTGGCATCCACGCAATTCCCGCGTACCTCGCGAGATATCCGGGCTAGATCCGGCAGTCGGGCGTGCCACCCGCCCCGGCTCAGGCCGCCTTCTCCAGCTCGAGGTTGCCGTCGATGAACTTGAGCTTGAACTGCAGCCGGTCGACCCGCCACTTGCCGGCAGCGTAGGCCAGCGACAGCTCGTAAGTGCCGACGAACACGCGCGTCTTCAGGCCCGGCGCCTGCGCCCGGTGGTGAAAGGCCACGCCATGGCAACGCACGCGCGCCCGGTCGGCCGAAGCCTCGGTGCGCAGATTGCCGATCTGGTGGTGCACATGGTCCAGCGGCTCGAAGCCGGTGGACCAGGCCTGAACCACCTGCGCCGGGCTAATGCTCACCGGCTCGCCGCCGCCCATGGACGTCATGTCGAGAACGAAGGGGTCGGTGAAACAGTCTTCCAGCGTTCGCCAGTCGCGTTCGTCGGTGGCGACGAACATGCGCACGACGGCATCCTCGACAACCTGCCTCAACGCGAGATCGAGTGGTGTGGGTAGCGGCATCGGACCTCCCAGTCAGTGACGACGGCGCCGGACGAAGCCGAGTGGGCCACGCGGGCTGCATACCCCGGCGCACGTGGCCAGGATAAATCAATCCGCTCCGGAACGGTGTTAGGGAGACGGCGTCGCCTGCGCCGGGTGCGGCGACGCGCAAGCCGAGGCGCCTGGCGCGGCAGGCGCCGCCTCGGCGGGCCGGCACTGCAACCCCGGGTTGCTGGCGCGGTAGTCGTCTTCCAGGCGCTGCAGGGCCACGCCCTCCGCCTCGCTCAGCGGCCGGTAGCCGCGCCCGTACGGCCAGGCGTAGCCCCAGCGGAACGGCGTGCGCAACTCGGGGCCGCCACCGGCGCGCACGCCGACGAACATCGCCTCAGCGAGCGCGTGGCTGCCGCTGCGGCGCGCCACGCAGGCGCGCAGCGCCTGGTCCGCCGCCAGCCGCTGCTCGGCCGTGCCGCCGCGCCAGTACGCCAGGTCGTGGGCCAGGCAGCAGTCGCACCAGTCGGCGTGGCCGGCCGGCGCGCGATCGGGAAACAGGCTGCAGCCGTCCGTCGTGAACGGCGCCGGCGGCGCACTCAGCGTGGCGCAGGACGCCAGCAGCCAGGGCGCCAGCAACACCAGGCAGCGCACGCGGCGGGCCAACACACGCACGGCGTTCATCAACCTGCTCAAGCGCGCGCCGTGCCGCGCACGCCGGCAGCAGCACTGCGCACCGCGCGCGTGCGGCGCCACCACAGCCAGGCGCCCGTGCCGAACAGCAGCGCGGGCACCAGGCCGAAGACGCTCCACACGACACGCGCCACGAGGCCAAACACCTCCGCGCTGTGCAACGGGAACAGCCAGTTGATCACCACGTTGCCGGCCGGCGCGTTGAGCGGGTCGTAGCGCTGGATCAGCGCTCCGGCGGGGCTGAGCCGAACGCGTGTGTTGCCGGTGTCGACGCGCGGCTCGCCGGGCTGCAGCAGCCGGACCTCGACGACGCCCGTGCTGCGCGGCAGCGTGAGCCGGCTCCAGCGCGCGTGCGGGAACTGGCGCTGGGCCAGCGCCACCCATTCGTCCGGCGCGAGGGCCGGCCCCGGCGCGGCCTCGGCGCTAGCGCCGGCACGCGGCGCCTTGGCCGGTTTTTCGAATGGCAGCACGGCCGCCACCCACGTGCGCGCCGAATCGCTGAACACCATGGCCGCGCCGGTCACGGTCAGCAGCACCAGCAGTGGCGCAAGCCAGAAGCCCACGGCGCGGTGCACGTCATACCAGCGCCGCACCGCCGCCGCCTGCCACTTGATGCCCAGCACCCGCACCCACGACGACCAACGCAGCGCCTGCCGCGGCCAGGCCAGCACCAGGCCGCTCACCCCGAGCCCCAGCAGCACCAGCCCGCCCGAGCCCACGACGAGCGCGCCGGTCTCGCCGCTCCACAGATAGCGATGCAACTCATAGACGGTGGGCACGAGGTGGCGCGCGTCCCAGGCGACCCGGCCGCGCTCGCGCATGCCCAGGTACCGGCCGCAGGCGGCGTCGACGAAATGCTCACGGCGCAGCCCGTCGGCATCGCGCCGCTCCCAGACCTGGTAGGCGGCCCCCGGCAGGTGCGGCGCCACGACGATGGCCGCCTGGCGCCCCGGCGCATGGCCTTGCAGCAGTGCCAGCACCCGGGCCACGGTGGCCGGTTCCGCACCGTGCTCGCCATCGGCCGGCGCGCTGCAGGCCGGCAGCGGCGCGAACCAATCCGGGTTCAAGGCCGCGTCGAGTTCCGACTGCCACACCAGCAGGCTGCCACTCAGGCCCATCACGGCCAGCAGCAGCCCGGCCGACAGCGAAATCCAGCGATGCAGCCAGGTGAGCACGCGACGCGTCATCGTCGGCCTCAGAAGCTGCGGCGCCAACTCAGCGTCACGGTGCGGCCACGGCCGGCGTAATAGTCGTCGGCCGTGCCCGAGTAGTTGGCCTGCGCGTAATAGGTCAGGTAGCTGCGGTTGAACAGGTTCTCCAGGCCCGCGCCCAGCCGGCCCCAGGGCGAGTCCCAGCTGACGGCCAGGTCGGCCACCGTGTAGCCCTTGAAGTGCTCGTCCAGCGCGGTCTTGCCGGAGAACTTGCCTTCGTTGGCATCACGCGAGAAGTAGACCGACTGCGTCCACTGCACCGACCAGGCCGGCGCCGGCACCCAGCGCGCGCCGAGCACGAGCTTGTCCGGCCCCTGCGAGCGCGCGCCCAGGTCCAGGTCGAGGTTGCCACCGGCCGCGCTGGCCGTGCGGCCGCGCGTCAGCGCATAGCTGCCGTTGAAATGCCAGTCGGCGCTCGGGCGCCATTCGCCGCTGATCTCGAAGCCGCGCACCGTGATCGGCACACGCTGCACCGAGCCGATGCCGTTGCTCACCACCAGTTGGCTGCCCAGGTCGGAGTGCGAGCGGTAGACGGAGGCCGAGACGCTGCCCTTGGCGCCGCGCCAGGCGATGCCGAGTTCACGGTTGTCGATCAGGATGGGCTGCAGGTCCACCAGCGTGTTCACCGAACGGCCCGGTGTGTTGACCGCGCGCAGGATGAGCCCCACGTCGGGCGAGCCAAAGCCCTCGCTGTAGGCCACGAAGCTGGACCAGCCGCTGCTGCCGAAGCGCCACACGCCGCCCAGGCTCTTCACGAGCTTGCTGGCCGTGCGCTCGCCGCCCTGCACCGATTGGTTGCCGTAATAGGCCAGCGTGCGGAAGTCGTCGACCTGCAGGCGGCTGCGCTCGTCGCGCAGGCCGCCGCGCAGGGTGAACGGGCCGCGCTCGTATTCCAGCTGCGCGAACGGGGCGAGGCTGCGGTAGGTCATGGGCGGCACCCAGACGCGCCCGGTCTGCGTGAGCCGCTGCTGCGACTCGTCGTTCAGGTAGTCGGCGCCGAGCGTCAGCTCCAGGCCCGGCGTGCCCAGGTCGGGCCTCACCCAGCTGGCGCGCAGGCCCCATTTGTCGGCCTTGATCTCGCTCTGGTCCACCAGCGTGCCCACCGGCGCGAGGCTGGCGTCCTGGAAGGTGGCGATGACACCGCCGCTGTAGTTGGCCGTGAAGTCCTGCTTGTAGAGCTGCACCGACGCAGCGCCTTGGGCCAGATCCGCATGCGTCCACTCCAGGCTGGCGGAGCGCACCTCGTTGCGCGGTGCGTCGTAGGGCAGCGTGCCAGGGGCCGACGTCGTCGGCTGGCCCGTGGCGCGGTTGCCCGGCACATCGACGCGATCGTCGAAGCCATCGGCCTGGAAGCGGTTGACCATCAGCTGCACGCGCTGCGCGCCGAAGTCCTTGCCGATCTTGAGGAAGCCGTCGGCCGCCTGGTGCAACGACTCCGTCGCCAGCGGCCGGCCGGCCCCGTCGACGCCGATGTCCTGGTTGCGCACGCCCACATAGGCCAGCACGTCGAAGTCGCTCTTGTGCTCGACCATGTAGCCCGTCTTCCAGCTGTCGCTGTCGCCGTGGAGCTGGCTGCCGTAGCGCATCTCCACCGTCTGGCGCGTGCCCGGCTGTGTCGGGCGGCGCGTCAGCGTGTTGATGATGCCGCCCGTAGCGCCCAGCCCCTGCGCCGCCGACGCGCCCGAGACGACCTCGATGCGCGACACGATCATCGGGTCGGCAAAGTAGCCCTCGCGGCCGCCCAGCCGCAGCGGGTTGGTCTGCGGAATGCCGTCCAGCAGCAGCAGCGCATTGCGGCCGCGCAGGCCCTCGCCGAAGTTGCTGAGCTTCTGGCGCGCGGGGGCATAACCGGGGATCTGCACGGCCAGCAGCGCGCTCGGGTCCTCGCTGACCAGCCCCTGCACCTCGATCTCGGCGGCGCTGATGACGCTGACCGCGCCGGGGATCTTTTCCAGCGCCTTGGCGCCTCGCGTGGCGGTCACCACCACCTGCTCCAGGGACTGGCGCCCGTCGGCGGGCACTTCGGTGGGCAGCGGCGCGGCGGGAGCCGCAGGTTCCGCACGGACGGCGGCGCCGCCGAACAGGCAAACGCTGGCCCAGGCCAGCGCATGAAGACGCGAATGCATGAAAGGTCTGACAAAGATGGGGGAATTCGCCCATCGCCAACGCGCGGCGGGACGGCAACGAGGGCAAGACCGTCAGGGCTTGCGTCTCTGGGATCTCGCCATTTTATTTGCAAATGAGAATCACTCTCGTTTTGTGATTCGACGCAGCGCGTCAGGCACCCCGTTTGCCCCGGGTCGCTCGAGTGACGGCAGGTAGCATTGCCGCCCCGGACACCCCACTGACAAGCTATGTGGTCGGCATCAGCCACCACGGAGGAATTGCATGAACAGGCATATCGCAGCGCTTGCCGCGCTGCTGAGCGAATCCCGCGAGCAAATCCTGAAGGAATGGCTGACCGAACTGCAGGCCGGCAACAGCGCCCGCGCGCTGGGTTCCGACGCCAAGGACGCTGGCGACCTGCTGAACGCGCTGCCTGCCTGCCTCGCCGGCGGCGGTGACGCCGAGAACTTTCTCGATGGCCGCTGGGCTGCCGTGCATGCCGTGCTGGAAGGTCTGTCGCGCACCCGCGCCGCCCAGGGCTCGACGGCGGCGGAAACCAGCCGCTTCGTGCAGGCCCTGAAGAAGTCGCTGTTCAGCGGCCTGCAGGAGCGCCTGCGCGACGACCCGACGACGATGGTGGATGCCGTCTGGGAGGTCTCCAAGCTCATCGACAAGATGGCGCTGCTGACGATCACGACCTACCAGCGCACGCGTGAGGAGATCATCGTGCGCCAGCAGCAGGAGCTGCTGGAGCTGTCGACGCCGGTGGTCAAGCTGTGGGAGGGCGTGCTGGCCGTGCCGATGATCGGCACGCTGGACAGCGCGCGCACGCAGCTGGTCATGGAGACGCTGCTGCAGCGCATCGTCGACACCGGCTCGGAAATCGCCATCATCGACATCACCGGCGTGCCCACCGTGGACACGCTGGTCGCGCAGCATCTGCTGAAGACCGTCACCGCCATCCGCCTCATGGGCGCGGACTGCATCATCAGCGGCATCCGCCCGCAGATCGCGCAGACCATCGTGCACCTGGGCATCGACCTGCAAGGCATCACCACCAAGGCCTCGCTGGCCGACGCGCTGTCGCTGGCGATGAAGCGCGCCGGCTTCACGGTCGCGCGGGCCGCGAAGACGGCGGCCTGACCATGATGCAGCGCATCCCGATTCTCCAGATGGGCGCATGCCTGCTGGTGACGATCCAGGTCGACCTGCAGGACCAGGTCGCGCTCGCGCTGCAGGACGACCTCGCCGCCAAGATCGAGACCACCGGCGCGCGTGGCGTGCTGATCGACATCTCCGCGCTGGAGATCGTCGACTCCTTCATCGGCCGCATGCTCGCGGGCATCTCGGGCATCGCACGCGTGCTCGACGCGACCACCGTCGTCGTCGGCATGCAGCCGGCCGTGGCCATCACGCTGGTGGAGCTCGGCCTGACCCTGGACGGTGTGCGCACCGCCCTCAACGTCGAGCGCGGCATGCACCTGCTGCGCGCCGCCCACGCAGAGATCGCCCCTCATGACGACGCCGACTGAGGGGCTGCTGCCCATCCTGCTGGAGCAGGACATCGTGCTGGCCCGCCAGCAGGTGCGCAAGCTCACGCAGGAGCTGAAGTTCTCGCTCGTCGACCAGACCAAGATGATCACGGCCGCCAGCGAACTGGCCCGCAACACGCTGATCTACGGCGGCGGCGGCGCCATGGAGTGGCAGATCGTCAGCGCCGGTGTGCGCACGGGCCTGCGCCTCGCCTTCGTCGACCAGGGCCCCGGCATCCCGGACATGGACCTGGCGCTCAAGGACGGCTGGACCTCGGGCAAGGGCATGGGCATGGGCCTGTCGGGCAGCAAGCGGCTGGTCAACGAATTCGACATCGTGTCCGCGGTCGGCCAGGGCACGCGCGTGACCGTGACGCGCTGGAAGTGACCGCGTGCAAGCTCACCAACGTCTGAGCATCGTGGAAACCAGCCAGGTCGGTGAAGCACGCCGCACCGCGCAGGCGCTCGGCCGCGAGCTGGGTTTCGACGAGGTGGCCTGCGGCCGCCTGGGCCTGGCGGCGACCGAGCTGGGCACCAACCTCGTTCGCCACGCGCGGGACGGCAGCCTGCTGCTGCGCGCCTGCGCGCCCGACGCCGTCGAGCTCGTCGCATGGGACCACGGCCCCGGCATGGACCTGGCACGCTGCCTGCGCGACGGCTACTCCACCGCCGGCACCGCCGGCGAGGGCCTCGGCGCCGTGCAACGCGCGTCGGACCGCTTCTCGGCCTATTCGCTGCCGGGCCGCGGCTCGGTCATCGCGCTGCGCGTGCAACGCGCGCCAACCGTGTCGCCCTCGCCCTTCGAGGTCGGCATGGTCGGCCTGCCCGCGCCCGGCGAGCAGGTCAGCGGTGACGGCTGGTGCTGGCATGAGGCCGGCGGGCGCGTCAGCCTGCTCGTCGCCGATGGCCTGGGCCACGGCCCCGACGCCGCCGTGGCGGCCGAAACCGCCGTGACGGGCCTCGCCGGCCTGCGCGGCGACAGCCCTGCCGCCACACTGACGACACTGCACGACGCGCTGCGCCCCACTCGCGGCGCCGCCGCCGCGCTGGCCAGCTTCAGCGCCACCGACACGGGCCTGCGCTACGCGGGCGCGGGCAACATCTGCGGCCGGCTGATCTCCGGCGTGTCGGACCGCAGCCTGATGTCCCAGCACGGCACGCTGGGCGTGCAGATCCGGCGGCTGCAGGACATGGCCTACGACTGGCCGGCCCATGGCATCCTCGTCATGCATTCCGACGGCATCGCCACGCGCTGGACGCTGGACGACGCCCCCGGCCTGCTGCAATGCGACCCGACCGTCATCGCCGCGTGGATCCTGCGCGAGCATTGCCGTGGGCGCGACGACGCCACGGTGGTGGTGGTCAAGCGGCGCGAACACTGAGGATGAATCGACATGAGTAGCGTCGAACAGGAACTGGCCACCGCGCGCGCGCAGCTGGCCAGCCTGCAAGAGGAACTGGACGAGACCAACCGGGGCGTGCTGGCGCTGTACGCCGAGCTCGACACGCAGGCGCAGCAACTGCGCCAGGCCACCGAGCTGAAGAGCCGCTTCCTGGCCTACATGAGCCACGAGTTCCGCACGCCCATCTCGTCCATCCGCAGCCTCACGCGGCTGCTGCTGGACCGCGTGGACGGCCCGCTGACGCCCGAGCAGGAAAAGCAGATCAACTTCATCCGCACGACGTCCGAAGAGTTCGCGGAGATGGTCAACGACCTGCTGGACCTGGCCAAGGTCGAGGCCGGCCGCATCGACATCTCGCCCGAGTGGTTCGAACTCGTCGACCTCTTCGCGGCGCTGCGCGGCATGTTCAAGCCCGTGCTCGTCAACCCCGACGTGCAGCTGATCTTCGAAGACCCGCAGGGCACGCCGCAGTTGTTCACCGACGACGCCAAGCTCTCGCAGATCCTGCGCAACTTCATCTCCAACGCGCTCAAGTTCACGACGCGTGGCGAGGTGCGCGTGACGGCCGTGCGCAACGGCGATGAGTCGATCACCTTCTCCGTCAGCGACACCGGCATCGGCATCGCGCCGGAGTTCCACGACGCCATCTTCCAGGACTTCGTGCAGGTCAACTCCCCCATCCAGAAGCGCCTGCGCGGCACCGGGCTGGGCCTGTCGCTCAGCCGCCGGCTGGCCGAGCTGTTAGGCGGCAGCGTGGCGCTGACCAGCGAGGTCGGCGTGGGCTCGACCTTCTCGGTCACGCTGCCGCTGCGGCTTGAAGCGGAGCCGGCGCCGTGAGCGTGCTCAACGTACTGGATGGCGGGCAGCGGTCCATCGAGCGCGCCAAGCACCTGCTGCTGGTCGTCAACGACGACCCGGTGGGCCGCTACACCACCGTGCGCCAGCTCAGCGCGGCGGGCTTCCCGACGCTGGAGGCCGCCTCGGGCGCCGAAGCGCTGGCCCGCGCCGACGAGTCGGTGAGCGCCATCGTGCTCGACATCCACCTGCCCGACATCGACGGCTTCGAGGTCTGCCGCCGGCTGCGCGCGCGCAACGACACGCGCCGCGTGCCCATCGTCCACGTCACGGCGGCCTACCTGACCGACGAAGACAAGGTGCGCGGCCTGGATGCCGGCGCCGACGCCTACCTGACCCATCCGGTGGAGCCCGCCGTGCTGGTGTCCACCATCCAGGCGCTGGTGCGAACGCGCGCGGCCGAGGACGGCATGCGGCGCAGCGAGGCCCGGTTCCGCGCCATCTACGCCCGTGCACCGGTGGGCGTGTGCCTGCTGGACAGCGCCAGCGGCCGCATCCTGGACGCCAACCCCGCCATGCTGCGCCTGCTGCAGCGCGCCGAGGCCGAGGTACTGGGCCAGGCCCTGGCGGACTGGGCCGCGCCGCACGATCGCGCCGACGTGCAGGCCTTCGTCGCGTCGCTGGCCGCCGGCGAGGCCACGGCCGAGCTGCCGATGCAGGGCGCTGCGGGCGAGGAGATCATGCTGCAGTGGTCCACCGTGCCAGACATCGAGCCCGGTATCTGCCTGGCCATGGCCGCGGATGTGCGCCCCCGCATCGAGCTGGCCCGCCAACGCCAGGCGCTGCTGGACCGCGAGCGCGACGCACGCGGCGCGGCCGAGCGCGTGAGCCGGCCGAAGGACGACCTCATCGCCGTGCTGTCGCACGAGCTGCGGACGCCGCTGAACGCCATCATGGGCTGGGCCAACGTGCTGCAGCGCCAGCCCTCCGAGGAACTCATCGCCCGCGCGGCCTCTGCCATCGACCGCAACGTCACGCTGCAGGCGCGCATGATTTCCGACATCCTCGACATGTCGCGGCTGAACCTCGGCAAGCTGCCGCTGCACGTCGAGGCGGTCGAACTGCGCGACATCATCGACGCGACCGTGCAGGCCATGCACGGCACCTTCAGCGACCGCCAGCAGCGCCTGACGCTCGACGTCGAGCCCGACCGCCTGCCGCTGCAGGCCGACGGCGCGCGCATCCAGCAGGTGTTGTGGAACCTGCTCGGCAACGCCGCCAAGTTCTCGCCCCCGGGCAGCGAAATCACGCTGCGCGCCCGCCCGCACGCCGAGGGCGTGACGCTGCAGATCCAGGACCAGGGCCAGGGCATCGCGCCGGAGTTCATCCACGAGGTGTTCGACCGCTTCGCCCAAGGTGACATCGCCAGCAACCGCCGCCACGGCGGCCTGGGCCTGGGCCTGGCGATCGTGAAGAACCTCGTCGAAGCCCATGGCGGCCGCGTAAGCGTGGCGAGCGAAGGGCTGGCGCGCGGTGCCACCTTCGAGGTCTGGCTGCCCACCGAGGCCCCGCCGACCGACGCCGATTCCGCGCCGCCCCTGGCCGGCGACGCGCAGGCCGATGCGGGTGGCGAGCGCATCGAGGGCGTGCGCATCCTCGTCGTCGAAGACGACGCGGACGCCGCCGCCATGCTGCGCCTCGTGCTGCAGGAGCGCGGGGGCCGGGTCGTGCTGGCCCGCAGCTACGACGAGGCCGTGCAGGCGTTCGCCGCCGGCCGGTTCGACATCGTCATCAGCGACATCGGCATGCCCGACCGCGACGGCTACGAACTCATCCGCGAGTTGCGCCAGCGCGAATCACGGCGGGGCGACGCCCGGCCGGTGCCCGCCATCGCACTGACCGCCTTCGGCCGCGCCGAGGACCGCCAGCAGGCCCTGGCCGCCGGCTTCGACGACCACCAGAACAAGCCGCTGCGGCCGCACCTGCTGCTGCGCGCCATCCAGCAGCTGCTGCGTCGCGGCGAACGCTGACGCCGCCGGCGCTCAGGCGGCGAGCAGCTGCTCCAGCCGCTGCTCGCGCAGGCCGTAGAAGCGCTTGATCTCGGCGATCTGCGCCAGCAGTTCCGGCCGGCGCGCCGCCAGCGCCTCGGCCGCCTGCCCCTGGGCCTTCACGGCCAGGATCATCTTGTTCTTGCTGGTGTGCTCCAGCGCGATGAACTCGAACACCTGCGTGCGATAGCCCTGGCTCTCCAGCAGCAATGCGCGCAGCGAGTCGGTCACCATCTCGGCCTCCTGGCCCAGGTGGATGCCATGCTGCAACATGGGCCGCAGCACCGCCGGCAGCGTCATCTGCGGGCGCAGCTCCTTGTGGCAGCAGGGCGAGCTCATGATGATGCGGGCGCCCGACTGCAACCCGACGTGCAGCGCATGGTCGGTCGCGATGTCGCAGGCGTGCAGCGCGATCATGACGTCCAGCGGCTGCACGGCCTGCGTGCGCACGTCGCCCTGGTCGAAGCGGATGCCACGGAGCTGCTCGCCGTCGATGACGGCGTTGCACAGCTTGACCATGTCGTCGCGCAGCTCGATGCCAGTCACGCGCGGCGAGTGGCCGTGGGCCTGCAGCCAGTCATGCACGGCAAAGGTCAGATAGCCCTTGCCCGAGCCGAAGTCGGCCACGCGCACCGCGCCTTGGAGCTGCGCCTCGTCGACCGCGGCCGACAGGATCTCGACGAAGCGGTTGATCTGCTTCCACTTGCGCGCCATGGCCGGCACCAGCGCCGGCTCGCCCTTGACCCGATGCGTCAGCCCCAGCGCCGACCAGACCGGGTGCGCCATCTCCAGCGGCCGGTGCTTGGCCTTGTCGTGGGCGGCAGGCGGCGCCGATGCGTCCGCGCCATCGACGCGCGTCACGCGCAGCGTCTCGCGGCCCTTGCGGCTGACGGCGAACTGCACCTCCTCCGTCGCCGTGTGCAGGTGAGCATTGCGAAAGCGTGCGCCCAGCAGCGTGGCGATCTCGGCCAGGCCCGCCTCGGGCGCGTGGTTCTTCGTGATGTCCTTGGTGCGGTGCTTCCACAGGAAGCTCAGCGCCGGCTCACCACGCAGTTCGATGGCACGCACGGTCAGCCGCTCGACGTCGGCGTCATCGCCGTCACCCGCCACCGGGCCGGACAGCAACAGCTTGCCGAACTGTCCGCCGGCCAGCGCCAAGCGGACGAGGTGCAGGAAACGCTCGGCGGCAGCGGCCGTGGCGGCGGGTGGTGGGGTGATCAGCGAGGTGAAAAGCGGCACGGACATGGACCGGATTGTCGAACAAGGCTTTCCAGCCCCCTTAAACCTTGACAACGCTGACGAACCGCCCCGATCCCCCCCGAATGGGTTAGCGCACTCGCGGCGTGACGCCGGGGTACGGCATCCCTAGACTGAAGTTCAGTCATTTAATTGCATTCAAAATCATTTATGACCGCACTTGCTGTTATCGCCCTTTCGGCGGCCCTGGCACCGCCGGCAAGCTGCGAGTGGCAGCGCGGCAAGCCGGCGGCGCACCATGGCGACCTGGGGGTGCAAGTCGAGCGCATTGAGGATATGGCTCCTGCACGGCGCGCCGCGCTGGCTCGCAAGGTGAGGACACTGCGCTTCGATGACACGGTGGTCATCGCGCGTGACGGCATCACCGGCCACCAGGCCTACGAGTCCACGCTGCGCGACATGCGGCTCGGTCGGCAGCTGTGCGCGACCGTGGCGCGCAGCAGTTGGGCCCAGGACGACACCGAACGCGCGCTGGTGTTCTGCGAGCAGGACGATTGCGTGCTCGTCACCACCTGGGGCCGCCATCTCGCCCGCGTGCGGCCGCTGCCCACCGACCCGGTCGGGCTGGCCATCGCCGAGCTGGCGCGCACGCCGACGGGCGCCGGTCCGCAAAGCGTCTGGGCACCACGGCGCGTGCTGGTCGGCGCCCGCGCCGGGTTGAACGCCAAGGAAGTAGCCAAGATCGCCTCGGTGCACGGCGGCACGTCGCGCCGCGTGGGCCCGCCTGACGTCTACGTGCTGGACCTGCCGGCCACGGCGTCCGAAAAAGCCGTTGCCGTCACGCTGGCCAGGCATCCGCAGCTGAAGTTCGCCGAGCTCGACCAACTCGTCATTCCGGCGATGGCGCCCAACGATCCCTATGTCGGCAGCGAGTGGCACCTCCCCAAGCTGGGCCTGCCCAGTGCCTGGGACACCGCGCAGGGCGCCGGCGTGACGATCGCCATTCTGGACACCGGCGTCGACGGTACCCACCCCGACCTGAGCACCCGCATGGTGCCGGGCTGGAACTTCTACGACAACAACAACAACACGGCCGACGTGCATGGCCACGGCACTGCCGTTGCGGGCGCCGCAGCCGCCACCACGAACAACGGCACCGGCGTTGCGGGCACGGCCGGGCAGTCGTCCATCATGCCGGTGCGCATCGCCGATGCGAACGCCTACGCCTACTGGAGTACGGTGGCGCAGGGCGTCACCTGGGCCTCGGACATGGGCGCCCGCGTGGCCAACATTTCCTACGTCGGCGTGGCCGGCAGCGCCACGGTGCAATCGGCGGCCCAGTACATGCGATCACGCGGCGGTCTGGTCGTCGTCTCGGCCGGCAACAACGGCATCGACGAGGGCCTCACGCCCACCACCACCATGACCGTCGTGTCGGCCACCGACGCCACCGACACCAAGACGTCCTGGTCCAGCTACGGCAGTTTCGTCACCATCGCGGCGCCGGGCCTGGACATCTGGACCACGACCCGCGGTGGTGGCTATCAGGCCTGGTGGGGCACGTCACTGGCCAGCCCCGTGGTGGCCGGCATCGTCGGCCTCATGATGTCGGCCCGGCCGGCCATGAGCAACGCGCAGATCGAGAGCCTGCTCTACGGCACCGCCCTGGATCTGGGCACGACGGGCCGCGACAGCTACTACGGCTGGGGTCGCGTGAATGCTTCAGCCGCCGTACAAGCCGCCGCCAGCAGCGCGCTGACCGACACGCAGGCGCCCAGCGCCAGCATCGGTGCGCCGGCGAGCGGCAGCACGGTCAGTGGCCTGCTGTCGGTCAATGTCACCGCCAGCGACAACGTCGGCGTCACCCGTGTGGAGTTGAAGCTCAACGGCGTCGTGATCGCGTCGGACACGTCGTCGCCCTACAGCTTCAGCGTGGACACGACGCAGCTGGCCAACGGCAGCGCCTCGCTGGTAGCGGTGGCCTACGACGCGGCCGGCAACGCGGGCAGCTCGTCGGCAGTCTCAGTCACCGTCAGCAATACCGTGGCGCTGGCGCCAGACACCACACCGCCGGTCGTCGGCATCAGCGCGCCCGCCAACGGCGTCAGCGTGTCGGGCAACGTGACGGTCAACGTCGCCGCCAGCGACAACGCCGGGACGTCGGGCCTGAAGCTGCAACTGCGCATCAACGGCAGCCAGGTCGCCAGCAGCAACGGCGCCACCCTGACCTACAAGTGGAACACCACCAAGCTGGCCAGCGGCACCTACACGCTGGAAGCCCGAGCCGTCGACGCACAGGGCAACACCTCTTCCAGCGTCGCCACCGTGCGGCGCTGACTCCACCCCGTTTGAATGACCCCAACCCAACAATATCCGGAGGCCACCATGTCGCAACCCTTGATCAGCCGGCTCTGCGTTGCCGCACTTTCACTGGCCTGTGCCTCCGCGCAGGCCGGCTACGTGTTGTCGTCACAGGGCGTGAGCTTCGAGTTCAACCAGCTCGACGCGGACTCGTTCACGTTCAAAATCACCAACGCTGACAACGCCACAGGCAACTGGGCCAGCGACACCCACCTGAGCTTCCTCGGGTTCAAAGATCTCGGGCCGCTGACCGGCATTTCCAACGCGACGGTCACCAACATGCTGCCGGCCTCCGCCAGCGTCTGGTCGTACTCCACGCAAGAGCTGAACGGCAACGGCTGCCTGGGCGGTAACTCCGGCGGCATCTGCCTGGACGCGAACCCCGACATCGCGTTGGCCAACATCATGATGTTCCAGATCGATCTGCTGGGCACGACGTTGGCGATCGACCCCGCAACCGGCCCGCACCTGAAGATCGGCTTCACCTACTGGGTGCCTGACAAGGGCGACCCGACAAAGAGGAACTTCGTACCCGGCCACTACGAAATCGGCGGCGACTTGCTGTCGCAGAACATGATCTACACCTCCTGCACGTCCTCGACCGACTGCAATGGCGGCAATGGCGGGGGCGGCGGCGGCGGTGGCGCGGGTGGTGGCGGCAGCGGCGGCACGGTGCCCGAACCGGCCACGCTGGGTCTCTTCGCCCTGGCGCTGCTGTCGGCCTCGCAGGCCCGACGCCTGCAACCCAATCGCCGCTGAACGCCCGCCCCGCCTGCCGCAGACGCGGTTCAGGCGTGGGTGACGAGGCCACGCGCCTCGGCCGTGTCCAGATGCGGCAGCGTGTTGAACGTGACGAGGTGATGGCGCTTGGGGTTGAAGCCGAACTCCGTCACCGACGAGTTGCGCAGCTGCAGGTTCAGCGCGACGACCGTTTCCGCCGGGCAGGCCAACACCTGGCCGATGGCGGTCGAGATCGGGCCGCCGCTGGACACGATGAGCACCCGGCTCGCAGCGTCCAGCGCGCGCACGCGGGCCAGCGCATCGGCCACGCCGGCCGCGAAGTCTGCATGCGGCGGCATGCCCTCGGGCGCCACCTCGCCGCGCATCCAGGCCAGCAGGCCCTCGCGCAGCAGCCGGAAATGCTGGCGCACCGCCTCGGCGTCGGTGGGTGGCGGCAGCGGCGCCGGATGGATGGCGCGCACGACGGCCTCACTGTCGTATTCGTCCAGGCCCGGCAGCGCCGTGGCCGGCAACGCGTCGCCCAGGCCTTCGCTGATGCCGGCCCATGACTGGCCGTGCCGCCGCAGCGTGCCGGTGAACACCGCATCGAATCGCTCGCCACGCTCGCGCCAGTAGGCGCCCAGCAGACGGCACTGCTCGTGGCCGTTGGCGCTGAGCTGGTCATAGTCGGCCGCGCCAAAACTGGCCTGGCCGTGGCGCACAAGATAGAGGCTTCCCATGCCCTCATCATCGACCGGCGCGGCGCCCACGACTGTCGCGACAATGACGCCCATGCTGCTGCGACAAGCCACCCGGGCCGACACCGCCGAACTCTGGCGCGTGCGCTATGCCGTGACCGAGAACCGGCTCACGCCCGGCCGCATCGGCGATGCCGAACTGCACGCCTACCTGGAGGACCATGGCCGGGGCTGGGTCATCGAACTGGCGCCGGCGCCGAACCTGAAGATTGCCGGCTTCGCCATCGGCGACGCCCGCGACGGCCACATCTGGGCCCTGTTCGTCGACCCGTCGCTGCACGGCCAGGGCCATGGCCGGCGGTTGCATGACGTGATGGTGGCCTGGCTGTTCGACCAAGGCCATGAACGCCTGGATCTCGGCACGCAGCCCGACTCACGCGCCGAGGCCTTCTACCGCCGCGCCGGCTGGCGCCCCACCAGCGCCGGCCTCGACGCCCATGGCGACAAGCTTTTTGAACTGCTGAAGAAAGACTGGAACCCGCATGCTTGACACCCACGTCATCGAGACCGGCCCCAACCCACGCACCACGGTCATCGTGCTGCACGGCCTGGGCGCCGACGGCTACGACTTCGTGCCCATCTGCGGCGAGCTGGACCTGAGCGCCATCGGCCCCGTGCGCTATGTGTTCCCTCATGCGCCGCAACGGCCGGTCACCATCAACAACGGCTACGTCATGCGGGCCTGGTACGACATCCTCGTGACCGACCTCGTGCGCCGCGAAGACGAAGCCGGGCTGCGCGAGTCGCAGCAGCTGATCAATGAACTCATCGACAGCGAACGCGCGCGCGGCGTGCCAGCCGAGCGCATCGTCGTCATGGGCTTCAGCCAGGGCTGCGCGCTGACGCTGATGACGGCGCTGCGCTACCCCGAGCGGCTGGGTGGCGCCATCGGCATGTCGGGCTATCTGCCGCTGGCCGCGACAACGGCCGCCGAGCGCTCGCCCGCCAACGCCGACCTGCCCATCTTCCTGGCCCACGGCACGCAAGACCCCATCGTCGTGCTGCCGCGCGGCACTGCCAGCCGCGACGCGCTGGTGGCGCTGGGCCACAAGGTGGAATGGCACGACTACCCGATGCCGCACTCGGTGTGCGCCGAAGAGATCCAGCACATCAATGCCTGGCTGCTGAAGCAACTGGGCTGAGTTCGGGGCGCTGTTCCGGCCGCCAGGCCGGCAGCGCCTGATGCAAGATCAAGCAGTCATGGAGCGCCTGCCCGAACAGATCGTCGACTGGCACAACCGCCACCCGCTCGCGCGCCGCATCCGCGTGGATGACGTGCACACCGTCGGCGTGGTGGCCCTGCCCTTCGTGCGGGCCACGGCGCAGGCGTCGGCAGCGGTGGAGCCCGTGCTGACAGACACGGTCAGCACCTTCGACGGGCAGCCTGGCACGCCCGCCACCTCCCGCGCCGCCGGCTGGCTGCAACAGCTCAAGGCGCTGCTCCCGCCGGGCCTGCGTGGCCGCGCGCCGGCCCAGCAATGGCGGACGTTCAGCGAAAAGTTCCTGCCCGGCCTGAGCCCCGCAGGCATCGAGCGCTTCGCGCTGGACCATGGCTATGCGGAAGCGCCCGGCACGCCCGAGTCACACCCCTGGCGCGTCATCCTCATCGACGACAAGCTCGCCAGCGCCCGCAGCGGCTGGCCGTTCGAGCTCTACCTGCTGAGCGCCGGCATCGAGGTGGGCGACGCGCGCACGCGCGTGCTGTGTGGACGAGGCATCCCATCGCAAATCATCGGCCGTCGGCTGTGGGATCCGCTGCGTGCCGGCGGCGCCGCAGCGGCCCTGGCGCTGCTGCTGGCGCTGGCCGCCTGGCTGCTGTGGCCTCGCCATGCCGCCGACCCCACCGCCCCGGCACCGGGCACGGCCGCCTCCGCGCCCAGCGAGCCGGCGTCGGCGGCCTCGGCAGCAGCGCCAGTGGAGGCGGCGTCAGCCGCCATGCCGGCATCGGCCGCGGCATCCGGCTCCGCTGACGCGCCCGCATCCGCCCCGGAGGACGCCGCCAGTGCTAGCACCGACGAGCCACCGGACATCCGCCCCCGCCTGGTGGAGCGCAGCGACGGCGTCAAGCGCCCGCCGCTGCTCAGCAGCGGCAAGCCGCCTCCCGCCGACCCTGGCGCTGCCGCCAAGCCAGCGCCCGACGCAGAGCACCCACGCCCGCAGGCGGCCGGCGCCGGCTCGCCCGACACCCCGGCCGACAAGCTGGCCCCCGCTGACCCGCGGCTGGCTCGCCTGGCCGGCGCGCCGGACCGCGTGGCCGTGGCCCTGGTCGGCCCGCCGGGCAGCAAGGCCGACGCCGAAGCGCTGTTGAAGAAGATGAAGGAGGGCCTGCAGGGCGTGCACAGCAGCCCCGAAGCCTTGCAGGCCGACGTCATCCAGACCCCCGACGGCTGGCGCGCCACCGTCTGGCCCTTCCCCAGCCGCGAGCAGGCCCAGCTCATCAACGCGACGCTGGTGGCCCGAGGCCTCAAGACGAAAGCTGTGAACTTCTGAGCCGCTCGTGGCCGGGCTGGGCAGGCCCGAGGCACGGCAAATCCGGAGCCGGCGCGGCTTCCTGTCTACGGTCGCCTTGCCAGCCCGGATCCCGCTACGCCGCGTCCGCTCTGAGATCCCCTGGATTCCGGATTCCGGGGCTCGGTCACCTACTCCCGCCCCCGCATGTTGACCACCTGAACCAGCCGTGTGACCGTCAAGATGCGCTTGCAGACGCCCAGATTCCCGTAACGCCCTTCTGGCCCGAGCGTGCCCTCGACCACCACACGCGATGTTCCCCAACGATCTGGACGCTCCGCGCGAGACATGTCGCCCTTGATGCACCACTGCTCGCCCACCCCGTCAGGCGTCAGGTATGCGGACTCGAAGTTGTAGAAATACTCGCCGGTATAGGCGACCTCGTCCTTCGCCACAGCAACGGTGGTCGCTGCGACAAGTATGGCGAGCACTCGGAATATTCGGGAGGCAGTCACTTGGTACCTCAACGTTGACGTTTAGCGGACCAGCCAGCGTAGCTGGCGCAGGTCCGCTGCAGTGCCCGGTTAGCCAGCTTCATGGTCAGCAACTCCAGTGAGTACCGTTGAACCAGCCCAGAGACAAGTTGCTGACCTGCCAATTGTGCTGACGCGCTGGCATAGACAGTGCTGAAGTCACTACTGCCCAACCCGCATTGCCAAACACTAGGTAGGTGTTGGTTCCGCAACTGAGCCCGCCAGGGACATGCTTCTGACGACTACCGATGAGGATCACTCCTGCGAGCTTTCCGACCGACGCGGCGACGTCTGGGGATTGCGCAATTGCCGCTTTGGAGATCGGGTGAGACGTCGAAATCAGTGAGAACGCGAACAGATACGAGGCTGCCAATGCCACAACTGCGGCGATGGCGATGAGCGCCTTCTTCGAGCGCGAGATGGAGGAGCGGCTCTGGCGCATGCTGGCTACCGTGTTCTCGGGAGACCGCCAAAGCCACCTAGGCAGTCAAGCCGCGCCCCAGAGCGGCGCGTCCGGACCCCGGTAAGCCTTTGATTGACCATCCAAATCCCTCCCGTTGCTGTCGTTCTACACAGCATTGAATTTCTGGCAAAAGCGGCACGCGCTGATGAGTCCTCGAGGAGGGCTCGCTGACGCCAGGGCGGCGCCCATGATGCCAGTCCGGGCGTCTGGTCAGCGCCCTCGCAAATACCGACGCCACGGCCCGCCATCGACCGGGTGCCGCTGTGGGCCACACGGGGCCTTGGCCGTTTGCGCGAGCGGCTGCGCCTGATGCGCGGCAGCCTGCGCACCGAGGAGATCTGCGCGGCCGAACCGTGCCATCAAGGCGTCAGCCGTTCGGCGAGGAAGTCCAGCAGCAGCCGCAACGCCAGCGGCTGGTACTGGCGCGACAGGTAGACGCCGTGGATGGCGTGCGACTCGGGCTCGCAGCCCGGCAGCACGCGCACGAGCCGGCCCGTGCGCAGGTCGTCGTCGACGAGGTAGTCCGGCAGGATGGCCAGGCCCGCGCCGGCCAGCACCGCGCGGTGCATGACGCCCGCGTCGTTGCTCTGCAGCACGGAGCGCACCGGCACCCGCAGCCACTCGCCGCCCTGCTGCAGCGCGTAGTCGTTGCGGTTGACGTAGGCGTGCGTCACGCAGCGGTGCTGGCGCAGGTCGTCGGGCGTTGCCAGCGGCGCAGCGGCGGCCAGGTAGGCGGGCGCCGCGCACAGCACCGAACCGAAGCGGCCCAGCGGCCGCGCGACGAGATTGGCGTCGAGCTGGTTGCTGATGCGCACGGCCAGGTCGATGCGCTCCTCGACGAGGTTGACCGCGCGCTCCAGCACCACCAGCTCGATCTCGCAGTCGGGGTGCTGGGCGAGAAAGTCCACCACCGCCGACGCGAGGCGGGCCTGGGCCAGCGAGGCGCTGGCCGTCACGCGCAGCCGGCCGCGCGGTGCCAGGCGCTGCTCGCCGGCGGCGGCCTCGGCCTCGCGGGCCAGCTCCAGCATCTGGCGGCAGCGCAGCAGCGCGCCGGCGCCGGCTTCGGTCAGGCTCACGCGCCGCGTCGTGCGCTGCAGCAGCCGCGCGCCCAGCCAGCGCTCCACGCTCTCCAGATAGCGCGAGACCATGGCGCGCGACATGTCCAGCACGTCGGCCGCCTGCGTGAGGCTGCCGCGCTCGGCCACCTCGACGAAGACTTGCATCGCGATCAGGCGGTCCATGACTTGATCGATCCAGTTGACAAACAGTCCACTCTACCGAGGTTTATCCATCGAATCGGCGCAAATAGAGTGAACCCATCGTCAACCACTTCACCGAGACCGCCCACATGAACGCCCTCAAGACCCTGCGCCGCCTTGCGTTGCCGCTGGCCGCGCTCTGCCTGCACCTCTCCGACGCCGGTGCCCAGCCCGCCGCGCCGGCACCGCTGACGCTGCAGGTCTACAACGCCGACGCCGGCAGCTTCCACGTCAACGCCGTGCTCGTGGCCGGCAAGACCGACGCCGTGCTGCTGGACACCGGCTTCACGCGCGCCGACGCGCTGCGCATTGCCGCCATGGTGCTGGACAGCGGCAAGACACTGAAGACCATCTACATCAGCCACGCCGACCCCGACTACTACTTCGGCATCGGCGTGCTGAAGCAGTATTTCCCGCAGGCCCAAGTCGTCGCGACGGCCCCCACGCTGAAGGAGATCAAGGCCAAGCTCGCGGGCAAGCTGCAGTTCTGGGGCCCCCGGCTCGGTGCGAACGCACCGCAGGGCGTGCCGCTGCCCGAGGTGCTCGGCGCGCCGGTCATTGCGCTCGAAGGCGAGAAGCTGGAAGTGCGCGGCTTGGACGACAACGAGCCGGGCCGCAGCTACGTCTGGATCCCGTCGCTGCGCACCATCGCCGGCGGCGTCAACGTGTTCGCCGGCCTGCATGTGTGGACGGCCGACACGCCCAGCGCGAAGGAGCGCGCCGACTGGCGCAGCAAGCTCGGCAGCATGGCCGCGCTGCAGCCGGTGCGCGTGATTCCCGGCCACAGCCGCGCTGGCGCACCGCAAGATGCAGCCCAGCTGCGCTGGACGCAGGACTACCTGGCCCGCTTCGAAGCCGAACTGCCCAAGGCGGCTGACAGCGCCGCGCTGATCCGCACCATGCAGCAGGCCTACCCGGACGCGGGGCTGCCGATCTCGCTGGAACTCGGCGCCAAGGTCAACAAGGGTGAGATGAAGTGGTGAGCGAACTGCACTACCTCCATGACCCGCTGTGCGGCTGGTGCTGGGCGGCGGCGCCGCTGATCCAGGCCGCGCGCGAGCTGCTGCCGGTGCGGGCCCACGGCGGCGGGCTGTTCATGGACGATGGGCGCCGCACCATGGGCGCCGAATGGCGCGCCTATGTGCTGCCGCACGACCAGCGCATCGCCCAGCTCAGCGGCCAACCCTTCGGTGCGGCCTACCAGAACGGCCTGCTGAACGACACGACGGCCTGGCTGGACTCCGAGCCGCCGATTGCCGCCGTGCTGGCGGCAGACCGGCTGGCCGGCCGCGGGCTCGACCTGCTCGCCAGCATCCAGCGCGCGCATTACGTGGACGGCCGGCAGGTCGCGCAGGCCGACGTGCTGCGCGACCTGGCCCAAGCCCTCGGGCTGGATGGCGAGGCCTTCGCCCGCGAACTGGCGGCCTGCAGCGGCGACACGACGCGCGCTCACGTCGCCGACACGCGCGCGCTGATGCGCCGCCTGGGCGGCCGGGGCTTTCCGACGCTGGCGTTGGCGCAGGGCGAGCCCTGGCAGTTGATCGACGTCGGCCCCTTCCTGGGCCGCGTGGACGACTGGCGCCGGTGGCTGCAGGCGCAACTCGCCGGCTGATCGATCGGCCGGCCTGCCGACGCCCCGGTCGCGCATCGCGACCCGGGCCCTCGCTTCACTTCACTTCACCTCGAGCTTCATCGTGTGGGCGATGAAGGCCAGGATGTCGCTGCGCTCCTCGATGATCTTGGACGTCGGCTTGCCGGCACCGTGCCCGGCCTGCGTCTCGATGCGGATCAGCTTGGGTGCGGGGCCGGTGTCGGCCGCCGCCTGCAGCGTGGCGGCGTACTTGAAGCTGTGCGCCGGCACGACGCGGTCGTCGTGGTCGCCCGTCGTGACGAGCACGGCCGGGTAGCGGGTGCCGCTCTTGATGTTGTGCAGGGGCGAGTAGGCATACAGCGCCTTGAACATCTCCGGGCTGTCGCTGCTCTTGCCGTAGTCGGTTGCCCAGGCCCAGCCGATCGTGAAGTTCTGGTAGCGCAGCATGTCCATCACGCCGACCTGCGGCACGGCGGCGGCGAACAGGTCGGGGCGCTGGTTGGTCACGGCGCCCACCAGCAGGCCGCCGTTGCTGCCGCCGTTGATGGCCAGCGTCGCGGGGCTCGCCACCTTGTTCTTCACCAGCCACTCGCCGGCGGCGATGAAGTCGTCGAACACGTTCTGCTTGTGCAGCTTGGTGCCGGCGTCATGCCAGGCCGAGCCGTACTCGCCGCCGCCACGGATGGACGCGATGACGTAGACCCCGCCCATCTTCAGCCAGGTGGCTGCGGTGACGCCGTAGCTGGGCGTGATGGCGATGTTGAAGCCGCCATAGCCGTACAGCAGCGTGGGGTTGCTGCCGTCCAGCTTCAGGCCCTTCTTCGCGGCGATGAAGATGGGGAAGCGCGTGCCGTCCTTGCTGGTGACGAACTCGCGGCGCGTCTCGTAGGCATCGGCATCGAATGCGGTTTTGGGCTTCTTGAAGAGCTCGATGCGACCGGTCTTCACGTCGAGGCGGTGGACTTCGGCCGGCGTCGTCAGGCTGGTGTAGCTGAAGAAGGTTTCCGACTCGTCCCAGCGGCCGCCGAAGCCGCTGGCCGTGCCGACGCCCGGCAGCTTCACCTCGCTCAGCCGCTTGCCATCGGCGGCGTGCACGCGCACCAGCGTCGCGGCGTCGTGCAGATAGCTCAGCAGCAGCCGGCCGCCCACGGCCGAGGCGGCGGTCATCGCGTCGGGGCCTTCGGCCACCAGCGTCTTCCAGCGCGCGGGCGCCGGGTTCTTCAGGTCGATGGCGATGAGCTTGCCGCGCGGCGCGCCCTGGTCGGTCTTGACGATGAGCTGCCCGGCGTGCGCGGCCACGGGGCTGTACTGGGCGTCGAAGTCCAGCGTGATGGCCTGGGGCTTGCCACCGGCAAAACCACCCTTGGGCAGCGGCAGCACCATCAGGCCGTTGCGGCTGCCGGCGCTCTTCCAGACCGAGATCAGCAGCAGCTGGCCGTCGTCCGACACCTCGGTGCCGAAGCCCCATTCCTTGTCGTCGCGGTTCTCGAGCACCAGCACGTCGTCGGACTGCGGGGTGCCCAGGCGGTGGTAGTAGAGCTTCTGGAAGTAGTTGGCGCCGGTCAGCGCGGCGCCTTCCTTCGGCGCGTCGTAGCGGGCGTAGAAGAAGCCCTTGCCGTCAGCCGTCCAGGAGGCGCTGCTGAACTTGACCCACTCGATCCGGTCTTCCAGGTCCTGGCCGGTGGCGAGGTCGCGCACCTTCCAGGTCTGCCAGTCGGAGCCCGAGCCCGCCACGCCGTAGGCCAGCAGGCGGCCGTCGCGCGACGGCGCCATGCCGCTGAGCGCGACGGTACCGTCCTTGGAGAAGCCGTTGGGGTCCAGCGCGACGACGGGGGTGTCCTTCAGCGACTTCGCCGTGTAGAGCACGTTCTGCTGCTGCAGGCCGTCATTGCGCGTCCAGAAATAGCGCCCGCCTTCCTTGAAGGGCACGCCATAGCGCTCGAAGTTGTAGAGCTCGGTGTAGATGCGGCGCGCCGGCAGGCGCTGCGGCATGGCGTCGAGGAACTTGTCCGTGACCGCGTTCTGCGCCGTGACCCAGGCCTTGGTTTCGGCGCTGTTGTCGTCTTCCAGCCAGCGGTAGGGGTCGGCCACGGCGGTGCCGTGGTAGCTGTCGGTCTGTTCGACCTTGCGCGTGGCGGGGTAGTCGAGGCCTTGGGCCTGCGCGCCGGTGGCGAGCACGGCGGCCACGGCAAGGGTGGTCAGGGGGAGCTTCATCAGGGCGTGTCCCGGGGTCGAAGAAGCGGCCGATTCTCGACGCCCCCGCGAAGCTCGCCGATGGTCACCCCGGGTTTCACCCAGCAGCACCTGCAGTGCCGCCGGGCGTGGCCTGGCTAGCTTCTGTAGTCCGCGTTGATGGACACGTAGTCGTGGCTGAGGTCGCAGGTCCAGACCGTCGCCTGGGCCGTGCCGCGGTTGAGCCCGACACGGATCGTGATCTCGCTCTGCTTCATGACGCGCTGGCCGTCCTCCTCGCGGTACTCGGGGCGCCGGCCCCCGCGGGTGACGACGTGCACGTCGTCCAGATGCAGGTCGATCAGGCCCTGGTCCAGGTCGGTGATGCCGGCGTAGCCGACGGCGGCCAGGATGCGGCCGAGATTCGGGTCGCTGGCGAAGAACGCCGTCTTGACCAGCGGCGAGTGCGCGATGGCGTAGGCCGCCAGCTTGCACTCGGCCTCGTCGCGGCCGCCTTCCACCGTGATGGCGATGAACTTGGTCGCCCCTTCGCCGTCGCGCACGATGGCCTGGGCCAGCTCCTGCGCCAGCGAGATCAGCGCGTCGCTCAGCGTCTTCGCGTCCGCGCTGTCCAGCGTCGTGATCTCGGCATGCGCCGCGCGGCGCGAAGCGATGAGCATGAAACAGTCGTTCGTGGACGTATCGCCGTCGATGGTGATGCGGTTGAACGACGCGTCGGCCGCGGCCTTCGCCAGCGGCTGCAGCAACGCGGGGGCGATGTTGGCATCGGTCGCGACGAAGCCCAGCATCGTGGCCATGTTGGGGCGGATCATGCCGGCCCCCTTGGAGATGCCCGACAGCGTGACCGGCACGCCGCCCAGCGTGACGCGACGCGACGCCGCCTTGGGCAGCGTGTCCGTCGTCATGATGCCGGCCGCGGCCTCGGCCCAGTTGTCGGCCTTCAGGGCCGCCAGCGCGGCGGGCAGGCCGGCAGTGATGCGGTCCACCGGCAGCGTCTCCATGATGACGCCGGTGGAGAACGGCAACACCTGCTGCGGCGTGCAGCCGATCAGCGTGGCCAGCGCCTGGCAGGTCTGGCGCGCACGCGCCAGGCCGTCGGCGCCGGTGCCCGCGTTGGCATTGCCGGTGTTGATCAGCAGCGCGCGGATGCCGGCGCCGGCGGCCAGGTGCTCACGGCAGACCTGCACCGGCGCGGCGCAGAAGCGGTTGGTCGTGAACACGCCGGCCACGGCCGCGCCCTCGTCCAGCGCAATGACGCTGAGATCGCGCCGGTTGGCCTTGCGCACGCCAGCCATCGTCACGCCGAGGCGCACGCCCGGCACGGGCAACAGGGAGGCGGGATCGGGGGCGGAAAGATTGACGGGCATGGCGCGCTTGGAGGGAGTCAGGAAAGCGCGCGAATTCTAGGAGGCTGTCGGGCTTTGAGCCTGGAGCGCGTTGGGCCTGCAAGGGGGCTCAGCCGAGGCGCAAAGCGGAGCTGGACTCGATGTCCAGCGAGCATTTGCAACGACGGATCAGCCCCCTTGCA
>NZ_JBIGIA010000023.1:0-64769 GCF_043555975.1 Pelomonas nitida | reverse complement strand
TACCTCGACGACGGCGACTTGCCGATTGATAACAACTGGGTGGAGAACCGCATCAGGCCCATCGCGCTCGGGCGGCAGAACTGGCTGTTCGCCGGCAGCTTGCGTGCGGGCAAGCGGGCTGCTGCCGTGATGAGCCTTATCCACTCGGCCAAGCTCAATGGACTTGATCCGTACGTCTACCTGCGCGATGTGCTGGAGCGTCTTCCAACACAGCCGGCCAGTCGCATTTGCGAGTTAATGCCTCACCACTGGAGATGCGAGGAGCGCCTCATCTGATGGCCGAAGACGTTGCGAACGTGATCGGGTCGTTCAAGTGAAACCGTGGAGGCTGGAACTGGCCATCGCGGCGCAGGTTCATGACCACTATCAGTGGTCGGTTCGGTTCTTCGAAGTGATAAACGAGGAGGCCGCCGCCACGGAGCAGCTGAGCGGAAGCTGTCCCGACAATCTCGCCGGTTCGAGCGCCTTCTTGGAAGTGCGCACGGATGGCCTTGAGGGAGCGGGCCTTCACGGAGTGGATGGAACGGTCTGCGTGCATCGCCCAGCACATCATGAAGCCTTCTTCATCTGCAAGGTGCGGCCCGCAGTCATTCTTGGCGTGCTCCCACAACTGCCGTTGCGTGTCGCCGAGGTCGGCCTCGGAGCCCTCGTATGGATACGGCGAAACCTCAACGCCCTTAAATAGAACAAGCTCGCCAAATGCTCTGCGCTCTGCCTCGACCGCATGCTTCACGGGCAACTTCCGCCCGCTCCAGATCATGCCTTCGCACTCCTGAAGAGCATGCGCACCCAGCTTATCGTCGCCGGCGATGTACGCCTCATGCGACATCTCTAGAAGTTCACGGCACACACGGATGAGCCGAGGCTCCCTCAGCTTCTTCTCAGCGAAGTGGAAACCCTCGCGGAGCTCGTCGAAGCGCCTGTCCAACTCTCGCCGCTGGTCAACCGGCTGATCATCGTAGGACGTGAACTGGTCCGGTGCGAACAGGATGATTCCTGCCCAGGCATCGTGATATTGCCCCAAGGTCTGAAAGCGCGGGATGTGCATGGCTGGAAATTATGGTGGACCTCTCTGGTCAAGATGACTTCACCGCGCGCTTACTCCTTTTGCGCCGCCTACGCCTTGAACGTGGGCCTCCGCCGTCACCTTGGTATGCGTCCGCCGAACGCACCTTGACAGTTGCCCTCCGTGGCACGGTGCAGATTCCCAGTTCCTGACACCGGGGATGGGAATCGCCGTCCAACGGCGAACGGTCTTTAGCTCGGTGACCAGCGGCCTTGAATGCTTGCGCGCACAGCAAGATGCGTGTGCACATGGCTACCTCGGACATAAGCAGCCAGCGGGAGCGCGCTGACCCGTTGGAGCTGTGGATTCACTGTTTTTAAAGAATTTGCGCGCAAGGCAAAAATGCGTGTATACTGCTAGCTTCAGTCGCGGGGTGGAGCAGTCTGGTAGCTCGTTGGGCTCATAACCCAAAGGTCGTCGGTTCAAATCCGGCCCCCGCAACCAAATTAGGAACCCGCTGAGTGCAACGCGCTCAGCGGGTTTTTCTATTGCCGCCACGGATTGTTGTGCCGGCGGCTCGCCCGTGGGCGCGGCTCGTGATGAAAAAAAGCGACCGCTGCGGCGGTCGTGCAGCCGGCGCAGGCGGCCGTCAACGTTTGCGGCTGCGGCGGGCCATGGCGAGTGCCGTCAGGCCGCCGAATGCCAGAGCCACGCCGCCTGGCTCGGGCAGCGGGTTGCCGTTGGCCTGGATCAGCTTCAGGTCGTCCAGCATCACCGATTCATCGGAGCCCTTGATGACGATGGAGTAGGCGGTGCCCACGAACTGAAGGCTCAGTTCGGTCCAGTCGCAGAAGCTCACGCCGGACATGCCGCATTGCGAGGTGGTCAGGCCGCCCACGGCGGTGCCGTGACCGGTGCCGTTCAGGCCGTCGAACACGTCGATGCTGAACACCGTGCCCTTGAGTGCCGAGTAGAGCAGCGACGAGCCGGTGCTGAACCCGCCAGCGACGTTGATCGTCAGGCTCAGTGGTGTGGGCGTGGTCGACCCGTCGCGGGGATCGCCGGCGAGCTGGGCGGCACCACAGCCGCCGTCGTGCGCGACAAAGCTGCCGAACGCGTCGCAGGCGAAGGACGCGACGCCCCAGGCGTCACCGACGAATTGCACGCCGTTGCTCAGCAGGTACCGATCCAGCAGCTTGACCATGCCCAAACCATCCGGATCGACCGCGGTCGTGATGTCCTCGAAGTTCAGCACCGTGTCGGCAACGGCGGGCTGCAGTGCTGCCGTGAGTGCCAGGGCCAGAAGGGTCTTCATTCCACGCATGGCGTCCTCCGTTCGGATGTTCGAATTGGGGTTGTGACGAACTGTAAACATGCCCCCTCTTTTCTGGCGCGCGTCGTGACCCTTCAGTTGAGGGGGCGCTGGCTTGCGCAACCCCTTGGCGCAACGGCGTCGGCTCGCTGGCTACACTGCGCGCGGTGGAAACCAAATGGCTTGAAGACTTCGTCAGCCTCGCCGAGACGCGCAGCTTTTCCCGCTCCGCGCAGTTGCGTCATGTGACGCAGCCGGCGTTCTCGCGCCGCATCCAGGCGCTGGAGGCTTGGGCGGGTGTCGATCTCGTGGATCGCTCGTCCTACCCGACCCGCCTGACCGCCGCCGGCACGACGCTGTTGGCCCAGGCCGTGGACCTGCTCGGCAATCTGCAGGCCACGCGCAACATGCTGCGCAGCCACCAGGCGGCGGACTCCGACATGATCGAGTTCGCCGTGCCGCACTCGCTGGCGTTCAGTTTCTTCCCGCACTGGTTGATGGATCTGCGCCGCGGGTTCGGCGCCATCAAGTGCCGGCTCAACGCGGCCAACGTGCACGATGCGACGCTGCAGCTGAGCGAAGGCAATTGCGACCTGCTGCTGGTCTATCACCACGCCAGCCAGCCGCTGCAGCTGGACCCGGAGCGCTACCAGATGGCCTCGCTGGGGCAGGAAACCCTGTCGCCCTATGCCAAGGCGGACGCGCAGGGCGAGCCGCTGTTCCGGCTGCCTGGGCGGCCGGGGCAGAAGATCCCGTTCCTGAGCTATGCGTCCGGGGCCTACCTGGGCCGCATCGTCGAGCTGATCGTGAAGCAGGCGGACAGCGCGCTGCAGCTGGACGCCGTGTACGAGACGGACATGGCTGAAGGCCTGAAGGCGATGGCGCTGGAGGGGCACGGCCTTGCCTTCCTGCCGGCCAGCTCGGTGCAGAAGGAGCTGGCCAACGGCCGGCTCGTGCCGGCGGCGGCGGTGGGCAGTTTCAGTGCGACGATGGAGGTCCGCATCTACCGCGAGCGTCCCGAGCTGTCGCGCCGGCAAAAGCCGGCGGCCCAGGCACTGTGGGACTATCTGGCTTCTGCGGCATGAGTTCATCCCGGCTTTGCATGCATCGTGAAAACCCGTATTCGGGCTCGCTGTGCGCCGTGGTCTGCTCGCGCCACCTTTTCCCTTTTCTGTTGTTGGAGTCCCCATGAAGAAAGTTCTGCTCGTCGCAGCCCTGATGGCCGGCGGCACCGCCGTGCATGCCGAAGACACGCTGAAGAAGATCAAGGACAGCGGCACCATCACGATGGGCGTGCGCGAGTCGTCGGGCCTGTCGTACACCATCGGTGATGGCAAGTACGTCGGTTATCACATCGATGTCTGCGAGCAGGTCATCCGCGACATCCGTCGCGACCTGGGCCTCTCCAGCCTGGCGGTGAAGTACCAACCCGTCACGTCGGCCAACCGCATTCCGCTGACGGTGAACGGCACGGTCGATCTGGAGTGCGGCTCCACGACCAACAACGCCGCCCGTCAGAAGGACGTCGCCTTTGCCGTGACGACCTACGTCGAGGAAGTGCGCATCGCCGTGAAGGCCAATTCGGGCATCACGTCGATCAACCAGCTGGCCGGCAAGACTGTGGCCACCACCACCGGCACCACCTCAGTGCAGACGCTGCGCAAGCATGAGCGTGCGACGGGTGTGGACTTCAAGGAGGTCTTCGGCAAGGACCACGCCGACAGCTTCCTGCTGCTGGATTCCGGCCGTGCCGACGCCTTCGTCATGGACGGCTCCATCCTGGCCAAGAACATCGCCACGTCCAAGAGCCCGGCCGACTTCAAGATCGTCGGCGAGGTGCTGTCGGTCGAGCCCATCGCGATCATGATCCGCAAGGACGACCCGGCCTTCAAGAAGGCCGTGGACGACAGCATCAAGGCGCAGATCAAGTCGGGCGAGCTGGCCAAGCTGTACGACAAGTGGTTCATGCAACCCATCCCGCCGACCAACACCAAGATCGGCCTGCCGCTGTCCGCCGCGACCAAGGACGCCTGGGCGAACCCGAACGACAAGCCGATGGAAGACTACGCGAAGAAGTAATTCGCCAGTCCGCTTGAACGGACGCAAAGCGGGTGCCTGGCACCCGCTTTGCTTTAGGCGAAGGGGTTGAGGAGAGATGCATGAGTTGGGATTGGCAGTTCTACTGCAATGACACTGCGACCGGAGAGGCGATCGCCGGCTGTTTTGGGCCGGGTGGCCGCGAGCAGACGTATCTGCAATGGATGCTGCACGCCTGGGGATGGTCGCTGACCATCTCGCTGGCCGCATTGCTGCTGGCGCTGATCGTCGGGTCGATGATCGGCATCCTCCGCACGGCGCCGAACAAGTGGTTGGCGAGTTTTGGTGAGGCGTGGACCGAGCTGTTCCGCAACATTCCGCTGCTGGTGCAGGTGTTCCTCTGGTACTACGTGTTGCCCGAGTTCATCCCGGTGCTGAAAGACCCTGAGCTGAAGACATTGCTCGTCGTCTGCGCGCTGGGTTTCTTCACGAGTGCGCGCGTGGGTGAGCAGGTCAAGGCCGGTATCCAGACCTTGCCGCGCGGCCAGCGTTATGCCGGCCAAGCGCTGGGCATGACGTTGCCGCAGACCTATCGCTACGTGCTGCTGCCGATGGCCTATCGCATCGTCATCCCGCCGCTGACCAGCGAGAGCATGAACATCGTCAAGAACTCTGCCGTCGCCTTCGCGATCAGCATTCCCGAACTGGCGCAGTTCGCGCAGCAGGCCTCGGAGGAGACCTCCCATTTCGAGGAGATCTTCATCCCGGTGACGCTGCTGTACTTCGTGTCGGCGTTCGCGATCAACCGCGTGGCCAAGTTCATCGAGGCGCGTGTGCGCATCCCGGGCACGGTGGGGGCGAAGTGATGCTGAACCTCGACTACTCCTTTCTGAACTGGGCCTTCATCCAGAGTTTCGTCGCCAAGGGTTTCTGGTTCTCCATCCAGCTGACGCTGGTGTCCATGGTCGGCGGCATCCTGCTGGGCACGCTGCTGGCGATGATGCGGTTGTCCAGCCACCGCTGGCTGTCGGCGCCGGCGGCCTTCTATGTGGACACGCTGCGTTCCATCCCGCTGGTGATGGTCATCCTGTGGTTCTTCCTGCTGATCCCCAAGCTGTTCGGGCCCATCGGCGGGCAGATGTCGGCCTTCATCACGTTCACGCTGTTCGAGGCGACCTACTACTCCGAGATCATGCGCGCCGGCATCCAGTCGGTGTCCAAGGGCCAGGTCAACGCCGGCTACGCGATGGGCATGACCTACGGGCAGACCATGCGCTTCGTCGTGCTGCCGCAAGCCTTCCGCAACATGCTGCCGGTGCTGCTGACGCAGACCATCGTGCTGTTCCAGGACACCTCGCTGGTCTATGCGGTCGGTGAGTACGACCTGCTCAAGGGCTTCGAGGTCGCGGGCAAGAACTTCAACCGCCCGGTCGAGACCTATCTGCTCGCCGCCGTCGTCTATTTCGTCATCTGCTTCAGCCTGTCGCAGCTCGTGCGCCGGCTGCAGAAGAAGATCGCCATCATCCGATAAATGTCAGCCCCCGGCTGCGGCGTACCGCAGCCACCCCCCGAGGGGGTGCCAGCCGGCCTGGGGCGGCCCGGCGCTCGGCTGGCATCACCTCGACCAGGAGTCATCCGTGATCGACATCAAGAACATTTCCAAGTGGTACGGCAGCTTCCAGGTGCTGACCGACTGCACGACGTCCATCAAGAAGGGCGAGGTCGTCGTCGTCTGCGGGCCGTCGGGCTCGGGCAAGTCGACGCTGATCAAGACCGTCAACGCGCTGGAGCCTTTCCAGAAGGGCGACATCGTCGTCGATGGCATCTCGCTCGCCGACCCCAAGACCAACCTGCCCAAGCTGCGTTCGCGCGTGGGCATGGTGTTCCAGCATTTCGAGCTGTTCCCGCACCTGTCGGTGACCGAGAACCTGACCATTGCGCAGATCAAGGTGCTGGGCCGGTCGGCCGATGACGCCAAGGTGCGCGGCCTGAAGATGCTGGACCGCGTGGGCCTGTCTGCGCACAAGGACAAGTTCCCCGGTCAGCTGTCCGGCGGCCAGCAGCAGCGCGTGGCCATTGCGCGCGCGCTGTCCATGGACCCCATCGTCATGCTGTTCGACGAACCCACGTCGGCGCTCGACCCCGAGATGGTCGGTGAGGTGCTGGACGTGATGGTGCAGCTGGCCAACGAGGGCATGACCATGATGTGCGTGACGCACGAGATGGGCTTTGCCAAGCGCGTCAGCCACCGCGTCATCTTCATGGACGCCGGCAAGGTCATCGAGGACTGCGCCAGTGCTGACTTCTTCGGCAAGCCCGAGGAGCGCTCGCCGCGTGCCAAGGACTTCCTCGCCAAGATCCTGCAACACTGAGGCGGCCGCGAGCGGCCTGTTCGCACGGCGGCCTGCGGGCCGCCGTTTTCATGGCGGCGGCCGAAGTCGCCTACAGGAACATGCCGCCGGACGCTTCCACGCGCTGGCCGGTGATCCAGCCCGCGCCCGGGCGCATCAGCGCGGCGGCGGCGCCGCCGATGTCGTCGGCCACGCCGACGCGGCCCAGCGCCGTGACGGAGGTGACGAAGCGGTTCAGCTCCGGGTTGTCGCGCACCGCGCCGCCGCCGAAGTCGGTTGCGATCGCGCCCGGCGCCAGCGTGTTGACGCGGATGCCGCGTGCCGCGAGTTCCTTGGCCTGGTAGCGCGTCAGCACCTCCATCGCGCCCTTCATCGCGGCATAGGCGCCGTAGCCCGGCACGGCGAAGCGGGCCAGGCCGCTGGAGATGTTGAGGATGCGAGCCTCGTCGGCCAGCAGCGGCAGCAGCGCCTGCGTCAGGAAGAACGGGCCCTTGAAGTGCACGTTGAGCAGCAGGTCGAACTGCGCCGGCGTGGTGTCGGCCACGCTGGCGTGCACGCCGCTGCCGGCGTTGTTGACGAGGCCGTCCAGCCGGCGTGTACCCCAGGCGGCCAGGCCCTGGCTCAGCCGCTCGACGAAGGCGGGAAAACGGCCGGCGTCGGCCACGTCCAGCGGCAGGGCCAGCGCGCGCCGGCCCAGAGCCTGGATCTGCGCGACGACGGCCTCGGCGGCTGCAGCGGCTTCACGGTAGGTCAGCACGATGTCGTGGCCGTCGCGGGCCAGCGCCAGGGCCATGGCGGCGCCCAGGCCGCGGCTGCCGCCGGTGATGAGGGTGATGGGAGTGGAAGTCATTGAGGGCTCCAGGCCGGGTTGGGGACGGAGCGAAATTTATTGTTCTGAAAGAAGCGGATAAAGTTGCCGGCACGGAAATGACTGTGCTCGGAATGGAAGCCAATCTGGAGATCGCCACGCTGCGCGTGTTCCTGCAGGTCGCCGAGCTGGCCCACTTCAGCCGTGCGGCGGACGAACTCGGCCTGCCCAAGGGGCGCGTCAGCAACATCGTGCGCGAGCTGGAGGCCCAGCTCGGCACACGGCTGTTCCAGCGCACGACGCGGCGTGTGAGCCTGACGTCCGACGGCGAGCTGCTGGCCGAGCGTGCCCGAGCGCTGCTGGCCGATGTCGGCGAGATCGAGGCGCTGTTCCATCAGGACCGCCAGCTCACCGGCCGGCTGCGCGTGGACATGCCGGCGCGCCTGGCCATGGCGCGCGTGGTGCCGGTGCTGCCGGCCTTCCTGGCCGAACATCCGGGCCTGCAGGTGGAGCTGAGCTGCTCTGACCGGCGCGTGGACCTGGTGGAGGAGGGCTTCGACTGCGTGCTGCGCGTGGGCGCCGTGCACGACCCCATGCTGGTGGCCCGCCCGCTGGGCCGGGTCAGCCTCATGAATGCGGCCAGCCCCGCCTATCTCGCCGCGCGCGGCACGCCGCTGTCCCCGGAAGACCTCGTGACCCAGGGCCACGAACTCGTGCACTACAGCCAGACCTGGGCCGACCGCCGCGCCCGCTTCGAGTGGGTGGATGCGGCGGGCCGCGAGCATGGCCTGGCGCTGCCGGCGCGCGTCGGCGTCAACCACACCGATGCCTACGAGGGCGCGGCGCTGGCCGGCCTGGGCATCGTCCAGGCGCCCTGCGTGGGCTTGCGCGCGGCGCTGGCCGATGGGCGGCTGGTGCGCGTGCTGCCGGGCTACGAGCCGGCGCCCATGCCGGTGCACCTCGTCATCAGCCAGCGCCGCCACACGCCGCGCCGCGTGCGGGTGTTCATGGACTGGCTGGCCGCGCAACTGGCGGGCTATCTGGACGACGACAATCCCACCCCATCATGACCGACACGCTCATCCTCACCCGCCCGGACGACTGGCACCTGCACCTGCGCGACGAAGCCGCGCTCGCCAGCGTCGTGCCCTACACGGCGCGCCAGTTCGCCCGCGCCATCGTCATGCCCAACCTGCGCCCGCCGGTCACCACCGCCGCGCAGGCCGCGGCCTACCGTGAGCGCATCCTGGCCGCCTTGCCGAAGGACGGGCCGGGCAGCGACTTCCAGCCGCTGATGACGATGTACCTGACGGACAACACGCCGCCGGACGAGATCAAGCGGGCCAAGGACGCCGGCGTCGTCGCGCTGAAGCTCTACCCGGCGGGTGCGACGACCAACAGCGATGCCGGCGTGACCGACCTGCGCAAGACCTACAAGACGCTGGAAGCCATGCAGCGCGAGGGCCTGCTGTTCCTCGTGCACGGCGAAGTGACCGACGCCGACATCGACGTCTTCGACCGCGAGGCCGTGTTCGTCGACCGCGTCATGACGCCGTTGCGCGCGGCCATGCCCGAGCTGAAGGTCGTGTTCGAGCACATCACGACCAAGGAGGCCGCGCAGTACGTGACCGACAGCGACCGCTTCACGGCCGCCACCATCACGCCGCAGCACCTGCTCTACAACCGCAACGCCATCTTCACCGGCGGCCTGCGCCCGCACTACTACTGCCTGCCCGTGCTCAAGCGCGAGGAGCACCGCCAGGCGCTGCTGAAGGCCGCCGCGTCGGGCCTGCCGAAGTTCTTCCTCGGCACCGACAGCGCGCCGCACGCTGCGCAGCTCAAGGAGAACTCTGTCTGCGGCGCCGGCTGCTTCACCGCGCTGTCGGCGCTGGAGCTGTATGCCGAGGCGTTCGAAGGCATCGGCGCACTCGACAAGCTCGACGCGTTTGCCGGCCACCACGGCCCCGATTTCTACGGCCTGCCGCGCAACACCGGCACCGTCACGCTGAAGCGCGAGCCGTGGACGCTGCCCGCCGCCGTGCCCTTCGGCGAGGCGCAGCTCAAGCCGCTGCGCGGCGGCGAGACGCTGAACTGGAAACTGATCGCATGAACCCCGTGAGCTCCAAGAAAGTCGCCTTCCTCGTCGACTTCGACAACGTCGCCACCGACGTCATCGAGCAGGCGCTGAACGCCGTGTTCAAGGACTACGGCGCCGCGCACATCCGCCGCGCCTACTGCAATGCCGAGCAGGCGCTGCGCGAGCAGAACTTCCTGAAGCGGCTGGGGCTGCGGGCCGTCGTCAACCTCGCCATCGGCAAGAACTCCACCGACATCGCGCTGGCCGCCGACGCGATGGACCTCGCCATCACCGAGAAGCCCGATGTCATCGTGCTGGTGTCGTCGGACAGCGACTTCGCGCCGCTGGTGCTGCGCCTGCGCGAGAAGGGCGCCTGGCTGCGCGGCTTTGGCCAGTACGGCAAGACGGGCGACGGCGTCATCCAGATCTACGACCAGTTCAACGAGCTGGCACATGGCACAGGCCGCAGCGCGCGCGATGCCGCGCCGCCGAAGGGCGCCGGTGGTGGCCGCAACGGCCGCCGGGGCAACGGGCGTGCCGCTGGCGGACGCCCGCAACCCGAGGCACCGCGCGCCAACGCCGCGATCAATGCACCCACGCAGCCGCGCCCGCCGCGGGCCGACATGGTGGCTGCCGCCGCTGCGCCACTGCCGGTGGCGGTGGAGCCGCTGGCGCCGGCCGTCCAGGACACTGCACCGTCGGTTGCGGCCGTGGTGCCGGTGGCTGCTCCGGCCCCCAGCCCCGCGCAGGTGGACCCGGCCGACAAGCCCGCGAAGCCTGCCGGCAAGGTGGCTGGCAAGGCGACCAGCAAGGCCTCGGCCAAGGCAACGGGCAAGACCGCAGCGAAAGCAGCCCGCAAGCCCGGCGCGGAGGTGGACGCGCCGCGTGACGCGAGCGCTGAGACGAAGGGCGGCGCGAAAGCCGACCCGAAAGCCGACCCGAAGGTCGAGGCCAAGGCCGCGCCCCTTCAGCCCGTCACGCCCGAGGTGGCCGAGCCGGCGGCCGTGCCTCGCGCTGCCAAGCCGGCGCGTCCGCCCGGCAAGGCCGCCGCCCCGGCCGAGAACCCGCAGGTCGCCGCGGCCAAGGAGATCAACGCCGTGCTGGCCTTGCTGCCCAAGCTCGCGGACGGCCAGTGGCATGACCTCGGCGCTGCGGCCAAGGTGTTGAAGGATGCCGGCCTGCTGCCCAAGTCGGCGCCGGCCACCAAGCTGTTCCGCAAGCATGCCCACGCCTTCGAGCTGCAGCCGGAGAAGCAACCCAACCAAGTCCGATTCGCCACTTGAGGCTAGACCCCGACTGGCGGGCGCCGTGGTTCGCGCCGTATCGCGACGTGGCCGCGCCCGTGCTGGCGCGGCTGGCGGCCGGGCAGCCGGTGGCCGACGCGCTGGGCGACCCGCGGTTCGAGCCCGCTGGCCCGCGGATGACGGGTTATGAGCAGCATGTCGCGGCCACCGGCCGTGTGCCCACGCGCGACAACGCGCATGACCTCTTCAACGGCCTGGTCTGGCTGCGCTGCCCGGCCTTCAAGGCCACACTGAACCGGGCCCACATCAGCGCGCCGCCGGCAGCGCCGGGCCGGCGCGGCGCCGTGCGCGACGCACTGACGCTGCTGGACGAGAGCGGCCTGCTGCTGGCCGCGCCACCCGTGCTGCGGCAGGCGTTGCGCGAGCAGGACTGGCCCGCGCTTTTCATCACGCAGCGCGAGCTGTGGCACGACGCGCGGGTGCTCGTCGTCGGGCATGCGCTGCTGGAGAAGTTGCTGACGCCGCGCGCCGGCTTGTGCGCGCGCGTGCTGCTGGTTGACGACCTCGAGGCGCCGTCGCTGCCGGCCGGCCTCACGCCGGCCGCGCTGCCGCCGCTGCCCGTGCTGGGCATTCCCGGCTGGTGGCCGGCGAATGCGTCGCCGGCGTTTTACGCCAACGAACAGGTGTTCCGCCCAAAGCGGCTAGCATCGTCGCCCGCCCTGGGAGGTCGCGCTTGTTGATGAAGTCCTGCTTGAAACCCTTGTTCGCCCTGGCGCTGGCCGGGCTGGCCTGCCTGGCGGCCGCCCAGCCGTCGCAGCCGGCCTCCGCCGCCGCGACACCCACCCAGGCGCAGCCCCAGCCCGACCCCAATGTCTCCGCCAGCGCGCGGCGGCTCTATGAGCGCAGCAAGGGCCAGTTGCTGCAGATCCGCACGCTGCTGAAGAACCAGGACAGCCAGGCCTCGGTCGGTTCCGGCTTCCTCGTCAGCGACAACGGCCATGTGCTGACCAACTATCACGTCGTCAGCCAGTTCGCGCTGGAGCCCGACAGTTACCGCCTGCGTTACGCCACGACCGATGGGCAGGCCGGCGCGCTGGAGCTGCTGGACTTCGACGCCCGCCGCGACCTCGCGCTGCTGCGCGCCGTGGCCGATGACAAGGGCGTCAACGCGCTGCAGGGGCGCGGCGCGCTGGGCTTTCGCCCGCAGAGCCAGCCGCTGGCCAAGGGCGAGCGCATCTACTCCATGGGCAACCCGCACGACGTGGCCTTTGCCGTCGTCGAGGGCAACTACAACGGTCTGGTCGAGCGCAGCTTTGACCCGCTGATCTACTACGCCGGCGGCATCAACCCCGGCATGAGCGGTGGCCCGGTGCTCGATGAAGACGGCCGCGTCGTCGGCGTCAATGTGTCGACCATGCTGTTCGCGCAGCAGGTCAGCTTCCTCGTGCCCGGCGAGTTCGCCGAGAGCCTCGTCAAGCGCAGCCTCGGGGCCAAGCCCATCCGCACGGCGGCGTGGAGCCGCCTGCGCGACCAGCTCACGCGCTACCAGGACGAACTGGTGACGCGCTTCCTCGCCACGCCGTGGGAGAGCGCCAACAACGACCGCTACCGCCTGCCCGTGCCGCGGCAGGACTTCATGCGCTGCTGGGGCCGCAGCACCGCCGCCGATGCCAAGGGCCTGGACTTCGAGCGCTCGCAGTGCCGCATGGACCATGCGCTCTTCGTCAGCGGCAGCCTGCAGACGGGCTGGCTGGACATGTCGCACGAGGCCTACGACGGCAGCAAGCTCGGCGCGCTGCGCTTCTCCCGCCAGTACACGGCGAGCTTTCGCAACGAGCGGTTGGGCGGCGCGGACAAGTCGCGTACGGCGCCCTACTGCAAGGAACAGTTCGTCGGGATGTCGCCCCCAGATGCGGGCGAGCCCACCTCACCCCCCGGGGGGGCTCCGGTGGCCCGGCAAAGCCGGAGCGGCCCGGGCGACGGCCTGCCACTGCGCGCCGTGGTGTGCCTGCGGGCCTACCGCAAGCTCGACGGACTGCATGATCTCAGCGTGCTCGTGACCACGGTGGACGATGCCCGGCAAGGCGCTCTGGGCCGCTTCGACGCCCGCGGCGTCAGCTTCGACAACGCGCTCAAGCTGGCGGCGCATTACCTGGAAGGCTTCGCGTGGACGAGCAGCAGCAAGGCGAAGTGATGTCGTCCCCCGAATCCATCGAGCCCATCGCACCCGTGGCGTCCACCGTGCCGGCGCCCGCGCCCGCCGCCGTCGTCGAACTGCTGGGCCTGGACGGCCGCGTCGCGTTGCTGCAGCGCGTGTCGCAATGGCCGGCCCGCATCGGCCGTTCGCCCGCGTGCGACATCGTGCTGGACGATGCCCATGTGGCCGCCGAGCACGCCGAGCTGCGGCTCGACGCCGAGGGCCGCGTGCAGCTGGCGCTGCTCGAGAGCCGCAACGGTGGCGTGGTGGGCGGCCGCCGGCTGGCTGGCGGTGAGGCCGTGACGCTGCCTGCGAGCGGCGCCTTCCAGCTCGGCGGCTGCTCGCTGCGGCTGCGCACCAGTGCCGACGCGCTGGCGCCCGAGCAGCCGCTGGTCGTCCACCCGGTGCGGCATGCGGCGCTGCTGCCCGGGCTGATCCTGGCGCTGCTGTTCTTCCAGTGGCTCGACCATTGGAGCGGCAGCGACCCTGACGTGCGCTGGATCACCTACGCCACGCCGCTGCTGGGCCCGCTGGCCATCGTGCTGGGCTGGGCCGGCCTGTGGTCGCTGGCCAGCAAGCTGTTCCAGCACCGCTTCCCGTTCACGGCGCATCTGCGCCTGGTGCTGGCGGTGGTGGTGGCGCTGCAGGCGCTGGAGTGGCTGCTGCCCGGTGTGGCCTATGCGTTGTCGCTGCCCCGGCTGATGGTGCTGGACAGCCTGGCGGCGCCGGTGGCCGGTGCCGCGCTGATCGCCTGGCATGCCCGCCTCGTGTGGCCCAGCGCGCGGCGCTGGCTGGACGGCGGCGTGGCCGCGCTGCTGCTGCTGGGCCTGGGCCTGCAGGTGGGCGGCCGGCAGGAGCAGCAATACCTGTTCGGCCCGCCCTATCTGGCGGCGCTGCCGCCGCCGGCCTTGCGCCTCGTGTCGCCCAAGGCGCCGGAGGACCTCATCGAGTCGCTGAAGCCGCTGAAGGCGGAGTTGGCCCGCCAGGCCCGCAAGGACAACGAAGGCGCGGACGCCGAGGACGTTGGCGGCGACGAGTGAGTGAAGCACCTCGCCGCGCCTGGCCCTGCCGAACGCGGGCCGGCGCACGGCGCGCGGGGGCGACTCAGGCCTGGGGCAGGAAGCCGTCGACGGACAGGTAGCGCTCGCCCGTGTCGTAGTTGAAGCCCAGCACGCGCGCGTTCGCGGGCAGCTCGGGCAGCTTCTGCGCGATGGCGGCCAGCGTGGCGCCGCTGGAGATGCCCACCAGCAGGCCTTCTTCGCGGGCGCTGCGGCGGGCGTACTCGCGAGCCGCCTCGGCTTCGACCTGGATGATGCCGTCCAGCAGCGCGGTGTCGAGCACCGCCGGCACGAAGCCGGCGCCGATGCCCTGGATGGGGTGCGGGCTGGGCTGGCCGCCGCTGAGCACGGGCGAGGCCGTTGGTTCCACGGCGAACACCTTGAGCTGCGGCCAGGCCGCCTTCAGCACCTGCGCGCAACCGGTGATGTGGCCGCCGGTGCCCACGCCGGTGATGAGGGCATCCAGGCCTTCGGGGTAGTCGCGCAGGATCTCCTGCGCCGTCGTCTTCACATGCACGGCGGGGTTGGCGCCGTTCTCGAACTGTTGCGGCATCCATGAGCCCGGGTGCTGTTCCAGCAACTCCTTGGCGCGCGCGATGGCGCCCTTCATGCCTTTCTCGCGCGGCGTCAGGTCGAAGCTGGCGCCGTAGGCCAGCATCAGCCGGCGGCGCTCGATGCTCATGCTGTCGGGCATGACGAGGATGAGCTTGTAGCCCTTGACGGCCGCGACCATCGCCAGACCCACGCCGGTGTTGCCGGAGGTGGGCTCGATGATGGTGGCGCCGGGCTTGAGCAGGCCGCGGGCCTCGGCGTCCTCGATCATCGACAGCGCGATGCGATCCTTGATGGAGCCGCCGGGGTTGGCGCGCTCGGACTTCACCCAGACTTCGGCGCCGGGGAACAGGCGGGCCAGGCGGATGTGCGGCGTGTTGCCGATGGTGTCGAGGATGCTGGTGGCTTTCATGGGGGGGGCTCCTTGGGATCCGGGGATAATCGCATGTGTGAAGCAAGCCAGACCGCCGCTGGGGCAATCTCGGAAACGAGGCCCTGGAGGAAGGTCCGGACTGCACAGAGCGGCGTAGCAGCTAACGGCTGCCCGGCGAAAGCCGAGGATCAGAGCAACAGAGACGAGTCGATGGTGGGCTCACCGAGAGGTGGTCTATCCGGCGGACGCGCAAGCGGACGTGACGTGTGGCGCAAGCCACGCGGCATCGGGCGAAAGCCCGACCCGGGTAGCACCCTTTGGTGGGCAAAGCCCACCAAAGGGTGAAACGGGCAATCTCTACGCGCAGCAACACCAAGTAGGCCAGCGTTGATGCGGCTCGCAGAGCTGGCGGGTAGGTGGCACCGAGCCGGGCAGTGATGCCCGGCCCAGAGGAATGGCGGTCAACGCCCGGCGACGGGCGTCACAGAATCCGGCCTATCGGCTTGCTTCACTTTTCCCTACGATGGGATCTGCAAACCCAGCCGTGGGTTTGTTCATGCGGGCTTTGCCGGGCGACTTGTCATCTCGCCCTCCGTCGCTGAAATTCGTTCGCTGTCCGGGTCTCTTCGGCCTGACGGGGCTGGGGGCCTTCGCACCAGGGGGAACCAATGAAGCTGAGCCAACTGCGTTTGCGGTCCAAGCTGATGCTGGGTTATGCCGTGCTGGCGATCGTCGTCGTCATCGTGGCCGTGCTGGCGCTGGCGTCGCTGAACCGTTCGAACGAGCGCTTCATCGAGTATCTCGACGGGCTCAACGAACGGGAACATCTGGTGGCCGATGTCCGCAGCGCGGCGAACCGCCGCGCCATCGCGGCCCGCAACCTCGTGCTGGTGTCGACCCCCGCCGACCGGGATGCGGAAAAAGCCGCCGTCACGCAGGCGCACGATGACATGCAGCGCGCGCTCGCCCGGCTGAAGGAAAGCCTGAGCCAGGCCCATGACCTCGGGGCGCGCGACCGCGAGATGGTGGCGGAGATGGAGCGCGTCGAAGCCCAGTACGGGCCGGTGGCGCTGGCCATCGTGGGGCTGGCACTGGAAGGCCGGCGTGATGAGGCCGTCGCCAAGATGAACCGCGAGTGCCGGCCGCTGCTGGCGGCGCTGCTGGAGGCCACGCGGGCCTATGCGCGCTACGAGGTGGAACAAGCCAAGCTGCGCGTGCAGCAGGACGAGGAGGCCTTCGCGCGTGACCGCGCACGGATGCTCACGGCCGCCCTGTGCGCCGTTGCCGCTGCGGTGCTGCTGGGTTGGGTGCTGAGCAATGCGATCACGCGGCCGTTGCGGCGGGCGGTGCGGCTGGCCGAGGCGGTGGCGTCGGGCGATCTCAGCTCGGACATCGTCGTGGACCGCGAGGACGAGACCGGCCAGTTGCTGGCGGCGCTCAAGTGCATGAACGACGGGCTCGTCGACATGGTCACGCGCGTGCGGCTGTCGGCGGACAGCATCGCCACGGCGACCCAGGAGATCGCGACGGGCAACCATGACTTGTCCAGCCGCACCGAGCAGCAGGCCGCCGCGCTGGAGCAGACGGCCGCGTCGATGCAGCAGATGACGTCCACCGTGCAGCAGGCGGCGGAGAACTCGCGCCAGGCCAGCCAGCTCGCCAGCGCCGCCACCGAGGTCGCCGGCCGAGGCGGTGACGTCGTGCAGCGCGTGGTTTCGACGATGGGCGAGATCAGCGATTCCAGCCGCAAGATCGCGGAGATCACCGGCGTCATCGACGGCATCGCGTTCCAGACCAACATCCTCGCGCTCAACGCCGCCGTCGAGGCGGCGCGGGCGGGCGAGCAGGGGCGGGGGTTCGCGGTCGTGGCGGGTGAGGTGCGGGCGCTCGCCCAGCGCAGCGCGCAGGCCGCGCGCGAGATCAAGAGCCTGATCGGCACCAGCGTCGAGAAGGTCGAGGCCGGCAGCCGGCTGGTGGGCGAGGCGGGCACGACGATGAACGACATCGTCAGCCAGGTGGCGCGCATGACCGACCTGATGGCCGAGATCAACGCCTCGGCGAACGAGCAGAGCAGCGGCATCGGGCAGGTCAACCAGGCGGTGGCGTCCATCGACCAGGGCACGCAGAAGAACGCCGCGCTGGTGGAGGAGGCCGCGGCGGCCGCCGAAAGCCTGCGGCAGCAGGCGGCCGGGCTGCTGCAGGTCATCGCGCAGTTCAAGACCTCACGCCACCGCGGGTAGAGCCCGCCCTGCGGCCGGGCGCGTGCGACCGGGTCGATACACTGCGCGGCGGCCGCCACCCGTGGTCGTTCCCGCCCGTCTCACCCCGACTGTTCCCTGATGAATCCCGAAGCCAGCCGCCTGTGGCGCGCGCCCCGTTGGGCCCTCTCCGTGCTGCTGGCCGGCCTGGGCATGCTGGGGCCGTTCTCCATCGACACCTACCTGCCGGCGTTCTCCGGCATCGCGGCCGCGCTGGGCGCCACGCCCGTGCAGATGCAGCAGACGCTGTCGGCCTATCTGTTCGGGTTCGCGGTCATGAACCTGTTCCACGGTTCGCTGTCCGACTGCTTCGGCCGTCGGCCCGTCGTGCTGACCGGGTTGGCGGTGTTCACGGCCGCGAGCGTGGGCTGCGCGCTGGCGGGCTCGGTGGGGCAGCTGGTGTTCTGGCGCACGGTGCAGGGCATGTCGGCGGGGGCCGGCATCGTCGTGTCGCGCGCCATCATCCGCGACATGTTCCCGCCGGCCGACGCGCAGCGGGTGATGTCGCAGGTGACGCTGTTCTTCGGCGTCGCGCCGGCCATCGCGCCCATGGTGGGCGGCTTCTTGTTCGTGCATGCCGACTGGCATTCGATCTTCTGGTTCCTGACCTTCGTCGGCACCGCGTTGTTCGTGCTGAACTGGCGGCTGCTGCCCGAGACGCTGCACCGTGACCTCGTGCAGCCGTTTCACGTCGGCGCGCTGATGCGCGAGTACGGTCGGCTGTGTAGCAGCCCCAGGTTCATGATGCTGGTGCTGGCCAGCGGTGTGCCGTTCAACGGCATGTTCCTGTATGTGCTGGCCACGCCGGTGTTCCTCGGCGAGCACCTGCACTTCGCGCCGCAGCAGTTCTTCTGGTTCTTCCTGTGCACCATCGGCGGCATCATGGTGGGCGCCGCGTTCAGCGGCCGGCTGGCCGGCAAGATCTCGCCCAAGCGGCAGATCATGCGGGGCTTTCGCATCATGGTGGCGGTGTCGGTCGTCAACATCGCGCTGAATCTGTTCGCGCCGCTCAGCGCCTGGTGGGCGCTGCCGCTCATCGGCATCTTCTCGTTCGGCTGGGCGCTGATGGTGCCGGTCGTCACGCTGCTGGTGCTGGACCAGGCGCCCGAGCGGCGCGGCATGGCATCGTCGCTGCAGGCCTGCATCGGCTCGGCGGCCAACGGCCTGGTGGCAGGCTTGCTGGTGCCGCTGGTCATGCACTCGACCATCGCGCTGGCCCTCACGTCGGCCGGGCTGATGGGCGTGGGCCTGGTGGCCTGGTATGCCGTCAGGCGTTCGATTGCCAATTAGGCCCTGCGGCGGGCGCGCAGCGCCAGCAGGCCGGCCAACAGCAGCGCCCAGCTGCCGGGCTCGGGCACGGCGGTGACGGTGGCCAGGGCCGCGATGCTGGCGTCGACCCTGATCGTGTCGCGATCCGGGTCGAAGCCCGCAGTGGTCGGGTCCACCGAGAACAGCGCGTAGTGCAGCCACACCTGGCCGCTCAGCGGGCCGGCGGCCGACGGCGCCAGGCTGAACTCGCCGAGGCCGGTGCGCAGCCCCGCGTCGTAGGCCTCGGCCCATGTCGCCATCGGCGCGAGGACGAGCCAGTCGGCCCGCGGGCCGAGCAGGTCGGCGTAGCTGCCGAAGGCCGATGGCGCGCCCGGCGCGAAGTCCGTGCCGGTGACGAGCAGGTAGCCGCTGGTGCTGTCGTTGAACAACGAGAAGCCCCAGCCAGTCGTCTGGCCGGCGTAGGCGCCGACGTTGGCGGGCGACAGCGTCAGCACGGCTGCCTGGGCGGCGGTGGCCAGCAGCGTGGCTGCGGTGGCGCAGAGGAGCTTGAGCGTGTGGGTCATGGCGGGTTGAGGGCGGGGTGAGGGCGGGTCAGCGGAACTGGTGGGTACGGCTGAGGCTCAGCGCGGGCGAGCCCTTGGCGGGGTCGCCGTGCCAGCCGTTGGCTGCGTTGAAGGGCGCGTCGACGGCGAAGGTGGCCAGCGCCGTGCAGCCGCTGAAGTCGATGGTGATGTTGGTGCTGGCCGAGGTGCCGGCCGCGATGTCGCCCAGCACGACGGGGAAGCCGGTCTTCACGATGGGCGTGCAGGCGGCGCCGCCGGTCTGGCGCAGCGTGAGGCCGGCCAGGCGCGCGCCGTAGGCGGTGCCGGGGCCGGCGTTCGTGAAGGCGAGCGTCCAGACGCGCGCCTGCGGCGCGCCGGCCTTGCTGGCGATGCTGCCGGTCAGGTTGATGCCCGGCAGCTGTGACGGGTCGACGACGCCCCAGTAGGCCGGCTTGGCCTTGAGGGACGGGTCGAACAGCAGCGGCGCCTCGGTGCGCGTGGCGGAGGTCAGCCAGGTGTGGTTGTCGGCCTGGCCCCAGAGGGTCACCGAGTCGATCAGGCCATTGAGTGAGCGCAAGGCGTTGAAATAGTTGCGCCAGGCGTAGCCGAGCTGGGCGTGCACGGCGGGCGGGATGTCCTCGTACAGCGCATAGCCGGGGTCGCTGATCTTGATGTCCATCTCCGTGACCTGCTGCGACAGGCCGGGGAAGGCCGTGGCCAGCGTGCGCACGGCGTGGGTCACGGCGGCGGGCGTGGGGTAGCTCAGCGAGATGTGCATCTGGTGGCCGATGCCGTCGATGGGCACGCCGCGTGACTTCAGGCCGGCCACCAGCTGCTGGATGCAGGCGAGCTTGGCGGGGTCGGTGGTGCTGTAGTCGTTGTAGTAGAGCTTGACGCTGGCCGGCAGCAGCGCACGCGCCGTGCGGAAGGCGGTGTCGATGAAGTCTGTGCCGGTCAGCAGGTACCAGTTGCTCTTGCGCATGCAGTCGGCCTGCGACGCGTCGATGGCCTCGTTGACGACGTCCCAGGCGTAGAAGCTGGCGACCTCCGGGGCGAAGTGGTTGAGCACTTGGGTGATGTGCTCCACCTCGCGTTGCAGCACCAGCGCCTTGCTGGCCGGCGTGGCGGGCAGCGCGTTGCCGGTGGCGTCCTGGAACACCCAGGCCGGCACCTGCTCATGCCAGGCGAAGGTGTGGCCGCGCAGCTTCATGCCCCGGGCCTTGGCGAAGGCGACCTGCGCGTCGGCGTTGGCGTAGGTGAACACGCCCGGCGTGGCCTGCAGGGCGCTCCACTTCATGTCGTTCTCGGACACGAGGCTGTTGAAGTGCTTGGCGACGAGATCGCCCGGCACGCCCGAGAGGCCGCCGCTGTAGGCGATGGTGCCGATGGGGAAGTAGGGCGACTGTGTCTGCGCGACCGAGAGCAGGTTGGTCTCGATGCTGGGCGGCGGCACGTAGGTGACCGTCACGTCGTCGACGAGCAGCGGCGCGGTGTCGCCGGACTCGACGTAGAGCGTCAGCTTGCTGTTGGCGAGCGCGACCGCGTAGGTCGTCGTCAGCCGCACCCAGGCCGACGCGCCCACCGTCGTGCTGCCGACGACGGTGTGGTACGTCGTGATCGTGCCGGCGTCACGCTGCAGGCTGAGCTTGGCCTGCGTCGTCGCGCTGCCGGCGCTGGCGGGCAGCTTGACCCAGGCGCTGACCTTGTACGTCGAGCCGTTGAACATCACGTGGGTCACATCGACGGCCGGGCCGGCCCAGCTGCCCGCGCGCGCCGTGGCCAGCAGCGCCTGGCTGCCGCCGTGGGCGCCTTCGCCGCTCGTCGTGGCGATGGTGGCGCCGCGCCCGAACCAGCCCTGCGTGCCGGTCTCGAACGTGGACGACAGGCCGGTCGTGTTGGCCGGCAAGCCCGGCGCGGCGGCGATCTGCGTGACGGACACGTCGTCGACGTAGTACGAGGCCGTCGCGCTGGCGGACTCGATGTAGAGCACCAACTGGGTCGGCGCCGGCTCGGCGAAGCTGTAGAGGCCGGTGATCTGCGTCCAGCCGCCGTCGGTGACGCCGGTGGCGCTGCTGGCGGCGATGTTGTCGTAGCTGGTCGTGCCACCGGCCGTGCGCTGCATGGTGAGCTTCAGCTGCGTGGCCGCCGTGCCGGCGGGCAGCCGCACCCAGGCCGTGACCTGGTAGGTCGCGTTGGGCACCAGGCTGCCGGTCAGGTTGAGGCTGGGACCCATGTAGGTCGCCGTGCGCCCGGTGGTCAGCAGGCTGCGGGCGCCAGCGTGGGCGGCGGCGCTGCTGTTCGTCAGCGTGACGCTGCCGAACGCGCTCCAGCCCTGGGTCGTGCCGTCTTCCCAGGTGGACTGCACCACCTGGGCCTGTGCCGCTGCGGTACACAGCGCGAGGAGCAGCGCGCAGGCGGCGCGCCAGGACTTGATCCAGCCGAGCATGTCTCCATCCTTCCTGTGTTCGGCCGCCAGCCGGCGGGCCGGTCCGCAAGGGTTGCGCTTGCATTTGATGGCGCAACCATTTCAATGTATTGAAAGCCGGTGCCCGCCGTGAAGCATGGTTTGCGCGCATAGGGTCGGCGATGCGGTGGCGGCTTTGGTAGCGTTGACTGTTGCCGGACGCCGAGCTGCCCCTCAAGCCGACACCAGGTCGGCCGAAATCTGAAGGATGAAGATGAACAAGCCCCTGACCCTGGCCGCCTGCCTGCTTGCGCTGAGCTGCGCCCAGGCCGCCGACGACAGCAAGGCCGCCGTGGAGTTGCTGCGCCAGCGGTTGTCCGAGCGGCTGGCCACCAAGGGCGAGGGCGCCGCTGCCGCCAAGACGGCGCCCAAGGCCGCCAAGCCCAAGGCCGAGCCGAAGGCCGACCACAAGGCGGCGAAGGATGCGCACTGGGGCTACACGGGCGACATCGGGCCCGAGCACTGGGCCGAGCTGGCGCCCGAGAACCGCGTCTGCGGCGTGGGCACGCGGCAAAGCCCCATCGACATCCGCGAGGGCATTGCCGTCGACCTGGAGCCCATCGCCTTCGACTACCGCGCCAGCGGCTTCTCGGTGCTGGACAACGGCCACACGGTGCAGGTCAACGTCGCGCCGGGCAACGGCATCACGGTGATGGGCCGGCGCTACGAGCTGGTGCAGTTCCACTTCCACCGGCCGAGCGAGGAGCGCGTCAGCGGGCGCCAGTTCGACATGGTGGCCCACCTTGTGCACAAGGATTCAGCCGGCCGCCTGGCCGTCGTGGCCGTGCTGCTGGAGCGCGGCGCCGACAACAAGCCCCAGCCGGTGCTGCAGACGGTGTGGGCCAACCTGCCGCTGGAGAAGGGCGAGCCCGTGCAGGCGCAGGCGCAGATCGACCTGAACCAGCTGCTGCCCGAGGGCCGCGGCTACTACACCTACATGGGCTCGCTGACGACGCCGCCCTGCAGCGAAGGCGTGCTGTGGATGGTCATGCGCCAGCCGGTGGCGCTGACGTCGCAGCAGGTCAGCGTGTTTGCGCGTCTGTACCCGATGAACGCGCGGCCGCTGCAGGCCGGCTCGGGCCGGCTCATCAAGGAATCGCAGTAGGCCGCCGCTCAGGCAGGCTGTTGCGCCGCCGGCGCGGCCGGCGGGCGTGGCATCACGTTCCGGGCGCCCGACAGCCAGTCGTACAGCGTCGCGAACAGCTGCTCGGCGACCACCGGCTTGGCGACGTGGTCGTCCATGCCGGCCTCCAGGCAGCGGCGGCGCTCCTCGTCGAAGGCATTGGCCGTCATGGCCAGGATGGGCAGCGTCGCGCCCTCGGGCAACTGGCGGATGGTGCGGGTGGCTTCCAGCCCGTCCATGACGGGCATCTGCACGTCCATCAGCACCAGCGCGTAGTCGCCGGCCTTGACCATGTCGACCGCCTGGCGGCCATCGACGGCCACATCCACCGTGAGCCCCGCGCTGCCGATGAGGGCCACGGCAACTTCCTGGTTCACCGCGTTGTCCTCGGCCAGCAGGATGCGCAGCGGCCGGCTGTCGGCCAGGGCGGCCAGGCGTTCGCGGACTGAATAGGGCCGCGGGGCCACGGCGGGAATGGCCAGCGCTTCGTCGGTCGTGTCGACGTCGAGCGTGAACCAGAACCGGCTGCCTCTGCCGGGCGTGCTGTCGACGCCCACGTGGCCGCCCATCAACCCGGCCAGGCGGCGGCAGATGGCCAGCCCCAGGCCGGTGCCACCGTAGCGGCGCGTCGTCGAGCTGTCGGCCTGCTCGAAGTCGCGGAACAGCCGCGTCTGCGCCTCCGGCGGGATGCCGATGCCGCTGTCCTCGACCTCGAAGCGCAGCTGCAGCCGGGTGCCGCCGGGCACCGCGACCGGCTCGCCCGCCAGATGCGCCGCGAGGCGGACGAAACCGTGCTCGGTGAACTTGACGGCATTGCCCGCGAAGTTGAGCAGCACCTCGGCGATGCGCTGCGGGTCGCCCAGCAGCGTGCGGCCGGAGAGGGCGGCGTCGACGTCCGTCTCCACGCGCAGCCGCTTGGCCGCGGCCGCCTGCGTCGTCATGTTGGCGATGTTGTCGAGGACGGCGTCGACCGTGAACGGCCGGTGTTCCAGCCGCACCTTGCCGGCCTCGATCTTGGAGAAGTCCAGCACGTTGTTGATGACGCCCAGCAGGTGTTCGGCCGCATTGGCCACCTTCTGCAGGCGTTGCTGTTGGGCGGGCTCGACGGCGTCGCTCTGCGCCAGGTAGGTCAGCCCGATGATGGCGTTCATCGGCGTGCGGATCTCGTGGCTCATGTTGGCCAGGAAGGCGCTCTTGGCCAGGCTGGCGGCCTGCGCGGCCTGCGAGGCGTCGGCCAGCGCGGCCGTGCGGGCCTCCACGAGCTCCTCGAGGTGGTGGCGGTAGCGTTCCAGCTCCAGTGCATCGCGACGCTCACGCGAGATGTCGGTCAGGAAGCCGTGCCAGAGCACGCCGCCGTCGGCCTCGCGCTGCGCGATGGCGTTGCCGTAGAGCCAGCGCTCGGCGCCGTCGGCCTGCGGCGTGCGGAACTCCTGCTGCCATGGGCTCAGTGTGCGCGCCGAGGCCAGCAGGCTTTCGCGCGCGGCGTTGCGGTCGCCCGGGTGGATGCGCTCGAACCACGGCGCGGCGCTGCGGCTCAGCTCGGCGGCGCCGATCGGGAAATACTCGCGCACGGCCTCGCTGACGTAGGCGAACGAGAACTCGCCGTTCGTGGCCAGCCGCAGCTGGAACACGACGCCGGGCACTGTCTCGGCCATGCCGCGCAGCCGCTCGATGAGGGCGCGCTGCGCGTCGAACTGCTGCTGCAGCGCATCGCGCATGTGCTCCAGGTGGCCGCCCAGCTGGCCGATCTCGTCGTCGCGCCGGTGCTCCAGCTTGGCGCTGAAGCGGCCCTGGGCGAGATCGTTGGCGAAGCCGCCCAGCTCGCGCAGCGGCCGGAACAGCCGCGAGTTCAGCAGCCACAGCACCAGCGCGAGCGACACCAGCAGCTGGCCGCCCACCGTGGCGCCATACAGCCAGCGCTGGCGCGTCAGTGCCGTCGAGCTGAGGTGGTCGTCGATCTCGACCTCGATGTGGCCGATGCGCGTGGGGCCGCGCAGGATGTCGCGCCTGCCCGTCAGCGTGTGGCCCAGGCGCCGCTCGGGCAGGTGGTTCTCGATGAAGGGCAGGCCTTGCGAGGCGTCGCTGACGCTGACGCGCACCACCTCGGGCGACTTGACGATGGCCGACACGACCTCGCGCGCGGCGACGGCGTCGAGGTTCCACAGCAGCTCGGGCAGGCTGCTGGCCAGCACGTCGAGCTTGGCGTCGAGGTCGCGCTGCAGCGCCTCCTCGGCGACCTGCGATTCGCGCAGCCCCGTGACCAGGCCGCCCACGATGAGGGCCGGCCCCAGCAGGCCGATGCAGGCGCCCAGCGCCAGCGCGGCGAAGAGGGAGGACGAGGTCTTGCGGCTCAAGATGGTGTTTTCAGCCGAGGTGGCGACGCGGGTGGTGCGTGTCGAGGGCCGGTGTGGCGCGTGCGTTCACGGTGCTGCGATGGCGCGCATCGTATGCGCCTGCCGCTCGATGGCGACGTTTGGTCTCGAGATCGCCACACCGCTGCCCACGCCCGAGGCGCCCAGGCTCGGCATGGGTGACACCGCCTTGCCGGCAAGCGGGCGCAGGCCGGGGAGCGAGGCGGGCGGGAGATTCATGCAAGCGGTCCTGGGCGGAGGAGTGGGGCGGCGCGCGCGGCTTGCCGGCGCCCGATGGCGACGGCGTGATGAGGTGCCGACTCGAAATTGCATCAGAAATGATGATGACACCGTATTCTGATTAGCGTAACGAGCCAGCCCTTGCGTGACTTGTGAGGCAAAACACGGATAGACGTGCCCCAGGCCTTCACGAGGCTTGCTGCGCGCCGCGCGCGCCGACCTCAGCCGCGGGGCAGCAAGACCTCGAAGCGGGCGCCCTGGCCCGGTTCGCTGTGCACGGTGATGCGCCCGCCGTGGGCCTGGACGAACTGCTGGCTGATGTAGAGGCCCAGCCCCATGCCCGGCGCCTTGCCGGCGCTGGGCAGGCGTTCGAACTGCTGGAAGATGCGCGCCTGGTCGGCCGGCGGGATGCCGGGGCCCTGGTCGGTGACAGCCAGGCGGGCCAGGCCGTCGTCCGTCAGGTCGGCTTCGACATGCACGGGCTTGCCGGCGCCGTAGCGCAGCGCGTTGCTGAGCAGGTTCACCAGCACCTGCGCGATGCGGCTGTCGTCCCAGTCGCCGACGATGCCGGGTTGGGCGGTCAGGTGCAGCGGCACCTGCTGGTACTGGGCCTCGAAGTCGCCGACGACCCGTCGCGCGAGTTCACCCAGGTCGGTGGCCACGCGGCGGATGGACAGCATGCCGTGCTGCAGGCGCGAGATGTCGAGCATGTCCTCGATGAGTCGCGTCATGCTGCGCACCTGGCGGGCGTCCTTGTCGAGCATGGCCTGTAATCGTTCGGGGCTGAACCAGGCCAGGTCGCCCTTGTCCAGCCGCTGCTGGCGCATGATGACTTCCAGGGCCATGACGCCCAGCGGCGTGCGCAGCTCGTGCGTGACCATGGACATGAACTCGTCGCGCATCTTCAGCGCCCGCTGCAGATCGGCCTGCGCGTGCTGCAGCTCGGCGAGCAGCCGCTCCTGGCTGGCGCGTGCGGCCTCCAGCTCCACCAGCTGGTGATGCATCTCGCGGCGCTTGGCATGCAGCTCCGTGAACACGCGCACCTTGCTTTTCACGGCGTGCGGGTCCAGCGGCTTGTAGAGAAAGTCCACCGCGCCATGCTCGTAGCCGCGGAAGGTGTAGGCCGGCTCGCGCTCGGCCGCGCTGACGAAGACGATGGGCAGGTGGCGTGTGCGCGAGCTGCCGCGGATCAGCTCCGCCAGCTCGAAGCCCGACATGCCGGGCATCTGCACATCCAGCAGCGCCAGCGCGAACTCCTGCTCCAGCAGCAGCGACAGCGCCTCCTCGCCGGAGCCGGCGGCCACGACTCGCAGCGGCTCGTCGCGCAGCAGCGCCTGCAGCGCGAGGAGGTTCTCGGGCAGGTCGTCGACGATGAGGATGTGCGGGGTCTCGCTCATGCCGTGCCCTCCGGCGCGGCCAGGCGGCGCAACAGCGCCGGCATCTCGCGCAACGGCAGCACCAGGTCGGGCTGGCAGCGGGCGATGGCGGCCGCCGGCATCGTCGGCACCTCGGCATCCTCGGGCTGCTGCACGATGGTGAGGCCGCCGCCGGCATGGATGGCGGCCATGCCTTCGGCGCCGTCCATGTTGGCGCCGGTCAGCAGCACGCCGGCCAGTGCGGGCCCGTAGGCGTCGGCGGCAGAGGCCATCAGCACATCGATCGAAGGGCGCGCAAAACTCACGGGGGGCTCGTTGCTGTAGGCGAAATGGCGGTCGGGTTCGACGAGCAGGTGGTAGTCGGTGCTCGCCACATAGACGATGCCCGGGCGGATGGGTTCCTTGTCCAGCGGCTCACGCACGGGCAGCGCGATGTGGTGGGCCAGCACGCTGCCCAGCTGGCTCGGCGCGCGCGGCAACAGGTGCAGCACGGTGACGAGCGGCAGGGCGTAACCCGCAGGCAGTGGCGACAGCAGCGACAGCAGCGCGGCGACGCCGCCGGCCGAGGCGCCGATGACGACCATCTCGATGGGCGGCCGTCTCGTCATCGCTTGCGAAAGAGCCGTTCGCGCGCCGCCACGGGCTCGAAGGCGGCGCCGTGCTCGCTGAAGTCCAGGCTCTCCTTGCTGCCCAGACCCAGGAATCCGCGGTGGCACAGCGACTGTGCGAACAGGCCGATGGCGCGGTCCTGCAACTGGCGGTTGAAGTAGATCAGCACGTTGCGGCAGCAGATCAGGTGGGTTTCGGAGAACACGTGGTCGGTGGCCAGGCTGTGGTCGGCGAAGGTCACGCGGCGGCGCAGCTCGGGGTCGAAGCGGGCCGCGCCGTAGGCAGCGGTGTAGTAGTCCGAGAACCCGCTGGTGCCGCCGGCGGCCTGGTAGTTGCTGGTGTACTGCTGCAGGTCGCTCAGCGGAAAGATGCCCTGGCGCGCGCGATCGAGCACGGCGGGGTTGATGTCGGTCGCATAGATGATGCTGCGCTCCAGCAGCCCCTCCTCGTGCAGCAGGATGGCCAGCGAATAGACCTCCTCGCCGCTGGCACAGCCCGCCACCCAGATCTTCAGCGATGGGTAGGTGTGCAGCACCGGCACGACCTGGCGCCGCAATTCCAGGAAGAAGGCCGGCTCGCGGAACATCTCCGTGAACGGCACGGTCAGGATCTCCAGCAGCTGCGCGAAGGCGCGCGCGTCGCGCAGCACCAGCCCCTGCAGCGCCGAGACCGAGTCGCAGCGCAACTGCTCCACCGCATGCTGCACGCGCCGCTTCTGCGACGCGAGCGAGTACTCGCGGAAGTCGTGGTTGTAGCGCGCGTAGATGGCCTCCATCAGCAGGCGCACTTCGAGTTCCAGCAGTCCCTGCGGCATGTCAGCGGCTCTCCAGGCCGGGCAGCCACACGCGCAGCAGCGAGATGAGCCGGTCCAGTTCGATGGGCTTGGCCAGGTAGTCGTTGCAGCCGGCGCGGCGGCATTGTTCCTGGTCGTCGCGCATGGCCTTGGCCGTGATGGCGATGACGGGCAGCTTGTGCCAGCGCGCGTCGGCACGGATGCGGCGGGTGGCTTCCAGGCCGTCCATGATGGGCATCATGACGTCCATCAGCACCAGGTCGATGTCGGCGTGGGCCTCCAGCTTCTCCAGCGCCTCGACGCCGTTGCGCGCGGGCTCTACCGCCAGTCCGCGTTGCTCCAGCAGGCTGGTCAGCGCGAACACGTTGCGCACGTCGTCGTCGACGATGAGCACCTTGCGGCCCTCGAACACCTGCTCGCGATTGCGCGCCGTGCGCAGCATGTCGCGCCGCTCGCCGCTCATGCGCGACTCCACGCGGTGCAGGAACAGCGTCACCTCGTCGAGCAGCCGCTCCGGCGAGCGCGCGCCCTTGATGATGATGGTGCGCGAGTAGCGGTTGAGCACGGCTTCCTCGTCGCGGCTGAGGTGGCGGCCGGTGTAGACGATGACCGGCGGCGTCGCGGCCTCCGGGCCACGCTCGGCCATGCGCGCCAGCAGCTCGGAGCCGTCCATGTCGGGCAGCTTCAGGTCGATGACCATGCAGTCGAAGTGCTGGCTTTCGAGCTGCTCCAGCGCGGCCCGGCCGCTGCCGACGGCCACCACCTCGATGCCGTCGTCGGCCACCAGCTGCACGATGCTCTCGCGCTGGCGCGCATCGTCCTCCACCAGCAGCAGGCGGCGGACGGTGTCGGTGCCGTGCTGCTCGAGCTTGCGGAAGATGGCGATGAGCTCCTCGCGCGTGGCGGGCTTGATGGCCGTGCCGACGGCGCCCAGCGGCAGCGCCACATCGCGGAAGTCTTCGCCCGCAATGACGTGCACGGGGATGTGGCGGGTGCGCGGATCTTCCTTGAGCCGCTGCAGCACGGACAGGCCGGAGCCGTCAGGCAGGCGCACGTCGAGCAGGATGGCTTGCGGCAGATGCGCCGTGGCCAGCGCCAGCGCCTCGTGCGCATGGGTGGCGACGAGGCAGCGGTACTGCATCTCGTGGGCCAGGTCGTACAGCACGCCGGCGAAGTTCAGGTCGTCTTCCACGACCAGCGCCAGGCGGGCGGGCGGGGCATCGCCGCCGAGTTCCGCGCGGTCGTCGTCGAAGGCCGGTGCGCTGTGGGCGGGCTGCCCGGGTTGGGCTGGCGATGAGGCACCCGCCGCAGCCGGCAGCGCCAGCGGCGGCACGGCGACTGGCGCTGGCACGGTTGGCGTGACGTCCAGTCTGTGCGGCAGCATCAGCGTGAACTGGCTGCCCTCGCCCTCGACGCTGCTCAGTTGCACGTCGCCGCCCAGCAGCTTGGCCAGCTGGCGCGAGATCGACAGGCCCAGCCCGGTGCCGCCGTAGCGGCGGTTCAGGGCGCCGTCGCCTTGGTGGAAAGCCTCGAACACGCGTTGCTGCTGGCTGGCCGGAATGCCGATGCCCGTGTCGTTCACGACGAAGGCGACGCCGTCGCTGCGGGGCTCGATCTGCATCGTGACGTGACCGCGCTCGGTGAACTTGATGGCGTTGGACAGCAGGTTGCGCAGGATCTGCTCGACGCGCTGCGCGTCGGTCTCGATGCTCTCCGGCACGCCCGGCGCGAGCGACACCGTGAACGCCAGGCGCTTGTCCTGCGCGAGCGGCTCGAAGGTGCGGCGCATGCCGTCGGCCAGTGCCTGCAGCGGCACCGGGCGCTGCACGATCTCGAGCTTGCCGGCCTCCACCTTGGACAAGTCCAGGATGTCGTTGATCAGCGTCAGCAGATCGCGGCCGGCGGCGTGAATGGTGTTGGCGAAGCGAAGCTGTTCGTCCGTCAGGTTGCCGGGTTTGTTGTCGGCCAGCAGGCGCGACAGGATCAGCGAGCTGTTCAGCGGCGTGCGCAGCTCGTGGCTCATGTTGGCCAGGAACTCGGACTTGTAGCGGCTGGCGCGCTGCAGCTCGAATGCGCGTTCCTTGAGCTCGTTCTGCGCCTGGCTGAGGGCCGCGTTGCGGCGCGACAGCGCTTCGGACTGCTCGCCCAGCTGCACATTGGTCTGCTCCAGCTCGGCACGCTGCTCTTCCAGCTGCAGCTGCGACTCCGACAGCACGCGCGACTGCTCGCTGAGTTCCTCGTTGGCCGTGCGCAGCTCTTCCTGCTGCACCTGCAGCTCTTCATTGAGCTGGCGGGTTTCTTCCAGCGCTCGCTGCAGGCGCTGCTGGGACAGCGCCGCCTCGACATGCGCGCCCAGCGCGTCCTGCAGCTGGTCCAGCAGCAACATCGCGCGCCTGTCGGGCGGCTCGACGAAGCCCAGCTCCAGCACCGCATTGACGCGCCCTTCGTGGCGTGCCGGCAGCAGCACCACTTCGCGCGGCGGCATCTCGCCCAGGCCGGTCGCCACCTTCAGGAAGTCGGCCTGCAGGCCGGGCAGGCGCACAAGGGTTGCGTCCCGCCAGACTTGCGCGACGAGGTTGTTCTCCTGCACGGCCAGCTCGGAGCCCGGCAGCACGCCGTGCGCACCGATCCGCTGCAGCCGGCCGTCCTCACCCGCCGCAAACACGGCAGACACCGTGGCACCGATGCGTTCGGCCAGGAAGTCCAGCATGCGCCGCGCGATGACCGGCAGCGCGCGCTCGCCCGTCAGCTGCTGCATGAGTTCGGTCTCGGCACCGCGCAGCCACGCGCGCTCGGCGGACTCCTCGGCATCGATGCGGATCGCTTCTAGCGCGCCGTCGTAGCTGGATGACAGCGCGTGGATGTCGCGACGGCCCGCCCAGGCGATGAGGCCGCTCAGGCCGGCCACCAGCGCGACGTAGCCGATGACGGCCGTCCAGGTGCCTTCGCGCGCGGCCTCGCTGCGCTCGCCCAGCAGGCGCAGCTCGGCGTCGATGACGGTGCGCAGGTCTCGCCGGATGTCGTCGGACAGCCGCTTGCCGCGCTCGGTGCGCACGAACGCCTCCAGCGGTTCACCGCGCCGGCGCATCGCGATGCCCTCGTGCGCAAAGTCGTCCCAGGCCTGGGCGGCGATCTTGACGCGGCTCAGCCGCTCGACCTGCGCCGGGTTGTCGGCCACGGACTTCATCAGCGCGTCGATGTCGTTCAGGAAGCGGCCGCGCGCCAGCGTGTAGGGGGTGAGGAAGTTGTCCTGGCCCGCCAGCATGAAGCCGCGCACGCCGGCCTCCTGGTCGGACATGTGCGTGGTCAGCTCGTGCGCGCTGATTATGACGCGGTTGGTGTGGTCCACCCACTCCAGCAGGTTCAGCAGGCGGGCCAGCAGGGCGATGAAGACGACGATGCTGAGCAGCCCCATGATGAGGGCCACCGCGAGGTTGCGGGTCAGGATGCGGCGGAAGAGGGTGGTGTCATCGGCGGCCGGGGGCGTCACGGGCATCGCGGATCCTTGTTGTCGTTCTTGCGCTGACGCGTCGGCGTCCGGACGGGCAGGCCGCGGCAGACGGCCGGGAGCGCGCTATCGGTCAAGTTCGCCGGGGTGTCGGCAAAAGTTACCGGTTCTTACCGGTAAATCAGGTCCGAGGGGGGAAGAAGCGCCGGAGGTTTTCGGCCGTCAACGGCTTGCACAGCACATGGTCGATGCCACAGGCCATGGCCAAGTTGTGCTCGTCATCGCCGCTGCGGCCGGTCACGGCAATCAGCACGAGATCGGGCCCGTAGCGGCTGCGCAGGCGCTTGCTGAGCTCGCAGCCGTCGAGGTCGGGCAGCCCGAGGTCGACCAGCGCACACACGGGTTGATATTCGTCCACGGCGGTGATGGCGTCCTGCGCCGTGCGTGCAACGCGCACACTGTAGCCATCGAACTGCAACAAGCTGCTCAAGGTCTCACAGGTGTCGATGTCGTCATCGACCAGCACCACACGAATATCCTCGCTCGACATGAAATTTGCTCCTCGCCAGGCCATCGGCCCGGTCATCCCCGGGATCGCGACTGGAAATGCCGCTTGAATTCCTGGTTAAGAGCAAACCCCATGCCAGCGAAAAATGTCCCGCCTCGAGAGTGGGCGGGACGCGGCTTCATCACTGGAAGTAGCGGGCCTTGGCGCTGGCCTGGCAGCTGTCCTTGGCGTCGCCGGACAGGACGTCGCAGCGCTCGTTGGCAGCCTTGTAGTCAGCCTTGAGCTTGGCTTCCATCTGGTCGTTCTGCGCTTCGACGATCTTCTTGTGCGCCTTCCAGTCGGCCTTGGCCTTGTCGTGTGCGGCCTTGGCGTCGGCCACGCAGACGTCCTTGGCGTTGCCCGACTTGTCGTCACAGGCTTCCTTGGCGACCTTGTACTTGGCGTCGAAGCGGGCCTCGAGGTAGTCGTTGCGGTCCTTTTCCTTGCCGGTGTACTGGTACTCCAGGTGGGCGAGGGCCACCTTCTCCTGGCCCTTGGCGCGTTCGACGCAGACGTCCTTGGCGTTGCCGGACAGGGTGTCGCAGCTGTCGCGCTCGGCCTTGAACATGGCCTTCACTTCGTCCTTGGCGGTGTTGTAGACGGGCTTGCTGATGTTGGCCGAGGCGGCGCCGGCCAGGCCGGCAAACAGCAGGGCGCACAGCAGACGGGGGGCTTGGAATCGGGTCGTCATGGGTCTCTCCTTGGGATTGATGGCGGGGGATCGGCGGGCTTTCAACGCCCGTGCCGTCAGCTTAGAAACGAGCGGGGCGGCGCCCTGTCGGTGCCGCGGCGGCGCTGCCGTCGGACAACGCCGCTTGGGGGTGATGGCGGCGCCCGCGCGAGCGCGGGCTCACCGGCCGCTACGCCGCGAGTGGCGGCGGTGGCGGCGCCGCGCGGCCTCAAACGATCGCGGGCGGGAGCGGTATGGCGCCGTGGCGCCAACCGCTACCCGCCCGCTTGGCCGGTGTGCGCCCGGCGCGCGTCAGATCCAGGGGAAGCCGTAGTAGTCGTAGACCTTGCGGCCGTACTCATCGGTGTAGGTCGGCGCTTCGTCTTCGGTGTAGCGCGGTGCGCGCTCCAGCTGGGTCTTGTCGATGTTGACGACGTAGCCATCCTTGTTGGTGTCGTACTTCAGCATGTTCCACGGCAGCGGATAACGGTCGGTGCCCATGCCCAGGAAGCCGCCGAACTCCAGCGCGGCGTAGCGAACCTGGCCGCTGCGCTTGTCGATGACGAGGTCATCGATCGAGCCGAGCTTGTCGCCGTGCAGGTTGTAGACGGTCGTGCCTTCGACCTTGGACGAGGAGATGGTGGGATAGGACATGGGGGGCTCCTTTGGGGATTGCAAATCGCTTTGAATGGCGCGGCATCGCCGTCGCCACACCGCCAATTTGCGCCACCAGCTCGTGCTTGAGGGTCGGGATGCGGGCCATTGCGCTGTAGGCATTGGCCGATGCAGTGCTGGTCCAGCGAATCAGTGTTTCGCTGATGGCTGCGCGTCATTCCCATGACTGGCAGCCGTCAGCCGCCCATGCGCGCCCATCTTCTGTGGTCGAATTCTCCGGACACAACAACAAGTCGCTGGAGTTCAGACATGGCAAAGAATCTGCAAACGCTGATGAAGCAGATTGCGCAATTGCAAAAGCAGGCAGACACCTTGCGTTCGCGTGAGAAGGCCGGTGTCATCGGTCGTATCAAGGAGGCCATCGCCCACTACGACCTCACGCCCGAAGAGCTGTTCGGCGGCGCGCCGGCGCGCGCCACGCGCAAGCGCGCGGTGGCCGCCCCGGCCCGCAAACCCGCGGCGCGCAAGCCCGCGGGCGTGGCCAAGTACACCGACGGCGCAGGCCGCACCTGGTCGGGCGTTGGCAAGCGCCCGAACTGGTTCAAGGACGCGTTGGCCGCGGGCAAGCAGCCCGAGGATCTTCTGGTGTCGCGCTGAAGCAGCACAACAGGCCGGGGCTTTGCCCCGGCCCTGGCGTCATTGCGCTGACTTGACGATGGCGCTGATCAGATTCGGATGGATCTGCGCGCCGCTGTTGCGATCCAGCAGCCCGGTGCTGTGGTTGGCGCTCGGCGAGCCGGCATCCCACCACACGGGCACGGCGCCGTGCGTCCAGGCCGAGCGGGCCACGTAGCGAGCCCAGTTCGTGCGATACGTTTCCGCCCCCGAGAACTCCGTGCGCCGGATGGCGCCGAACTCGCCGAGGATGACCGGAATGCCGGCGTCGACGTAGCGGGTCTTCATCTTCTGGAACTGCGCGTCCACCCAGGCCTCGTTGGCCCAGGTCTCGGTGTTGGCCGCATTGGTGGCCGACGCACCCCACTGCCAGATGCTGCTGTTTTCGTTCAGCGTGAAGTTGTAGGGGTCGTAGAAGTGCACTTCCATCATCAGCCGCTTGGTCGCGGAGTCGTTGGGCAGTGTCGCGAAGTTCACCGTGTGGTCGATGTTGGTGTTGAAGCCCTGCACGATGAGGTGGCGTGCCAGGTTGTTGCCACCGGTCGCGCGCACCGCGTTCACGAAGGTCTGGTTGAAGCCGTTCTGCACCGTGTAGTACTCGACCGTGGGCGTGCCGTAGTCGCCGGTCACCATCACCTCGTTCGTGCCCGCGAACAGCAGCGTGTCGTCGTAGCCCTTGAAGTTGTTCGCGATCTGCGTCCAGAACTTCGTGATGCGTGCATTCACGGTGGCCTGCTGGGCGTAGGTGGGCTGCATCCAGCCGCCGTCCCAATGCAGGTTGATCATCGCGTAGAGGCCGGCGTTCTTGGCGTAGTTGACGACTTGCGTCACGCGGCTCATCCAGGCGGCGCTGATGTTGTCGTTGGCGTCGGCGTACTGCTTCCACGCGACGGGGATGCGCACGGTCTTGAAGCCGGCGGCCTTCACGGCGTTGAACAGCGCCTGCGTGGCCTGCGGGTTGCCCCAGGCGGTCTCACCGCCGATGGCTTCGAGCGAGTTCCCGAGGTTCCAGCCCGCGCCCATTTGCTTGGACAGTTGCAGGCTCGTCAGGTCACGCATGCCGGGCACGGTGAGCTTGAAGGCCTGGGTCGACTTGGTGCCGCAGCTGTTCGTGTAGGTCACGGTCGCCGTGCAGCTCGACTTGGCCGTGAGGCTTTGCTCGCGAGACGTGCCCGCGCTGCCGCAGCCGCTCCAGGCCCAGCTGCCGCCCGACGTGGGCTGGGGGCCCAGCACAAACGTCGTGCCGGCGGCGACGTTGGAGGCAGCGGTGTTCGTCCAGCTGCCGCCGACCTTGATGTAGGGCTTGATGGCCGTGGCCGTGCAGGCCTTGGTAGCAGCTTGGGCCGAGCTCGACAGCGCAAGCGCCAGCAGGCACAGGGACGTCAGGAGTTTGGATCTCATGGTGGTTTCCTATGTTGAAAACGCTGCAGCACAGTCCGCCTCATGCTGTGCGCAGCACAAGGGCGCCGCCGGCTTGGGGGCGGCGCCTCGGTGTCGGGTCAGGCTTTGTCAGGGTCGCCGTCAGCTGATGGCTGGGCGGTGGCCTCGATCAGGGCGGCGCGATTGGCGCATGGCCCTTGCGGCCGAACGCAACGGTGCGGTGATTGTGTCGCCGCCCGTGGCCGCGTGCAGCACCGGGACGTAACCGTGCGTTCAGCGTCCAGCGGGCGATGGCTGCGGCGACGGCCTGCCCGCCCATCGGCGCGGCAGGCGTGCGCGGCGCTTCAGCCGGTGACCCGGGTCAGGCTGAGCAGCACGATGTCGTGGCTGCGCAGGGCGAGCTTCAGCCGGGCGGTGCCGGCGCTGCCGACGCGCAGTTCACGCTGGCGCTGGGGCAGGCGTTCGGGCTGGTCGGTGGTGGCGGCCTGCAGCTCGGCGAGCTGGCGTGCGTCGAGGTCCTTGGGCGCGCCCATCTTCAGGTAGAGCGTGTGCGCGTCGTTGGCGAGGTAGCCGGTGCGGTGCTGCGTGAGGCGATAGCGGCCCGGCGGCAGGTGGCGCAGCTCGATGCTGACGCTGCCCACGTCGCGTGCCGGCTGCGGGCGCCCGAAGAAGCTGCGGTTGCTGAGCTGCTGCTCGGTGTTGCGCCAGTCCCAGACGAGCACGCGCAGTTGCTCGCCATCGGTGGCGGCCCAGCTGAACCCGTCGTTACAAGGAATCTCGCGGCCCTGCAGTGCAGCCAGCTGCTGCAGGTAGCGGTAGGCGAACCAGGCCGGCTTGCGCACACCGTCCCGCGTCATGAGCCCGAAGCCGCCGTGGAAGGCGGCATCCGGCGGGCCGGGCTCCTCGAAGAGGTCGGTGTAGGTCCAGTAGCTCATGTGCTGGGCCAGGCCCTGGGTCTGGCGCAGCTTGGTCAGCACGTAGGCGGCGCTCATGTAGCTGTCGTGCACCAGGTCGCGCGGGTTGTAGCTGGTGCTCCATTCGGTGAAGAACAGCGGCAGGCCCGGCAGGTGCGAAGCCTCGATCTCGCGGCGCACGCGGCGCACGTCGCCGACGATGGCGTCGGGCGAGGGCGACAGCTTCAGGTCTTCCTTGCCGAATTCGTCGAGGAAGCCGTTGTCCACGCCGTAGGTGTGCGTGGTGATGAAGTCCACCGGCGTATCGGTCGCCTTCGCGTGGGCGAGGAACTCCGGCACCCAGGCTGCGCCGGCCGTGGACGGGCCGCCGACGCGCAGCTGCGGGTCGATGGCCTTGATGGCGCGTGCCGTGCGCGTGTAGAGGTCGAAATAGGCCTGCCGGTCGGCCTTTTCCCAGAAGCCGTCGAGGTTGGGCTCGTTCCACACTTCGAAGTACCAGCTGCGCACCTCGGCCGCGCCATAACGCTGCAGCAGGTGGCGCGTGAACGCGTCGATGAGCGCGACCCAGCCGGTGGGCTCGGGGTGGGAGGTGTTGCCGGCCCAGTAGAAGATTTTGTTGTCGGAGCTCTTCAGCGCGGCCGGCGTGAAGCCCAGTTCGACGAAGGGCTTGATGCGCCGGGCCAGCAGCGCGTCGTAGAGCTGGTCGATACGGGTGAAGTCGAATACGAGCTGGCCGGCGGTGTCGCGCGTGACCGTCTTGAACACGTCATGGAAGATCGCGTGGAAGCGCAGGTAGCGAAAGCCCAGCTCGTCCACCGCCGTCTTCAGCTGCGCGAGGGAGTCTTCGCGGAACAGCGTGCCCGGGTAGTCGGAGCCGACGCAGTGGTCGAAGAAGCGGTCCAGCGGTTGCGTGGCCTGCGCGAGGTCCAGCACGAGCTGGCGCTGGCGCTGGGCGGCGAGCGCGGCGTGGGGGGCGAGCGGCAGCGCGGCGGCGGCGGCCAGCAGTTGGCGGCGGGATGTCACGTGGGGAGTCCTCGGTAGACGAAGTTGCGGGCGCGCACCTCGCCGGCACCCGCGCTGAACAGCGCGATGCGCAGGCTGACGAAGCCGCCGAACACGTTGTGATGCAGGCCCGAAACTTCCATCTGCCAGGGGTGCTGCACCCAGGTGCGGCCGTCATCGCGCGAAAAGCGGAAGGTGACGACGTTCTCGCGGTTGGTCAGGCGGATGTGGACCTTGCGCGTGGCCAGGTTCTCGCGCATCCAGGTGTGCTCCTGGCCGTAGCCGTAGGTCAGCAGCTGCGTCGTGCTGAAGGCGATGCCGACATGGCCGCGCTCGTCGTAGAACAAGCCGAGGCCGCCGTGGCCGGTGTTGTCGTGGCTGGTGATCTCCAGCTCGACGCTGCACTCGTAGCTGCGGTCACCCGTGATGCAGACCAGCGGCGAGCAGTCGGCCAGGGACTTGCCCTTGCCGCGCATCAGCAGGCTGCGGTCCTGCCATTGCAGGCGCGAGAGTTCATCGGGGCCGGGGGCGTGGAAGGTCCATTGCACGCCCATGCGGTTGCGCGAGAAGTCGTCCGAGAGGGCGACGCCGGCCGGGCCGGCTTTGCCGCCGCGGGGCGCTGGCAGCGGCCGGTCCAGCGTGCCGCCCTTGGCGCGCAGCCAGCCGTCCTGGGTCCACTCGACGGGCTCCAGCAGCGCCTGGCGGCCCAGCGTGCGAAAACCGTTCTCGTAGCCGTGATAGACCATCCACCAGTCGCCAGGATCTCCGCTCGGGCCTTCGACGACGCTGGCGTGGCCGCGCGACCACCAGGGTTCGCCGGCACTCGTCGTGCGCACGATGGGGTTGTTGGGCGCGTGCTCCCAGGGCCCGTGGACGGAGCGTGAGCGCGCGACGGTGACCATGTGGCTGGTGGGCGGCCCGGCCGTGCCGCCAACGGCCGAGATCAGGTAGAACCACTCGCCGCGACGCAGCAGCTTCGGCCCCTCGGGCGCGAACATCTCGACGACCCAGTCCTTGGGGTATTGCCAGGGCGTCCAGGCCTTGTCTTCCAGCGGGCCGTCGGTGGCCAGGCCATCGGCCGTGAGCCGCACGCGCCGGCCGCCGTTGACGAACAGGTAACGCCGGCCGTCTTCACCGACCACGTGGCCGGGGTCGATGCAGCCGGGGATCTTCAGGTCGATGGGCGCGCTCCACGGGCCGCGGATGTCGTCGGCGTGGATGACGTAGATGCCCGTGCCGGCGTCGTTGAGGACCGGGATGTAGAGGTAGTAGCGGCCCGCGTGCTTGATGAGGTCCATCGCCCAGACGGTGCCGATGGGTTGGGTCAGCGCGGCGGTGACGGGCGTCCAGTTGACCAGGTCCGTCGAGTGCCAGATGACGGCGCCGGGGTAGGACTGGAAGGACGAGAACGTCATCCAGTAATCGGCGCCGTCTTTCAGGATGGTCGGGTCGGCATGGTCGCCGGGCACGATGGGGTTGACGTAGCGGCCATCCCCCCGGTCGGCCTTGCGTTGGCCCTCGATGCCTGTGCCGGGGCGTGGCGCGGCGGCGGCCGGGGTGGCGAGGGCTGCGCCGGCCAGCGCGGCCTGCAGCGCGTGGCGGCGCGATACGGTCATACCGTGCCCCGCGTGGCTTCGAGCTTGTTGCGGATCTCGAGCATGCGGGCCTCGGTCAGCGGGAAGCGCAGGATGGCGATCAGCGCGAGCACCAGGCCGATGACGGGGATGCCCGACAGCAGGATGCGGATCCAGAAGATGGCCTCCGGCGCTTGCGCGCCTTCCTTGGCGGCGTCGAAGCCGGTGAACTGCAGGATCCAGCCCGACGCGCCCACGCCCAGCGCGATGCCGACCTTGGAGATCCACGACTGGCAGGCCGAGAACGAGCCCTCGCGGCGCTGGCCGGTCTGCGATTCGTCGTAGTCGACGACGTCACCGATGGTGGCGGCATACAGCGTCCAGAAGCCGGCACCGGTGAACGCCACGAAGCCGCAGGCCAGCAGCTGCAGGTAGGGCCGCTCGGGGTCGTACAGCCACCAGTCGCCGATGAAGGCGCAGATGGCCAGCGTCAGCACGCAGGCCAGGCCCGTGCGCTTGCCCCAGCGGCGCGCGATCCACGAGAAGAACGGGATGCCCGCGAAGCCGAAGCCCATGCCGGCCAGGCCCATCGCGGTGTTCCACTGCGTCGCCGTGACGATGTCGCCCTTGCAGACGTAGTAGACGGTGGCGTAGTAGCCCAGGGCGCCGACCATGGCCGTGCCGATGCTGTAGGCCAGCGACATCGTCAGCACCGTGCGGAAGGGCTTGCAGCGCAGCGTGCGCCACAGCGTGTCGGCCAGCGGGATGTGCGTCTGCGTACGCGCCACGAGCTTCTCGTAATAGCGCTCGCGTACCAGCATGAACATGGCGATGGACACGCCGACCATGATGGTGCCGAGGATGGCGCAATAGACCTGCGCACCCCGCAGGATGTCTGGCTTGCCGTTGGCGTCGTGGAACCAGGCCAGCGTCGTGAACTGCGCGGCGAAGAACATCGCCAGCTCGGGCGCCTTCTGGATGGCGTTGCGCACGGCCATCACGGTGGTGCGCTCGTGATAGTCGGGCGTCATCTCCGCGCCGAGGCTGACCCAGGGCATGTTGAAGCAGCTCATCACCGGCACGTAGATGACCATGCTGATCAGCATGAACATGAAGTACTGCGTGTCGGTCCAGCCGCGGCCCACGGCGAACATCAGCGGCAAGCCGATACCCGCCAGCACGCCGCCGACGAGGATGAAGGGGCGGCGGCGGCCGTACTTCGTGCGCGTGTTGTCCGACAGCCAGCCGAACAGCGCGTCGGAGCCGGCGTCGATGACGATCTTGATGGCCTGGACGGTGGAGATCAGCCCGGGCGCCACGCCCAGGAAGATGTTGAACACCTGGAAGGCCAGCGACGCGTACAGCCAGTGCCCCCACATGTCGAGGATGGAGCCCAGGCCGAAGCCGATCTTCTGCGACATCGGCAGGCGGTCGGCCACGGGTGGCAAGGCTTTCTTCAGGGGCAGGGCTTGCGTGTTCATCAGAGGATCCGGTGGGCCTTGACGACCTCGGCGTAGTAGCGGGCCGACAGCTTGGGCGTGCGCACCAGCGTCTCGTAGTCGCAGTGCACGATGCCGAAGCGGCGCTGGTAGCCGTCTTCCCATTCGTAGTTGTCGATGAAGCTCCACAGGAAATAGCCGTGCAGCGGCACGCCGTCGCTGATGGCGCGGTGGGCTTCGCGCAGGTGGTTGCGCACGAAGTCGCGGCGGTGCAGGTCCAGCACCTCGCCGTTCACCACCGGCTCCTCGTTGTAGCCGCAGCCGTTCTCGGTGATGTAGAGCGACTGGTGGCCGTACAGCTCGGCGCAGAAGCGCGTGGCCCAGTAGATGGACTGCGGCGCGATGTGCAGCCAGGGGCTGTCGGCGCGCGGGTAGTTGATCGGCAGCGGCACGGCCTCCCAGGCTTGGTCCGAGGCGCCGTTCTTGGGGGCGCGCACATAGGTGCCGGTGTAGATGTTCAGGCCCAGGTGGTCGGTGGGCAGGCTGATGAGGTCGAAGTCGCCGGGCTCCACCTTCGGGGCGTCGGCGCCCGCGCGGGCCAGGTAGTCGGCCGGATAGTGGCCGGCGTGCATGGCACCCAGCACGTGGGCGTTCTTCTCCAGGAACCAGGCCTTGGCGGCGGCGATGTCTGCCGGCGTCTCGGTCACGGGGATGCAGACGTCGCAGTTGTCGGTCAAGCCCACCTTGGCGCCCGCGCCGCCGAACTCGCGCACCGCGCGCACGCCGTGGCCGTGGCACAGCAGGGCGTGGTGGAAGGTCTGGTTGACGACGGCGTTGCTCTCCTTGCGGCCCGGCGCCTTGGTGCCGTAACCGTAGGCCAGCAGCGTGAAGCAGCGGATCTCGTTCATCGTGATCCAGTGCGTCACCTCGCCGGCAAACGCCTTGACGATGGTGTCGGCGTAGCGGGCGAAGGCGTCAACCGTCACGCGCGAGGTCCAGCCACCGCGGTCCTCCAGGCTCTGCGGCAGGTCCCAGTGGAACATCGTGACCCACGGCGTGATGCCGTGCTTCTTCATGCTGGCGAACAGGCGGTGATAGAAGTCCAGCCCGGCCTGGTTGAGTTCACCGTCACCGTTGGGGTAGATGCGCGGCCAGGCGATGGACAGGCGGTAGTTCTTGACGCCCAGCGAGGCCATCAGCGCGAAGTCTTCGTCGAAGCGGTGGTAGTGGTCGCAGGCGACGTCCAGCGTGTCGCCGCCGTGCACCTTGCCGGGTTCGCGGCAGAAGCGGTCCCAGATGGATTCGCCCTTGCCGTCGGTGAAGGCGGCGCCCTCGATCTGGGCGGAGGCGGCGGCGACGCCGAACACGAAGTCGGCGGGGAAGGGGCTGGAGTAGGTCAGAGCAGTCATGGGGTCAGGAGCGAGGTGCCGTCAGGGCGCCAGGAGAGGGGAGAGGGGAGCTTCCAGGCTGCGGGCCCAGATCTCGTAGCCCGCCGGGCTGAGGTGCAGCCAGTCGGGCAGGATGTCTTTGGACAGCGTGCCGTCCGCGTTCATCAGGGCATGGCCGATATCGAGGAAGACGACTTGCTTGCCATCGGCCAGTGCCGGCAGCAGGGCGTTGATCTTGGCGTTGTGGCGTCGGGTCAGGTCGTCGGGCTTCTCGCCGCGCGGGAACAGGGCCAGCAACAGCACGGTGGCCTGGGGTTGGCGCTGGCGGATCTCGTCGAGGTTCTTCTTGATGCCGGCCACCGTCAGTGCCGGGTCTTCGAGCCGGTCGCCGGTGTTGTTGGTGCCGATCATGACGACGATGGCCTTCGGTGCCATCTGGTCCAGCTCGCCATGCTGCAGGCGCCACAGCAGGTTCTCGGTGCGGTCGCCGCCGAAGCCCAGGGCCACGGCGTTGTACTTCGCGAAGTGCTGGCCCCAAGCGTCCTTGCCTTCGTTCTCCCAGCCCTGCGTGATGGAGTCGCCCAGGAAGACGAGGTCCACACGCCGGCCGGCCGCGCGGTGGGCCTGGATCTCGGCGAGCTTTTGCTCGTGCCGCGGCAGCCACCACTCGACGGCCCACGACTCCTGCAGCCGCTCCGGCGTGACGGATTGCGTGCGGTAGTCGGGGCAGGCGGTCGTCGCCTTGCCGGCCTTGTTGAAGCGCAGGTTGGCGATGCTGATCTCGCCGCTGCCGGTGCCTTCCAGCGTGAACGGCACGTTGACGGCGGAGAAGTCGTCGCCCTCACGCCAGAAGCAGGTCAGCGCGAGGCTGATGTGCTGCTTGCCTTTGCCGGCCAGCTCGCGGCCGGCGAACAGGAAGGGCACCTTGCGTTCGCAGTCCTGGCCGCAGCCGAGCTTGAACTTCATGCCGCCGTGGGCGAGGTCGACGACGTTCAGGTCGAACTCGACGGTGCCGTGGGCGAGGTAGGGGCTCAGGTCCAGCGGCTTGCCGCCCTGCCAGCGCAGTTGCGCGATCCAGCTGTTGCTGAACTGCAGCGTTAGTGCGCCATCGTCACTGCGGCGGGCTGCGACGTGGCTGTTGGGCACGCGCGGGTTGGCCGGCTTGGGCACGGTGACGCGGTCGCCGCTGAGCTGGGCTTCGCCCTCGAAATCGGTCACGGCGATGTGCCAGCCCGGCGCCGGTTTGCCGGTGTCGAGTGCCATTGACTGCGCTGTCAGTGCGGGCGCGGCAAAAGCCGACGCGCACAGCCACAGCGAGGCCGCGGCGCCGAGCGAGGCCCAGGGCCTCCGGGTCTGACGGCTGCCGAGGCGGTGTTGATGCTGAGGTGTTGTCATGTCAGAGGAGATCCTTGGCTAGCAGCGTGCGCGACTGGCCGGGCTTGAGCTTGAGCTCGACGACGCGTTGTTGGCCCACGCGGACGCGCCCGCCGCCGTCACCGGCCACGCTGCGCACCGTGGCGCTCGTCACGCGGCCTTGCGCCCAGGTGAGGTCGACCTCGAAGCCGCCGCGCGCGCGCAGGCCCTTGACCGAGCCCTTAGGCCAGGCGGCGGGCAGCGCGGGCAGCAGGTCGATGACGCCGTCGTGCGACTGCAGCAGCATCTCGGCGATGGCGGCCGTGGCGCCGAAGTTGCCGTCGATCTGGAACGGCGGGTGGGTGTCGAACAGGTTGGGGTAGGTGCCGCCCTCGTGCACCTCGGCGCCGACACGCGCCTTGCGTGCGCCGGGTTGGGCCAGCAGGCCGCGCAGCAGCTGGTGGGCGTGGTCGCCATCGCGCAGGCGGGCCCAGTAGGCCATCTTCCAGGCCATGGACCAACCCGTGCTGACGTCGCCACGCGCGGCCAGCGTCGTGCGCGCGGCGGCGGCCAGCGCAGGCGTGCGGGCCGGAGAGATCTGCCGGCCGGGGTACAGCGCGTACAGATGGGACACGTGGCGGTGCGTGTCCTTGGGCGTGTCGAGCACCGGGTCGGTCAGCTCGTCCTGCCATTCCAGCAACTGGCCCCAACGACCCACGCGCGGGCCGGCAAGGCGGTCGCGGATGGCGGCAGCGCGGGCCTGCGCGGCGCGGTCGCCCAGCACGGCGGCAGCGTGCGCGAGGTTGTCGAAGTGATCCCACAGGATCTGCTGGTCATAGGCCACGCCGTCCTGGATGGGGCCGTGTTCGGGCGACCAGCCGTTGGGCGCGACGAGCCGGCCGTCCGGCGTCTCCTTGAGCCGGTCCTCCCAGAACTCGCCCACTTCCTTCAGCACCGGCCAAGCCTCGTCGCGCAGGAAGCGCTGGTCCTGCGTGAACGCGTAGTGCTCCCAGAAGTGGCGGGCATACCAGGCGTTGCCGGTCATGTTCCACAGATAGCTCTGCGCGCCGAAGGGGTTGGTCTCGGTGCGCAGTGCCCAGCCGCGCACGGGCTTGTCAGCAGGGGTGAGGAAGGTCTCGATGGGCGGCTGCACCGAGTTGTCCCACGGCGGCGTCTCGGGCGGCAGCGAGGCTGGGTCTTTCAGCGCTTGCGCGGCACGCTCGGCGACCGGCTTGCGCCACTCGGGGATCAGTCGTTCGATGAACCGGTGCAGCGGCCGTGCCGCCTCAGCGAGGTTGGTCACCTCGGCCGGCCAGTAGTTCATCTGCAGGTTGATGTTGGAGTGGTAGTCGCTGTTCCACGGCGGCTGCAGCTGGTCGTTCCACAGGCCTTGCAGGTTGGCGGGCAAGGCGTCGCGTGAGCTGCTGACCAGCAGGTAACGGCCGAACTGGAAGTACAGCGCCTCCAGCTCGGGGTCGCCCCCGCCCTGGGTGTAGGCGGCCAGCCGCGCGTCGGTGGTCAATGCGCGGCGCGCGGCGGGGCTGGCGCCGAGGTCCAGCCGCACACGGCCCAGCAGGGCCTGGACGTCACGCGCGTGCTCGGCCTGCAGCTGCGGCCAGGGCTTGGCGGCAGCGACCTGCGCCTGCACGCGCGGCAGCGGCGGCTGGCCGTCGGCGAAGCTGGTGCCTGCGCCGAGGATCAGCGTCAGCGCGTTGCAGCCTTCGAAGCGCAGCGTGTCGCCGTCGAGGGCCACCGTGCCGCCGTCGTTGACGACGCGTAGCAGGCTGGCGTAGGCCAGGCCGTTGGGCAAGGTGCCCACGGCGGCCAGCGATTGGGCGGCTGCGCCGATGGTGGCGCCGTGGCGGTCGGTCAGCGCGACGCTGCCCGTGTAGCGCCCGGGCTGATCGGCCGTCAGCCGCCACGCGATGACCTGGGCCGGGTGGCTGGCGATGACTTCGCGCGTGAAGCGCGCGCCGGCCTGCGTGTAGTGCAGGCGGTTGACCGCGCGGCCGATGTCCAGCTCGCGGCGGTAGCCGCTGACGGGCGCATCGGCGCCGTCCAGCGTCAGCACCACGTCGCCGAAGGGCTGGTAGGCGCCCATCTGCTTCGTGTTGCCGGTCCACAGCGTGATGTCGTTGAACTGCAGCCGGTCTCGTGCCACCTGGCCGAACAGCATCGCACCCAGCCGGCCGTTGCCGACCGGCAGCGCCTGCTGCTCCCAGCCCTGGGGCGTGTCGGGCGCGGGCGCGTCATAACGCAGCAGCAGCTCGGCGGCGTGCAGGGGCCTCATGGCGACCATGAGGAGCAGCGCCAAGACGAAATACGGCCACCGCAGCTTTACCGCGGGCCGAGCGCCGGGCCGCTCCCAAGCCGGCCCGCGGGCGATGTGCTTGCGGCTCAATGCCGCAAGCATCGCCGTCCCCTCGGGGGCTAAGGCCGGACACGGCAAGTCCAGTGGACTTGCCGTGCCTGCCGAAGAGCAGCGGCTCTGCCCGCTGCGCGGTCTGCAAGACCGACTGGGCATGCCGGCGTTCAGCCGGGGCAGGACCGGGCGAGGGGCTCTCATGCGCGTGGTTTACCCATGATGACGCCGCGGCCCTCGGGCGCGAGGTAGACGACGCCGAACTCCAGCGGGTCGGCGGCCAGCGCGTTCAGGCGGCCATAACGGTGGCGGTCGTCGTTGATGCGTTGCCAGCTGGCGCCGGCATCGATGGAGCGGAACAGCCCTTCGGTGCCGTCGTTGCCGTCCACGCGCACGCGGCCCCAGACGTAGATGGCGTGATAGGCCGCGCCCTCGGCGGCCTTGCCCAGCGCCACGCGCCAGGGCTCGACGACGCCGCGCACGCCCTGGGGCCGGCTGTCCACGCCGGGCAGGTGCAGCAGGCCGTCGGGCAGGGCCAGCCAGAGGTCGCGCGGCTGGCCGGGGGCGCAGACGAGCTGGGCCGTGCGCCAGTTCTCCAGCTTGGGCAGGCCGGTCACGCCGGGCTGGAAGCTGGCGCCGCCATCCGTGCTGACGAGGATGCGGCCGTTGGCGCGGTCATGGACGTAGAACACGCCTTCCACGGCGCGGTCGGCCACCGGCGTCAGCGCCACGTCGCGATCGGCCGGCCAGCCCTCGCAGGCCGCCCAGGTCTTGCCATGGTCGCGCGAGAACAGCGCCGCCTGCCGCTCGGGGGCCCAGACGAAGAAGCCGCCCTTGGCCGACACGGCCACCTGGCCCATCGGCGCCGCCCAGCCCTCGGGCGTCTTGGCGTTGCGCGTGCTGGGGCCGAACGGCCGCCAGCTGGCGCCGCCGTCGTTGGACCAGTAGCCGCCGTGGGCCGCCGCGTCGGAGGTGCGCGCGACGATGGCAGGGTTGAGTTCGGCAAAGGCCACCGAGCGGTTGGTCTCGCCGGCCGGCAGGAACAGGCCGTTCTTCGGGCCCTGGGCGAGGTCGTCCCAGGCGGCGCCGGAGACGTCACCCATCGCCGCCAGCAGCGAGGCGCCACCGGACGGGCTGGCCAGCCCGAGCACGGCCGTCTCTTCGAGGTTGTCGACGGCGAAGGCCCAGCGCACCTGCTCGGCGCCGAGGTTGCCGGTCATCCACAGGCCGTAGCCGGTGCCATAGACGGCGTGGTCGCCGTCGTGCGGGTCGATCTTGAAGTCAGCCAGCCAGTGGCCTTGCGGGTGGCGGGTCTTGCCCTGGAAAGCCTGCAGCCACGGGTGGGTGCTGGCGTTGAACGACGAGCGCGGGCTCAGCGGCGTCCAGTGGGCGCCGAAGTCGTCGGAGAGGTAGATCTCGTCGCCACCGTTCCAGCGTTCGATGGTGGTGACGACCACGCGGCCGGGGCGCTTGGCGTCGACATCCAGGCCCGAGTAGCCGAAGGCCTGGCCGTTGCCGGGCTTGACCGGCGTGATGTTGCGCCACTGCCCTTCGGGTGTGCGGCGCCAGACGCTGCCGGTCCTGGCGTTGCCGGGGTTGGTGGCGCTGCCGCCGTCGCCCGCCGCGAGGCTGACGTAGAGCGAGCCGTCGGGCCCCAGTGCCGCGCGCTGCGGCACCTGGCTCGGCAACTCGGCCACGCGCGTGAAGCTGGCGCCGTCGTCGGTGGAGACGAACAGGCCGGGCTGGTCGTGGCTGCCGGCGTAGATCGTGCGCGGGCCGGCGAACAGCACGAGGGATACATGCTTGGCCGGGAAACCGCCCAGGCCGCTGAAGCTCTCGCCCCGGTTGGTGCTCTGCAGCAGGCCGTCCTGCGTGGTGCCCAGCAGCAGCCGCTCGGGGCGGGCCGGGTCCACCTGCAGGCGCTCGCCGGTGCCGCGGCCGGGGCCGTTGCCGGCGAGCTTGAGGCCCAGTTCGTGGATCTGCCAGCTGGCGCCACGGTCGGTGGACGACAGCAGCGCGGCCTTGCGCGCCCACTCGCCGGTGTAGAGGCCGCAGGCGGCGTAGACGCGGTTGGCGTCGCTGGGGTCGACGGCGAGGCTGAGCACGCCCATCAGGTCGGCGTCGGCCTTGGCGAGGTGGTCCAGCAGCGGCAGCCAGCGCTGGCCCGCTGGGTCGAAGCGGTAGGCGCCGCCGATGTCGGTGCGCGCGTACAGCAGGCCCTTCTCGCGTGGGTGGAACAGGAAGCCGGGGATGAAGCCACCCGCGCCGTAGCTGAGGCTGCGCCAGTCGTATACGGGGGCGTTCTCGGTCGCCGCCCAGGCGGGCAGCGCGCCGAGGCCGGTGGCCAGCAGCAGGTCACGACGTCGCATCACGGGCTCCTGCGGGCCGAGCACTGGCCGCCGAGCGGTCCGGGCCAAGGTACTCCTTGGACGAGGGGTTTCATTGCGCGGGGCGCCCCATCTTGACCTTGAGCATCATGGGCTCGGCCGGCAGGTTCAGGCCGTAGTCGACCTGGTCGCCGTTCCAGACGCGTTCCATGACCCAGCGGCCCTGTGCGTCGAAGCGGCCCTGTTCGGCGCGCAGCATCATGCCCTTCGTGCCCTCGGCCGGTTCCATGCGCACGCGCACGCGGTTGCCGATGATGATGAACTCGTCGGGGGCGATTTGCGCGATGGCGGCGCCGCCGTTGGGCTCCTCGGTGCCCGGCGTGGGCTTGGCGAACTCACCGCCCCAGGCGGCCTCGCCGAAGCGGCCGAGGCGGTAGGTCAGCTTGGCGGTCCAGCCAGGGAAGTCCAGCTGCTGCGGCTTGCGGTCGTCGCCTTCGCCCACGCCTTGCGTCTTGCCGTCGAAGGCCCATTGCGCCCACTGGCGCTGGATGGGCGCGAACATGCGGTAGACGCGCTCGAAGGGCTCCACCAGCGTCTTGTCGGTGGCCGTCGCGCCCAGCGGGTGGTTGGTGTAGTTGAAGTAGTCGATGCCGAACGGAGACACGCCGATGGCGCCGCGGCCCAGCATCGCGTAGAGCATGCGGCCATAGGCGGGCTTGGTGCCGATCTCGGGAATCCACAGCGCGTTGTCGGGGCGGCCGAACAGGCGCAGGTTGGCGTTCACCTGGTCGGACTCTGGCGCATAGATGTCGGGGCTGACGATGTCGATGGCGGGCGCGGCGGCCTTGTAGATGTCGATGACGTCCCAGGTCGGGCCGCCGCTGGCGAAGTCCTTGTTCCAGGGCTTGGGCGGTTGCTCCAGCGGGTTGCGCAGTGCGTTGTTCACGTACATGGGCAGGTCGTAGACGGCGCGGCCAGCCTGGGCGATGTCGCCGATGTAGCGGGCGATGGCCCAGGCATGGAAGTACTCGTCGGCGTAGTCGCCGTAGACCTCGCGCCAGGTGCCGGACGCGGCGGCCTTGGGCTTCTGGCGCGCCAGCACGGCGGCGGGCACGGGTTGCTCGAAGGCGGCCTGCGCTTGCGCGCCGTAGTCGCGCACCAGGCCGTAGGTGCCGACCTCGTTCTCCACCTGCACCATCAGCACGGTGCGCTCGGTGGCGTCGATCTTCTTCAGGTGGGTCATGAAGGCGACGAAGGCCTTCTTGTCCGCTTTCAGCGTCTCGGTGCCGAAGGGGCTGAGGCAGTAGCTGGGCTTGCCGTCCTTGTCGAGCATGGCCGGGAAGCGCTTGGGGTTGAGCTTGACCCACTCGGGGGTGTACTGCGCGCTGGTGTTCTTCCAGGTGCCGAACCACAGGATGACCAGCTTCTTCTTCTGCTGGCGGGCTTGCTTGACGAGGGTATCAACGAAGCTGAAATCGAAGCGCCCCTCCACCGCTTCCACCTGCTCCCAGGCGACCGGCATCAGCACCGTGTTGGCCTTGAGGTCGTTGGCAGCGTCCCACACGGGCTTGAGGCCGGCTGGGTAGTTGCTGGAGTTGTGCGCCTGGGCGCCCAGGATCAGGAAGGGCTTGCCGTCGACCAGCAGCGCGTGCCGGCCGTCGCGTTCGACGAGGCGGGGGAGGTCGGTGGCTGACGCGCCGGCGGCGAACAGCGTCGCCGTGGACGTCAGCAGAGTGAGCAGCAGCTTGCGCATCTGAACTCGCTTTGGCAGTGAAGACCGGCGGTAGCGTCAGGCCACCGCCGGCAGAACCGGTCAGGCGACCGGGCGATCAGAAGGTGTAGCTGGCGCGCAAGACGTAGCGCGGGCCGGTGTAGAACACCGCGCGCGTCATCATGCCGATGTGCTGCTGCATCAGCTGGCGGTTGATGGCGCTGTTCAGGTTCTGGCCTTCCAGGCTCATCGTGAACTTGTCCGTGAACTTGTAGGACACGCCGCCGTCCAGCTGGCCATAGTCATCGTTCCAGGTCGGCAGCGCCCACGCGACGGCATTGCCGCTGGCATCGCGGCCGTTGGTGCCGTTGGTGCCGTTGACCTTCACGCCTTGCAGGTAACGGGAGCGCCAGCTGTAGGCCAGGCGCGCCGAGATCTTGTCGTAGTCGTAGATCAGCGCCAGGTTGTACGCATTGCGCGAGATGCCCACCAGCGGCAGGTCGCCGAACGAGCGGCCATCCGTGTCGCAGCCGTTCATGTTGAGCTGCAGGTTGGCGGCGCCATCGCTGGTGCCCGTGCACATCGCGCCCGTGACCGGGTTGTAGGGCTTGGTCTTGCTATCGATGTAGGTGTAGTTGGCCTGCACGCCGAAGCCGCTCATCCAGCCCGGCAGCATGTCGAGGTAGCGCTGGAACGCCAGCTCGATGCCGCGCACATGGCCCTTGGCGCCGTTGATCGGGGTCGTGACGGTGAAGTCGTAGATCTTGCCGTCGGCCGCGGTGAGCTGGGTGATCGCCGTCTGGTTGACGATGACGTCCTTGAGCTGCTTGTTGAACACGGCAGCGGTGATGGAGCCGGACTTCGAGAAGTACCACTCGCCCGTCAGGTCGATCTGGTTGGACTTGATGGGCTTGAGGGCCGGGTTGCCGGTGGACTCGCCGGTCGTGTCCCAGCGGCCAACCGTAACGACGCCTGTCGTGTCGTTGGTGGTCTTGTCGGCGGAGGACAGCTTCAGGTTGGTGTAGGCCATCAGCTGCGAGAAGTCCGGGCGCGAAATGGCTTGCGCCCACGCGAAACGGAACTGCAGATCGTCACGTGCCTTCAAGCGCAGGTTCAGGCTGGGCAGCACATTGTTGTACGCACCAGAGTAGTCGATCGGAGTCGCGAAGCCCGTCAACTGGGGCATCGGCACGCCTGCCAGCGTCTGACCGTCCTTGAGGCCTGTGTCGACGGTGAAGAGGCTGTAGCCCTGGGCCGTCATGTCGGTGCGCACCAGGCGCACGCCGAGATTGCCGTCCACCGGCAGGTTCCACTCGTCCAGATGGAAGCGTGCCTGCGCGTAGGCGGCCTGGCTCTTCTCTTCCTGGTTGTTGCGGCTGATCGGGTCGGAGCCGTAGGTGGAAGGCGTCCAGCCCATGTAGCCGCAGTTGCCGGCACCGTTCTTGTCTTCGCAGGCCGTCACGGCGTAGCCGTGCAGCTTCTGCCACTCGGCGGTGTAGCCGCTCTGTGCGAGCGCGGGCACGGGCATCAGCAGGTTGGGCACGTTGACCTTGCCACCGAAGAAGCCGCCGAAGTTGTGCTGGTAGACGCCCTTCGAAAAGCGCGGGTCATCCAGCGTGGCCAGCCGATCGAGGGCCCAGCCGGTCTGCCAGGTCTGCGTGATGGCCGACCAGTGGTAGCCGCGCGTCCACGACTGGCCGCCGGGCACGGAGTTGACGACGTTGTCCGCGCTGCGGTCGGTCAGGCGCAGGCCGAAGCTGAGGTCGTCCCAGATGGGGTGTTCGAGGTTGAGCGTCGCGTCGCCGCGCCAGGCGGTGGACTTCGCCTTGCTGCCCTCCTGGTACTCCATCGTGTAACCCCAGTAGTTGTTGGCGGGGTTGAGCAGCGCGGACTGGAAGGCGGAGTCATAGACGAGGCGGGGCGTGGAGCCCGTCAGGTCCATGGACTGGCTGGCCATCAGGATGCCGGTGCCGACGGTGTAGTCGTTGTTGCGCGTCTTGGAGCGGACGATCTGCAGGTCGCTGCTGAGCGTCCAGTTGTCGTTGGGCTTCCAGGTCAGGTTCCAGCCCAGATCGCGGGTGTCGGACTTGCGGGCCGCGTAGCGCGTGTCCGCACCGAAGTTCACCGCGCCCAGGTCGGAGCCGCCGGCGTTGTAGAGCGTGCCGGTCTGCAGCACGTTGTTCTTGTCGACGGTGTAGCCCGGTCGCAGCGCGAGGTCATAAGGCGTGCCGGCCTGACCGAAGTTGGCCGTCTCGTTCCAGTTCATCGAGTACTTGGACTTGAAGAACGTCAGGGACGACTGCACCGAGTCTTTCTTCCACTGCAGCGCGCCGTACAGGCCGTCGCGCTTGCGCTGGAACTCCAGCGTGCGCCAGGCCATGCCGCGCGGCGCCCACACGGTGCCGGCGGTCGACGTATCGGAGCGATCGGCGTCGATCAGGAAGTAGGGCTCGACCTGGACCGTGTCGTTGCGTGTGTTGCTCTCGGAGTGAGCCAGGCTCAGCATGGCGCCGACATCGCCCAGGTCCGTCTTCCAGCGGTTGGACAGCAGGGCGGAGCCCGAAGGCGACGTCTTCTTCTGCAGCTTGGAGTACGTGCTGTCCACGGACATCGCGGCCTTGAAGCCTGGGTAGTCGAACGGCAGCGCGGTGCGCAGGTTCACGAGGCCGCCGATGGCGCCTTCGATCTGCTTGGCGGAGGGGCTCTTGTAGACGTCCACGCCGGCCATCAGCTCGGGCGGCACGTCTTCGAAGTTCAGCGCGCGGCCGCCGTTGGCCGAGAAGGTGTCGCGGCCATTCAGCTCGGAGCGCACCATGCTCAGGCCGCGGATGTTCACGCCCGAGCCTTCCACCGAGTAGTGCTCGGGGTCGCCCTTGGCCATCGTGCGGTCGATGGTCACGCCGACGACGCGTTGCAGTACTTCGGTGACGGAGCGGTCGGGCAGCTTGCCGATGTCGTCGGCCACGATGGAGTCGACGATCTCGTCGGCGTTGCGCTTGATGGTCTGCGCCGACTGCAGCGCCGCGCGGCGGCCGCTGACGACGACGGTTTCGACCTTCTGGATGGGCGCGGAGGCGGCGGCGGCCGGCGCGTCGGCCGCCTGTGCCATGGCCATGCCGCTGCTCAGCAGCGCAGCTTGGGCGGCCGCGAGCGAAACGATGGTTCTCTGATGCTTGATCACGGTTTGTCTCCTATTGGTTTACTTGTCGGCAATCGGATGGCTTTGCCGGCTACTGCTGCTGCTGCGGGCGGGCCGCGTCTTCAGGGGGATCAACGTCGCCCCTCGCCCGGTGGTGCCGGGCGAGGGGCGGGGTTGCGTCAGGCGCAGAAGCGGTTGAAGAGGTTCTCCAGCGCTTCCTGGCGGCCGGAGACCGGCGCCACGTCGGCGTTGCGCGCCAGCACGTCGTCGGCGAGCTGGCCCAGCGTGCGCTGGCCTTGCAGGATGGCCTGGCCTTCTGCGGCGTCCCAGCCGGCGTAGCGGCGGTCGACGGCGCCCTTGAGGCGGCCGTCGTTGATCATCTTCTCGGCCACCAGCAGGGCTTGCGCGCAGACGTCCATGCCGCCGATGTGGCCGATGAACAGGTCGGCCGCGTCGATGGACTGGCGGCGCACCTTGGCGTCGAAGTTCAGGCCGCCGGAGCCCAGGCCACCGGCCTGCAGCACGTGGTAGAGCGCCATGGCGGTCTCGGGCACGTTGTTGGGGAACTGGTCGGTGTCCCAGCCCAGCTGCGGGTCGCCGCGGTTCATGTCCAGGCTGCCGAGGATGCCCAGGGCGCCGGCGGTGGCGATCTCGTGCTCGAAGCTGTGGCCCGACAGCGTGGCGTGGTTGGCCTCGATGTTGACCTTGACCTCGTTCTCCAGGCCGTAGCGCTTGAGGAAGCCGTAGACGGTGGCGGTGTCGAAGTCGTACTGGTGCTTGGACGGTTCGCGCGGCTTGGGCTCGATGAGGATGGTGCCCTTGAAGCCGATCTTGTGCTTGTACTCGACCACCATGGTCAGGAAGCGGCCCAGCTGGTCCAGCTCCTGGCCCAGGCGGGTGTTCAGCAGCGTTTCGTAGCCTTCGCGGCCGCCCCACAGCACGTAGTTCTCGCCGCCGAGCTTGAGCGTGGCGTCCATCGCGTCGCGCACCTGCAGTGCGGCGAGCTTGAAGATTTCGGGGTCGGGGTTGGTGGACGCGCCCGACATGAAGCGGCGGTGGCTGAACAGGTTGGCCGTGCCCCACAGCAGCTTCACGCCGGTGGCCTGTTGCTTCTCGCCCAGCACGTCGACGAGGCGCTGGAAGTTCTCGTGGCTCTCGCGCGGCGTGGCGCCTTCGGGGGCGACGTCGCGGTCATGGAAGCAGTAATAGGGCACGCCGAGCTTGCTGAAGAACTCGAACGCGGCGTCGGCCTTCAGCTTGGCCAGCTCCATCGGGCTGCCGCCCTGGAACCAGGGGCGCTCGAAGGTGGCGCCGCCGAACGGGTCCAGGCCGTTCCAGACGAAGTTGTGCCAATAGCAGGCGGCGAAGCGCAGGTGGTCTTCCATGCGCTTGCCCAGGACGATGCGGTCCTTGTCGTAATGCTTGAAGGCCAGCTCGTTGTTGCTGTCGGCACCCTCGAATCGGATCGGGGCGATGTGGTTGAAGTAGCTCGTCATGAAGGCACTCGGGGGTCAGGCACCGCGCAGGCGGCGATACAGGTCACGGAAGCGCGCCAGGCGGGGAGCCAGGCGGGCATGGCGTTGGGAATCAGGCGTGAAGCGGGCCGCGATGGGCGGGCGGGCGCAGACGGTCTCGACGGCGGCGTCCGGGCCCAGGCAGGCCAGCCAGCCCAGGCGGGCGGCGCCCAGTGCGCCACCGGCCTCGCTGCCGGTGTGCAGCACGATCTCGACGTTCAGCGTGTCGGCGATCAGCTGCGCCCAGTACGGGCTGCGCGAGCCGCCGCCGACGAGCGACAGCTGGCGCACCTCGGTGCCTGCGGCGCGCAGCGCGCTCAGGCCGTCGGCCAGGCCGAAGGCGACGCCTTCGAGCACGGCATAGGTGCAGTCGGCGCGGCCGGTCTGGCTTTTCAGGCCATGGAAGACGCCGGGCGCGAAGGGGTCGTTGTGCGGTGTGCGCTCGCCGGCCAGGTAGGGCAGGAAGATCGGCGCGCGGTCGCTGATGGCCTCGTCGGCGGGCGCCAGCTCGGCCAGCAGCGTGCTTTCGGTCTGGCCCACCAGCTGGCAGAACCAGCGCAGGCAGCTGGCCGCCGACAGCATGACGCTCATCTGGTGCCAGCGGGCGGGCAGGGCGTGGCAGAAGGCGTGCACGGCCGACGCGGGGTTGGGGCGGTAACGGTCGTTGACGACGAACAGCACGCCGGAGGTGCCCAGCGAGATGAAGCCGTCGCCGGGCTGCGTGGCGCCGATGCCGATGGCGCTGGCGGCGTTGTCACCGGCACCGCCGGCGACGACCACGTTTGCACCCAGGCCCCAGGCCTCGGCGAGTTCGGGCTTGAGCGTGCCGCTGGGCTCGCTGGCTTCCACCAGGCGCGGCATGTGGGCGCGCGTGAGGCCGGTGGCGGCCAGCAGCTCGTCGGACCAGTCGCGGCGCGCCACATCCAGCCACAGCGTGCCGGCGGCATCGGAGGGGTCGGACACCTTCTCGCCGGTCAGCTGCAGGCGCAGCCAGTCCTTGGGCAGCAGCACGCTCTTCACCTGCGCGAAGACGGCGGGCTCGTGCTTCTTCACCCACAGCAGCTTCGGGGCGGTGAAGCCGGGCATCGCCAGGTTGCCGGCGATGGCGTGCAGGGCGGGCGCAGCGGCCTCCAGCTCGGCGCATTCGGCGTGGCAGCGGCCGTCGTTCCACAGGATGGCGGGGCGCAGCACGGTGTCGGCGCCATCGAGCAGCACGGCGCCGTGCATCTGGCCCGACAGGCCGATGCCGCGCACGGCAGCGAACTCGGCCGGGTGGGCGGCACGCAGCTGCGCAACGGCGGCCTGCGTGGCGGCCCACCAGTCGGCGGGCTGCTGCTCGGACCACAGCGGCTCGGGCGTTGAGAGTGTCAGGGGGCTGCCGGCGGTGCCGACGATGCGGCCCGTGCCGTCGAGCAGCAGCAGTTTGACTTCGGACGTGCCGAGATCGATGCCCAGGTACATCAGACGAGTTCCTCGGTCGGGGTGATGCCCGTGTCGGCCAGTGGCAACGCGGGGCGGGTGAGTCGGTAACGGGCCAGCGCGGCGGCACCCACGGCGACGGCATTGGCGCCGAAGCGCGAGGTGCGCACGGTGGGCGGGGGCAGGCTGGCGGCGGCGGCGTAGTCGTTGAGCGTGTCCAGCGCCGGCTGCAGGAAGGGCTGGCCCAGCTCGACGACGCTGCCGCCCAGCACGATGCAGCCGGGGTCGTAGGCGGTCGCCAGGTTCTGCAGCAGCACGCCCAGGTTGCGGCCGGCGGAGTTGACGGCCTTCAGCGTCTCGGGGTCTTTGTCGACCAGGTGGGCGCGCACGGCGGCCAGCGAGCGCAGCGCGGTCGCGTCGTCGCCGCTGCCCAGCATGGCGCGCGTCGCGATCAAGGCCTCGGCGCAGCCGCGGCGGCCGCAGGAGCAGCGCGGGCCGTCGAGCTGCAGCACCATGTGGCCCACTTCACCGGCGAAACCGCGGCTGCCGGTCAGCAGCCGGTCGCCGACGATGACGCCGGCGCCCAGGCCCTGGTTGATGGAGACATACAGCAGCGGGTCGGAGGCGGGGGAGGGGTTGAACTCCAGCTCGCCCAGCGCGGCCACGTCGGCTTCGTTCTGCAGGAACAGCGGCACGCCGTCCAGCGGCGTGTCGTGCAGCTTCTCGCCCAGCAGGGCGCCGAAGGGGATGTCGCGCCAGCCCAGGTTGGGCGCGAAGTGCAGCACGCCGCGGGCCTCGTTGACGCCGCCGGGCAGGCCCACACCCAGGCCCAGGATCTGCTGGGCGGGGGCGAGCTGCCGGCGCACCTTCAGCAGCGCGGCGGCCAGGCAGGCGATGCAGGTATCGACGGTGCGGCTGTCACCGTAGCTGGCGACCGTGCTGGCGAGCACCTCGCCCGTCAGTGACGTGGCGACGACGCGCACGGACTCGATGCCCACCTCCGCGCCCAGCAGCAGCAGGCGGTCGGGGTCGATGAACAGCGGCGTCGGGCGGCGGCCCAGGTCACCGGTGGCGACCACCTCGCGCTCGATCAGCCAGCCCTCGCCGATCAGCTCCCGCACCAGCAGGCTGACGGTCGATTTGGTCAGGCCCACGGCGCCCGCCAGGTCGGCACGCGACAGGCCCGGGTTGGCACAAAGGTGCCTCACCAGGGCCATGCGGTTGATGATCTTGAGCAGCTGCTGGCTACCAGCGCCTTCGGCCTGCAAACTTTGTCTCCTGGTTCTTGCCCTTGGGTGGGTTTTGGTGCATATTAGTTCGATCGTCGCACAAAGTAAATTGGGTGAAAGCCCCTAGCGTGTTTGGCGTCCGCGCAACGAAGATCGCGCCGCTCACCGCCCAGGACCTTGCCGGTTCGGCGGTGTCGTGCACGCCAAATCCCGATGTCAGACCAGTCCCTTCGCAAGATCGTCATCGTCGGCGGCGGTACCGCTGGCTGGATGACGGCTGCTCCGCTCGCGCAGCTGTTCGCGGGGGCGGGGGCTGCGCGGCCGGAGGTGGTGCTGGTCGAGTCGCCGGACATCGGCACCATCGGCGTCGGTGAGGCCACGCTGCCGCCGATCCGGGCCTACAACCGGTCGCTGGGCATCGATGCGGCGGAGTTCGTTCGCCGCACGCAGGGCAGCTTCAAGCTGGGCATCGAGTTCTGCGACTGGGGTCGGGTGGGGCATCGCTTCTTCCACGGCTTCGGCGATTTCGGCCCGGCGATCGAGAATCGCTCGGCCTGGCAGCACTGGCTGCGCCTGCAACGCACGGTGGATGACCTGCCGCCGTATGAGGACTGGTCGGTCGCGACCGTCATGGCACGGGCCAACCGCTTCGCCAAGCCCGAGGGCGACACGCCGTCGGCGGCCAATGCGTTCGCGTTCGCCTACCACTTCGATGCCGGCCTGTATGCGGCCTACCTGCGCGACTACGCGGTGGCGCGCGGCGCCCAGCGGGTCGAGGGCCTGATCGTCGATGTCGAGCTGCGGCCGCAGGACGGTTTCGTCGCCGCCGTGAAGCTCCAGGACGGCCGCCGCATCGAGGGCGACCTGTTCATCGATTGCTCGGGCTTTCGCGCGCTGCTGATCGGCGAGGCGATGGCGTCGCCCTTCGAGGACTGGAGCGCGCTGCTGCCCTGCAACAGCGCGCTGGCCGTGCCGAGCGAACGTGTGGCGCCGCTGACGCCCTTCACGCGGTCCACCGCCAAGGCGGCGGGCTGGCAGTGGCGCATCCCGCTGCAGCACCGCACCGGCAACGGCCACGTCTACTGCAGCAGCTTCATCAGCGACGACGCGGCAGCCGACACGCTGCTTGGGGGCCTGGACAGCCGCGCGCTGGACACGCCGCGCCAGCTGCGTTTCACGACCGGGCGGCGCAAGGCGGGCTGGGTGAAGAACGTCGTGGCCATCGGCCTGTCCAGCGGCTTCCTCGAGCCGCTGGAGTCCACCAGCATCCAGCTCATCATGGACGCCGTCGGGCGGCTGATCCAGTTCCTGCCGGACCGCCATTGCAAGCCGCAGCTGGCTGCCGAGTTCAACCGCCTGATGGCGCAGCAGTACGAGTCCACGCGCGACTTCATCGCGCTGCATTACAAGCTCACCGAGCGGCGCGACAGCGAGCTGTGGCGTTACTGCGCGGCCATGCCCATCCCCGACACGCTGGCCCACCAGATCGAGCTGTTTCGCGCGACGGGCCGCGTGGCCATCCTCGACCGCGACGGTTTTTCCGAGCCGTCGTGGGTGTCGCTCTATTTCGGCCTGGGGCTGCGGCCCGAGGCCTACGACCCGCTCGTCGATGCCATCGACGGCGGCGCCCTGGTGCAGCACTTCGCCCGCGTGCGCCAGGCCATCCACCAGACCGTGGCCGGCATGCCCAGCCACGACGACTACATCGCTCGCCATGTGAAGGCGTGACCAGCTTGAGGAGTTTGGCGACTTACCCACAGAAGAGATGAAGCGGCCGGCACCCCGCCGGCCTTTTGGAGACAACCAGGAACCACAACCCATGAAGTTCACTGACGGACAGTGGATGCTGCAGCCAGGCGTCGCTGCGCATTACGCGGCCGAGGCCTATGCCATCGAAGTCCACGAAGACCGCCTCGTCGTGCTCGCCACGACCCGCCCCATCAAGCACCGCGGCGACACGCTGCAAGGCCCCACGCTGACAGTCACGCTGAGCTCGCCGCTCGAAGGCGTGATCCGCGTCAGCGTCGAGCACTACACCGCATCGCAGGCGCCCCGCCTGCACATCCCGATGGTCGGCGCCGGCAAGCCGGCCGTGCGGATCGTCGACGGCGAGACCCATGCCACGCTCACCTCCGGCGCGCTGTCGGTGGATGTGAAAAAGGGCGAGGGCTGGAGCCTCACCTTCCGCGAGGGTGAGCGCGTGCTCACCAAGAGCGACTGGCGCGGCCTCGGCTACATCCAGTGGGGCACCAAGGGCAACCACGTCCACGAGCAGCTCACGCTGGGCGTGGGCGAGAACGTCTACGGCCTGGGCGAGCGCTTCACGCCTTTCGTGAAGAACGGCCAGGTCGTCGAGAACACCAACAAGGACGGCGGCACGGCCTGCGAGCAGGTCTACAAGAGCGTGCCGTTCTACCTGACCAACCGCGGCTACGGCGTGCTGGTCAACGAGGCCGGCCCGGTGTCGTTCGAGGTCGGCTCGGAGAAGGTGGCGCGCGTGCAGTTCAGCCGCGAAGGCGAGAGCCTGGACTACTGCGTCATCGCCGGCCCCACCCCCAAGGAAGTCGTGTCCCGGCTGACCGCGCTGACGGGCCGCGCCCCGCTGCCGCCGGCCTGGAGCTTCGGCCTGTGGCTGACGACCTCGTTCACGACGCAGTACGACGAGGCCACCGCCACGCACTTCATCGACGAGATGAAGCGCCGCGAGCTGCCGCTGTCGGTCTTCCACTTCGACTGCTTCTGGATGCGCGAGTTCCAGTGGTGCGACTTCGAATGGGACCGCCGCGGCTTCCCCGAGCCCGAGGCGATGCTCAAGCGCCTGCACGCCAAGGGCCTGAAGATCAGCCTCTGGATCAACCCCTACGTGGCGCAGAAGTCGCCGCTGTTCGCGGAGGGCGTGAAGCACGGCTACTTCATCAAGCGCACGAACGGCCTGACCTTCCAGACCGACCAGTGGCAGCCCGGCATGGCCATCGTGGACTTCACGAACCCCGCCGCCAAGGCCTGGTACCAGGGCCATCTGCGCCGTCTGCTGGCCACCGGCGCCGACTGCTTCAAGACGGACTTCGGCGAGCGCATCCCGAGCGAGGGCGTGACCTACTTCGACGGCTCCGACCCCGTCGAGATGCACAACCTCTACGCGCTGCAATACAACGAGGCGGTCTTCGAGCTGCTGCAGGAAGTGCAGGGCGATGACGCCATCGTCTTCGCACGCTCCACCTACGCGTCGGGCCAGCGCTTCCCGGTGCACTGGGGTGGCGACTGCTGGAGCACGTTCGAGTCCATGGCCGAAAGCCTGCGCGGCGGCCTGTCGCTCACGAGCTGCGGCTTCGCGTTCTGGAGCCACGACATCGGCGGCTTCGAGGGCAACCCCCCGCCGGCCGTCTACAAGCGCTGGATCCAGTTTGGCCTGATGTCCTCGCACAGCCGCCTGCACGGCAGCAGCTTCTACCGCGTGCCCTGGCTCGTGGACGAAGAGAGCTGCGACGTGCTGCGCGTCTTCACGCGGCTCAAGCACCAGCTCATGCCCTACCTCTATGCCAAGGCGCATGAGGCGACGCAGACCGGCGTGCCGCTGATGCGCGCGATGCTGCTGGAGCACCCCCACGACCCGGCCTGCACGACGCTGGACCGGCAATACCACCTGGGCGAGAGCCTGCTCGTCGCGCCCGTGTTCACGGACAGCGGCGAGGTGGACTTCTATCTGCCGGCGCTGGCGGGGGCGGGCCTGTGGACGCACCTGCTGTCTGGCGAGAAGAAGGCGGGCGGCAGCTGGCACCGCGAGACGCATGGCTACTTGAGCATGCCGCTGTACGCAGCGCCGGGCAGCGTCATCGCCTGGGGTGCCGAGACCGAACGCCCGGACTACGACTACAGCCGCGGCACGGTGCTGCGCGTGTTCGAGCTGGCCGACGGTGCGAGCGCGGCCTTCACGGTCGTGGGCATGGACGGCAGCGTGGCCGCGCGCGGCACGGTCAGCCGTCGCGGTGCGCAGTACACGGCTCAGGTGAGCGAAGGTGCGCTGCGCGACTGGGGCCTGGACGTCGACGGCCGGCGCAGCCCGGTGGTCACCGAAGGTGCCACGCTGAACTGGGCGGTCGCATGATGAGGCGCCTGCTGCTTTCGATGGCGTTGGCGGCGGGCGCCGCCCATGCCGACGGCATCGCCGTCAACCAGATCGGCTACCTGCCCGGCGCCACCAAGGTGGCGGCCGTGCCCGCCGCCGAGGCAGCGGGCGCGACGGCGTTCGCCGTCGTCGATGCGGCCACCGGCCGCACGGTGCTGCGCGGCAGCCTCGGCGCCGCCGCGCGCTGGGAGCCGGCCGCGCAGGACGTGCGCTTGGCCGACTTCTCGGCGCTGAAGGCGCCGGGCCACTACCGCCTGCAGGTGGAGGGCCTGCCCGACTCGCCGGCCTTTGCCGTGGCGGCCGACGCCTATGCGGCCGTCAACGCCGCGGCCATCAAGGCCTACTACTTCAACCGCGCCAGCACGCCGCTGCTGGCCGCGCACGCCGGCCGCTGGGCGCGGCCCGCCGGCCATGCCGACGACCATGTGCTGGTGCATGCCTCCGCCGCCAGCGCCAGCCGGCCGGAAGGCACGGTCATCAGCGCGCCCAAGGGCTGGTACGACGCGGGCGACTACAACAAGTACATCGTCAACTCCGGCATCACCGTCTACACGCTGCTGGCCGCGTGGGAGCATTTCCCGGCGGTGTTCAAGGCGCAGAAGCTCGGCATCCCCGAGAGCGGCAATGGTCTGCCCGACCTGCTGAACGAGGCGCTGTGGAACCTGGAGTGGATGCTGGCGATGCAGGACCCGGCCGATGGCGGGGTCTATCACAAGCTCACGAACAAGGGCTTCGATGGCATCGTCATGCCGGCCGATGCCCGGGCCGAGCGCTACGTCGTGCAGAAGAGCACGGCCGCCACGCTGGACTTCGCTGCCGTCATGGCCCAGGCCAGCCGCGTGTTCGCGGCGTTTGAAAAGCAGCGCCCGGGCCTGTCGGCCCGCATGCTGGCCGCGTCGCGCCGCGCCTGGGACTGGGCGCAGGCCCACCCCAAGGACATCTACAAGCAGCCCGCCGACGTCCACACCGGTGGCTACGACGACAGCCAGCTCGATGACGAATTCGCCTGGGCCGGCGCCGAGCTGTGGGTCGCCACGCGCGACGCACGCTACCGGCCCGATCTGGCGAAGCTGGCGATCAGCGTGCCGAACTGGGGCGACGTGAAGGGCCTGGCCTGGGTCACGCTGGCGCAGCGCCGCGCGCAGCTGCCGGCGGCGGATGCGGCCATCGTCAAGTCGCGCCTGCAGTCGCTGGCGGGCGAGCTGACCACGGCGTGGCGGGGCTCGGCCTATCGCGTCGGCATGCGCGCGCAGGACTACGACTGGGGCAGCAGCTCCGGCGTGCTGAACCGCGCGCTGGTGCTGATCCAGGCCTACCGCCTGCAGCCCCAGCCCGACACGCTGGCCGCCGCGCAGGCGCTGTTCGACCACGTGCTGGGCCGCAACCCGCTGGGCCAGTCCATGGTGACGGGCTTCGGCGCCAAGCCGCCGCTGCACCCGCATCACCGGCCGTCCGAGGCCGATGGGGTCGACGCGCCCGTGCCGGGCTTCCTCGTCGGCGGGCCGAACGCCGGCCAGCAAGACCAGAAGGACTGCCCGGTGCCCTACGCGTCGAGCCTGCCGGCGCTGTCCTATCTGGACCACGTCTGCAGCTACGCGAGCAACGAGGTGGCCATCAACTGGAATGCGCCGCTCGTCTACGTGTCGGCAGCGCTGCAAGCCTTGACGCCGCGCTGACCGCAAAAAACAAAAACAACGGAGACCGCATGTCCTCGACCTCCCGCCACCCGCTGAGCTGGGTGCCCACGCTCTACCTGGCCATGGGCCTGCCCAACGTGATGGTGGGCGTCGTCGCGGCCATCATCTACAAGAACCTCGGCGTCGCCAACGAGGACATCGCTCTCTACACCTCGCAGATGTACCTGCCCTGGGTGCTCAAGCCGCTGTGGGCGCCGCTGCTGGAGGCCTGGCGCAGCAAGCGCTTCTGGGTCATCAGCATGGAGTTCACGATGGCCGCCGCGCTGGGGCTCGTGGCGCTGTGCCTGCCGATGGCGGACTTCTTCAAGCTGTCGCTGGCCTTCTTCTGGATCGTCGGCTTCGCGTCCGCCACGCAGGACACCTGCGCCGACGGCGTGTTCATGACCACCGTCTCCAAGACCGACCAGGCGCGTTACGCCGGCCTGCAGGGCATGTGCTGGAACATGGGCGCCGTCGTCGCGTCGGGCCTGTTCGTGTCGCTGACGGGCTACCTGCACAACCACATGGGGCTGGCGTGGGTGCAGTGCTGGGTCGTCGTCGTGCTGCTGGCGGCCGGCACCATGGCCGCCTTCGGGCTGTGGCATGTGCGGGTGCTGCCGCCGGGCTCGCCATCGACGCTGCAGGGCCAGGGCTTGAGTGGCGGCCTCACGGCCACGCGCGAGGCCTGGGGCACCTTCTTCCGCAAGCCGCAGATCTGGATGATGCTGGCCGTCATCTTCTTCTACCGTTTCGGCGAGGGCTTCATTGAGAAGTTCGGCCCGCTGTTCCTGCTGGACGGCGCCGCAGCGGGCGGCCTGGGCATGGACAACGAGGCGCTGGGCCACATCAACGGCACGGTCGGCACGCTGACCTTCATTGCCGGCGCCTTCCTGGGCGGCTTCCTGGTCGCGAAGCGCACGCTGCCACGCAGCTTCTTCACGCTGGCGCTGGTGCTCAACATCCCGCACCTGACCTACTTCTATCTCGCGCAGACGATGCCGACGGACACCGTCACCATCGCCGTCATCGTCTCCATCGAGAAGTTCGGCTTCGGCATGGGCTCGGTGGGCCACATGCTCTACATGATGCAGCAGATCGCGCCCGGGCCCTTCCGCATGGCCCACTACGCGATGGCCACCGGCGTCATGGCGCTCACCAAATGGGCCACCGGCAGCGTGAGTGGCCTGCTGTGGAACGCGGTGGACCATCACTACGTCAGCTTCTTCGGCTGGGTGCTGATCTTCTCGATCCCGCCGGTCATCCTCGCGTGGCTGGCGCCGTTCCCGCACGATCACGACGAGGTGCGTGAACTGGACGGCCAGGCCGTGCCGGCCGGAGGGCATTGACGATGAAACCGCTGCTCGCACTGCTGATGGCCGGCGCCACCTCCACGTTCGCGGCAGGGGCCGTTGCCGATGTGGCCGCCAGCCCCGCCTGCGGCGCCGACGCGCTGGGCACGTCCCGCACGCTGACGCTCAAGCGCGAGGCAGCCGCCTGGGGCACGGCCCAGCATGCACCGCTGCCAGGCCTGGCGCCCGGCGAGGTGGTGCTGACCTTCGACGACGGCCCGCGGCCCGAGTCCACGCCGCTGGTGCTGAAGGCGCTGGCCGAGCAGTGCGTGAAGGCCACCTTCTTCATGAACGGCGAGCCCATGAGCCGCCATGCCGAGTTGGCGCGGGCGGTGCGCGATGCCGGCCACAGCGTGGGCATGCATGGCTATCGGCACGACAACTTCAGCGAGATGCCCGCCGCCGCGCAACTGGCCGATCTCGACGCGATGCGGGCTGCCTACACGGCCGCGCTGGGCCGCGAGCCCGCTGCCTACCGCTTCCCCTTTCTGGCCGAGTCGCCCGCCCTGCTGGCAGCGCTGAAGGCGCGTGGCCTGACGGTGATGTCCGTGGACGCCGGCGCCGAGGACTGGCTGCCCGACCAGACGCCGCAGATGCTGGCCGACAAGCTGTTAGGCCAACTGGCCAAGACGGGCGGCGGAATCATCCTGCTGCACGACGCACAGGATCAGACGGCGAGGGCGCTGCCGTTTTTGCTGCAGACGTTGAAGGCGAAGGGCTACAAGGCGGTGCATCTGCGGTGGGACTAAGAGCCGCTAACGAAACTTATCATCTGCCTCAGTTCAAGAACCGCTGAGGAAGATGGCAGTCAAGAAGGAAGTCAGCGCAGCACTGTGGTCGCGGATACAGCCGCTGTTGCCCGAGGTGCGGAA
>NZ_JBIGIA010000022.1:0-67468 GCF_043555975.1 Pelomonas nitida | reverse complement strand
GCCATGCCGGCTTTCCCGGCGTTCCGGGCAACCCGAGGAAGTCACGGGCGTGCTGGCCGCCACGGCTGTCGGCGAAGTCGAAGACGACCGCCTGCAGCGAGCTGGACTGCGTGCTGCAGTAGCTCCAGAGGTAGGCCCGATGGGTCTTGCCGTCGCGCTAACCGGCGGGCTTGAGCATCGCAACCGGCGTCTCGTCAGCGTGCAACACCGGCTGGCGCCGCAGCTCGGCGGTCAGCGCGTCAACGAGCGGCTGCAGTTGCACGCCGCACTCGCCGACCCACAGCTTCAAGGGCAAGGGCTTCACCCTGCCCTCTTGAGCCCCTGCTTTGTGACCGCAGCCAGCCGCACCTGCCACGGGTGAATCAGTCGGCCAGCGTCAGCGGCCAACCCGGATCCACGACAGCTCGACGAAGTTGTCAGCACGGTGCACCGGCGTGACATCGGCGCGCGCTGCCCAGGGGATGAGCTGGCGGTGCAGCGGGATCACGTTGACCTGCTCGCGCAACTCGGCCAACGCACCGCGGATGAGTTGCTCGCGCTTCTTGGCGTCTTGCTCGACGCTGCTCTGCGCGGCCAAGGCGTCGGCCTTGTCGTTGCGGAAGTTGCCGTAGTTGAAGTCGCCCACGCCCTTGGCCCCGCGGGTGCGGAACACCGGCGTCAGGATGACTTCGGCATCGGTGATGTTGCCGCCCCAGCCGTACAGGAAGAGGCTGCTGTCGAGCTTCTCCAGCTTCGGGAAGTAGAGCGCCCGCGGCATCGCGTTGACGCGCACGCGCACCTTGAGCTGCGCCCACATCGACGCCAACGCGGTGCAGATCTCCTCGTCGTTGATGTAGCGGTTGTTGGGGCAATCCAGCGTCACCTCGAAGCCATCGGCGTAACCGGCATCCGCCAGCAGCTTGCGCGCCGAGGCCACGTCGTACGGCAGCCGCGTCTGCAGCGCCGGATCGTCGAACGACGCGTCGCCGGACGGCGTCAGCCCACCGGTGGGCACCGACTGGCCGCTCATCAGCTTGATCTTCAGCGCCTCGATGTCGATGGCCTGGTAGAGCGCACGGCGAACGCGCGCGTCCTTGAACGGGTTGCGATCGCCCGGTGCCTTGCCGTAGAGCAGCTTGTCGCGGGCCTGGTCCATACCGATGAACACGAGGCGATTCTCCGGCCCGTCGACGACCTTGACGCCCGCCGTGTTGCGCAGCCTCGCCACGTCGCGCGGCGCGGGGTCGTTGACGAGGTCAACCTGGCCCGAGACGAGCGCCGCCAGCCGTGTCGCGTCACTGGCGATAGGCGTGTAGACGACCTCCTGCACATTGCCCTCGAACCGGCCCCACCAGTTCGGGTTGCGCTTGAGCACGGTCTTGATGCCGGCCTGGCGGCTGACCAGCATGAACGGGCCGGTGCCGTTCGCATGCGTCGCCGCGAAGCTCTCTTCCTTGTTCTTGAAGTCCAGCGGCCGCGTGACGCCATGCGTCTCGCACCACTTGCGGCTGACGATCCAGAGCTGGTCGATGTGCTGCAGGAAGATGGGATCGAAGGCCGTGAGCTGGAATTCGACGGTGAGGTCGTCGATGCGCCGGGGCACGCCCACCGGGTTGGCGTAGACCGCGATCTGCGAGGTCGGCTCCTTGGCCCGCTGCATCGAGAACACGACGTCGTCCGCCGTCAGCGGCGTGCCGTCGTGGAACTTCACGCCGGGGCGCAGCTTGAAACGCCAGGTCAGCGGGCCGGTCTGCTTCCACTCGGTGGCCAGGCCAGGCACGATGGCCAGCTTGGCGTCGCGGCTGGTCAGGCGCTCGTAGACCTGCGAGTTGACGTTGTTCGTCAGCGTCTCGTTCTGCGAATGCGGGTCCAGCGTCTGCGGATCACCCTGCCCCGCCCAGCGCAACGTCTGCGCTGACACGCCGCAAGCCATCCCCGCCACGCCCATCAGGGCCACCACCATCCAACGCCTCATCGCGCATCTCCAACTGCAAGGAATCGGCAGTTTAGGAGCGCGGCCTTATGACCTTTTTGCGCCGGGGTTCCAAAGTTCTTCCAAGTGATTGAAGCCCCAGGCCTCGGGCGGCTCGCGGCTGATGACGCGGTCGGTCGAGCCGGGCGCCGACAGGTCCACGAGCTGCACCGGGATGGGCATGTTGGACTTGGTCGAGTAGAAGACCTTCACGCGCGGCGCCACCAGCGAGCCGCCGCTCTGGTCGATGACCACCGCCAGCCGGCCTGACTGCAGCCGCACCAGCGTGCCGGTCGGGTAGATGCCCACGCTCTTCACGAAGGCCTGGAAGATGACGGGGTCGAACTGGCCCTTCCACTGCGCCATGCGCTGCAGCGAGCCGGCCGGGTCCCAGGCGTTCTTGTAGGGCCGCGTGGAGGTGATGGCGTCGTAGACATCGCAGACCGCGCCCATGCGCGCGTACAGGCTGATTTCCTCGCCGGCCAGCTTGTGCGGGTAGCCGGTGCCGTCGATCTTCTCGTGGTGATGCAGGCAGACGTCCAGCGCCATCGGCGGCACCTTGGTGCCCTCCTTCAGCATCTCCCAGCCACGCTCCGGGTGGCTGCGCATGACGGCGAACTCCGCGTCGGTCAGCGCGCCGGGCTTGTTCAGCACTTCCAGCGGCATCTGCATCTTGCCCACGTCGTGCAGCAGGCCCGCCAGGCCAGCTTCGCGCACTTCGCTGTCGGGCAGGCCCATGTGCCGGCCCAGCGCCACCATCAGTCCGCAGACGGCCACCGAATGCAGATAGGTGTAGTCGTCCTTGTCCTTCAGCCGCGCGAGGCTCAGGAAGGCGGACGGGTTGCGCGCCAGCGATGAGGTGACCTCGTCCACGATGGGCAGGCAGATCTCGCTGTCGATGGCCTTGCCCAGCCGCGCCTCGCCGAACAGCGCCTTCACCGCCACCTTGGCCCGCCCCAGCACCTGGCTGGCGCGGTCCAGCTCGGCCTCCATCGTGACCCGTGCCTCGGCGACGACGGGCGCCGCCGGTGCTGCGGCCGGCGCCGGCTCGGCCGCCTGAGCCGGCAAGGTCGCGGGCGCCTGCGCATCGGCGGGCTCCGCATCCGGCACGTCCAGGCCCTTGTCGTTGTCGATCCAGACCGCCGGCACACCGCTGGCCTTCAACGCCGCCAGATCGGCGGGGTCGGTCAACACGAACTTCGTCTTCCAGAACGGATGGGAAAGCCATGCCCCCTCCATCGCCTGGAGATACATGCCCAGCCTCACTTCGGTGGTCGGGATCTTCTTCAGCATTGCCACGGTGACTGTGTGCCGCACAGTATCTCCGCCGGCGCCATCAGAAATGCTCCACGCTACGCGGTTTTTCACGAGGACAGGGCTTATGTCACTCGTCGATTCGCGCTGGCGACGCGACACGGCCACAAAAAAGCCGCCTGGGCAGGCGGCTTGTTCCGAGGGCAGGCGCCGGCTCAGCGGAACTTGCTCTGCGGCACGGTGGCCAGTTCGGTCGGCAGCGAGCCGATATAGCTCGCAATGACCTTCAGCTCGGCGTTGCTGAACTGCTTGATCTGCCCGGCCATGATGGCGTTGCTGCGACCGACGGTGGCCGTCTTGTCGGCCTTGTACGACTTCAGCGCAACGGTCAGGTAGTCGGCGTGCTGACCGGCCAGCTTGGGGTAGCTGGGGTCGATGGGCTTGCTGAAGTTCACGCCGTGGCAGGACACGCAGGCGCCTTTGGTCAACAGCGCGGCAACATCGGCCGGCGCGGCGGTGACGCTCTCGGCCGCCGCGGGCAGCTTGGCCTGCTGCTCGTAGAACGCGGCGACATCGGCCATGTCCTTGTCGCTGAGCGAACTGGCGATGCCGCGCATCGTCGGGTGCTTGCGATCACCCTTGGCGTAAGCCTGCAGCGCCGCGACGATGTATTTCGCGTTCTGGCCCGCAATCATGGGCACCTTGTGCACCTCGGGAAAACTCGCCTGATACCCCGGGATGCCATGGCAACCGATGCACATCGCGACCTTGGTCTCACCCACCTTCACATCCTGCGCCTGAGCGGCAAGCGCACCAAAAACAGCGGACAGGGCTAGCGTGATCTGCAGCAGTTTTTTCATGTCTCGGTGGGTATGGGGTTCTTGTGCGGCGGAAATTATAGGAGGGCTCCTATACTGAAACAGCCCCCTTTCAGCCCCGGTTTTCCCCATGAAATTTCAAGGTTCAGACCAGTATGTGGCCACGGCCGACCTGATGCTCGCGGTCAACGCGGCGGCGGCTCTGCAGCGACCGCTGCTCATCAAGGGAGAACCCGGAACCGGCAAGACCATGCTGGCCGAAGAGGTCGCCTCGGCGCTCGGCATGCCACTGCTGCAGTGGCATATCAAGAGCACGACGAAGGCGCAGCAAGGCCTGTACGAGTACGACGCCGTCAGCCGGCTGCGCGACAGCCAGCTCGCCGGCATCGAGGGCAGCGAACGCGTGCGCCACATCGAGAACTACATCGTCAAGGGCGTGCTGTGGCAGGCCTTCGAGGCCGAGCAGCCGGTGGTGCTGCTGATCGACGAGATCGACAAGGCCGACATCGAGTTCCCGAACGACCTGCTGCGCGAGATCGACCGCATGGAGTTCTACGTCTACGAGACGCGCCAGCTCGTCAAGGCCCGGCACCGGCCGCTGGTGTTCATCACGTCCAACAACGAGAAGGAACTGCCGGACGCCTTCCTGCGCCGCTGCTTCTTCCACTACATCAAGTTCCCCGACGCCGAGACGATGCAGAAGATCGTCAACGTGCACTTCCCGACGCTCAAGAAAGACCTGCTGGCCGTCGCGTTGAAGAACTTCTACGACGTGCGCAACCTGCCCGGCCTCAAGAAGAAGCCCAGCACATCGGAGCTGATCGACTGGCTCAAGCTGCTGGTGGCCGAGGACGTGCCCGTGCAGGCGCTGCAAGCCACCGACGAGAAGGTCAGCATTCCGCCGCTGGTGGGGGCGCTGCTGAAGAACGAGCAGGACCTGACGCTGTTCGAGAAGCTCGTGTTCATGCAGCGGACGAACCGCTGATGGCCGGCGACTTCGACCGCGCGCTGCGCGAGGGTGTGGCCGACGCCCTGGGTTTCGTGGCCGGCGCGTTGGCGGGCTGGGCGCTGGGCCGGCAGCTCGGCATCGACTTCATCGCCAGCCCCGACTGGAACGCCCAGCAATTGCTGGGCTTGGTGCTCATCGTGGCCGGCTGTGGCGCAGGCCGTTGGGCGGCGCGACGCGTGCTGCTGAAGGGTGGGCGATGAAGCCGGTGCTGCCCGTCACACTGGCCGCCGGCCCCGTGCGGCTGGTGCCGCTGGCGCCGGAGCACGTGCCGGGGCTGCAGGCCGCCGCCGCCGATGGCGAGCTGTGGAACCTGCGCTTCACGAGCGTGCCCGCGCCTGACGACACCGCCGCCTACGTCGAGGCCGCACTGGCAGGCCAGGCGGCCGGCCACCGCCTGCCTTTCGCCGTGCTGGACGCCGCGACGGGCGAGGTGCTGGGCTCCACCAGCTATCACGACATCGTGCCCGCCGTCGAGCGGCTCGAGATCGGCTGGACCTGGTATGCGCGGCGCGTGCAGCGCACGTCGGTCAACACGACGGCCAAGCTGCTGCTGCTGACGCACGCCTTCGAGTCGCTGGGGGCGCGCCTCGTGGGCTGGCGCACCGACAACTTCAACCACGCGTCGCAGCGCGCCATCGAGCGGCTGGGCGCCAAACGCGACGGCGTGCTGCGTCATCACGCGCTGCGGCGCGACGGCACGGTGCGAGACACCGTCATGTACAGCCTGACCGCGGGTGAATGGCCCGAGGTCAAGGCACATCTGAACTGGCAATTGGCAAGACCGCGAACATGAGCAAGGCAACCAGGCCCTTCGACGTCAACGCACTGTGGGCCCTGGATCGCATCGGCGCCCCCAGCCTCTGCCCCGATGGTGCTCAGGCGGTGGCTGCGGTCACCCGCTACGACATGGAGACGAACCAGGCGCGGGCCAGCCTGTGGCTGTTTTCCACGCTCGGCGGCGCGCCGCGTCGCCTGACCGAGGCCGGCGACAAGGACGGCAACCCGCAATGGAGCCCGCGCGGCGACCTGGTGGCCTTCACGGCCCGGCGCGAACAGGGCGGCCACAAGGACGAGGAGCCGCAGCTCTACGTCATCGCGCCGGACGGCGGCGAGGCGCGCCGCGTCGGCCGCGTCCCCACGGGCGTGGACGCCTTCAAGTGGTTTCCCGACGGGCGCCGCATCGCCTTCGTGTCCTGGGTGTGGCCGGACCGCAAGGCCGCCGGTCAGGCCGAGGCCCTGCGGGAGTTCAAGGCCCGCAAGGAGACGGCCTACGTCACCGACGAGGCGCTGTACCGCTACTGGGACCATCACCTGCCGGCGGGCCGCGTGCCGCATCTGCATGTCATCGACATCGACACCGGCCGGCTGCGCGACCTGTTCGAGGGCAGCGACTGGGAACTGGAGCGTGCCGAGCCCAATGCCCAGAGCTTCGACATCTCGCCCGACGGCCGCCGCATCGCCTTCGCCTTCGACCCGGCCGCCGACAAGCGCCTGGACAACCGCTTCGCGCTTGCCGAGATCGACGTGCGCACCCGCCGCGTGCAGACGCTGCTGCAGGACGGCGACTGGGACTTCACCGCACCGCGCTACAGCGGAAGCGGCGCGCACCTGGCCTTCCTGGCCAGCCACCAGGCGCTGGGGCACAACCAGCCGCACCGCCTCGCCGTGCTGGACCAGCAAGGGCGCTGGGCCGTGTTCAGCGACGACTGGGACCACGACGTCGCCGCCCCGCTGCAATGGGCCGAGGACGACCAGGCCGTGCTGTTCGCGGCCGAGGAGCGCGGCAGACGCCACCTGTGGCGCTTTGCGCTGGGTGACCGGCAAGCCCAGCGCGCCTTCGAGGGCGGCCATGTCGGCGCGTTCGCGCATGCCGGCGGGCTCACCGTCGTCAACCACGACAGCGTGCAGTTCCCGCCGCGCCTGTCGGTGCTGGAAGGCAGCTCGGCCCAGCGCATCGAGACGCTGAACGACGAGCGGCTCGCCGCGCACCGCTTCGGCCGGCACGAGGAAGTGACCATCACGGGCGCGCGTGGCGACGCCGTGCAGATGTGGCTGATCTACCCCCCCGGCTTCGACGCGAAGGCGAAGAAGAAGTGGCCGGTCATGCACGTCATCCATGGCGGGCCGCACACGGCTTTCGGCGACAGCTGGCACTGGCGCTGGAACCACCAGGTGTTCGCCAGCCCCTCGCCGCTGGGCACAGCGGGCGGCACCGCGCAAGGCTATGTCGTGGCGTGCGTGAACTATCACGGCTCCTCCAGCTTCGGCCACGAGTTCCTGGACAGCATCACCGGCCGCTGGGGCGAGTACGAACTGCAGGACGTGGAGGCCGCCACCGACTGGCTGCTGAAGAAGCCCTGGGTGGACCGCCAGCGCATCGTCGCCACCGGCGGCAGCTACGGCGGCTACATGGTGGCCTGGATGAACGGCCACGTGAAGCCCGGCCGCTACCAGGCCTATGTGTGCCACGCCGGCTGCTACGACTGGCAAGCGATGTACGCCGACGACGCCTACAGCTGGCACCGCAAGGAGCTGGGCGCGGCCTACTGGGAAGACCCGGCGCGCGTGGCGGCGCAGAGCCCGCACAGCTTCGCGCAGCACTTCCGCACGCCGACGCTGGTCGTCCATGGCGCGCTGGACTACCGCGTGCCCGACGCGCAGGGGCTGGCCTACTACAACACGCTGAAGTCGCTGGGCGTGCCGGCGCGGCTCGTGTGGTTCCCGGACGAGAACCACTGGATCCTCAAGCCCCGCAACAGCCGGCTCTGGTATGGCGAGTTCTTCGGCTGGCTGAGCCGCCACCTGCCCAAGGGCCGCTGAACATGCGGCGCCGCCCTCTGCTGCTGGCGCTGGCCGGCACCGCGCTGACGCCCCTCGCCCGCGCGGCCACGCGAACCCCCACGCCGCAGGCCGACGTGGCGCGCCTGCAGGCCCATCTGCGCTTTCTGGCCGACCCGCTGCTGGAGGGACGCGAAGCCGGCACGCGCGGCTTCGACCTGGCGGCCGCCTACGTGGCCAGCCAGTTCGCGCAGATCGGCCTGAAGCCGCTCGGCCATGCCGGCAGCTACGCCCAGCCGGTGCCGCTGAAGACCGGGCGCCTGGCCGCCACACCGCCCACGTTGACGCTGTGCCAGGGCGAGCGCTGCGTGCCGCTGGCCTATCTGGACGAATTCAGCATCCGCCCCGACCTGGGCCGCGCGCAGAACGACATCGACGCGCCGCTGGTCTTCGCCGGCCACGGCATCGTGGCGCCCGCCTTCGGCCTGGATGACTACGCCGGGCTGGACGTGCGCGACAAGCTCGTCGTCGTGCTGTCCGGCCGGCCGTCGGCACTGCCCCCGGAAGAAGGGGCGCACTTCGGCAATGCGCGCAACAAGGGCGAACTGGCAGCGCAGCGCGGCGCCATCGGCCTCATTCAGCTGGCCACGCCGCGCAGCGAGATCGCCTCGCCCTTCCACCTGGCGCGGCAGTACGCCGATACCGTCGCCATGGACTGGCTGACGCCGGAGGGCGGCGGCGGCAACGAGGTGGCGCGGCTGCGCGCGTCGGCCACCGTCAGCCTGCAGGCCGCGCCCAGGCTCGTGGCGGCGCTCACGGCGGACTATCTACAGCTGGTCACCGACGCCGAGGCCGGCCGCGCCGTGCCGCGTGGCGACCTCGGCCTCACGGCCAAGCTCGTCTACGGCACCGTGCACGGCCTGGCGCGCAGCGCCAATCTCGTCGGCCTGCTCGAGGGCCGCCACCCACAGCGCCGGCACGAGTTCGTCGTCATGACCGCCCACCTCGACCACGTCGGCCGCAAGCCCGGCCCGCAGGGCGACGTCATCTACCCCGGCGCCATGGACAACGCCATGGGCATCGCCACGCTGCTGGAAACCGCCCGGTTGCTGGCCCAGGGGCCGGCGCCGGACCGCTCGGTGCTGTTCGTCGCATTGACGGGCGAGGAGAAAGGGCTGATCGGCTCGTCCTACTTCGCCAGCCACCCGCCGGTGTCCGCGGCGGCGCTGACCGCCGCCGTCAACGTCGACATGCCCATCCTGCTGCACGACTTCAGCGAAGTCGTCGCGCTGGGCGGCCCGCATTCGACCCTCGGCGCGACCGTGGCGCGCGTGGCTCGTCGGCTGGGGCTGAGCACGGCGCCGGACCCCGAGCCCGCGCAGAGCCGCTTCACCCGCTCCGACCAATACAGCTTCGTGCGCCGCGGCATTCCGGCCGTCATCGTCGGCCCCGGCGCGGCCTCGTTCGATCGCCGCGACGATGGCGCCGCGCTGATGCGCGACTTCCGCCGGCTGCGCTACCACCAGCCGGGCGACGACCTCGGCCAGCCCTTCCGCTGGCCGGCGGTGCAGCGCTTCGCGCAGCTGCATCACGCGCTGCTGCTGGACATCACCCGCGCCCCACAGCGGGCACGCTGGTTGCCGGGGGACTTCTTCGGCGAACTGTTCGCGCCGGGCCGCGCTCCCTAGCTTCTGCCGCCGGCCCCGAGGGCGAAGTGGTGCGCTGCATAATCGTCCGCAACCCGCCGCACGCCCCGAGCGCCTGATGTTGATCCAGTTTTTCTACACGCTGCGTGCCGCCAAACTCAAGGTCACGGTGCCGGAGTACCTGACGCTGCTGGAGGCCTTGCGGGCGGGTGTCATCGCCCCGGCCGAGGAAGGCGGCGTCGCCTCCATCGACGACTTCTATCACCTCGCCCGCGCCACCCTCGTCAAGGACGAGACGCAGTACGACAAGTTCGACCGCGCCTTCTCGGCCTACTTCAAGGGTGTGGAGCTGCTGACCGACTTCACGGCCGACGTGCCGCTGGAGTGGCTCAAGCAAAACCTGCAGCTCGAGCTGACACCGGAGCAAAAGGCCGTCATCGAGAAGATGGGCTGGGACGAGCTGATGCGCACGCTCAAAGAACGCTTCGAGGAACAGAAAGAGCGCCACGAAGGCGGAAACCGCTGGATCGGCACGGGCGGCACCAGCCCGTTCGGCAACTCGGGCTACAACCCGCAGGGCGTGCGCATCGGCGGCAAGGGGGGCAACAAGAGTGCCGTCAAGGTCTGGGAGCAGCGCGCCTACCGCGACTACGACGACACACTGGAACTCGGCACGCGCAACATCAAGGTCGCGCTGCGCCGGCTGCGCCGCTTCGCACGCGAGGGCTCCGAGCTGGAGCTGGACCTCGACGGCACCATCCACGGCACCGCCGCCAACGCCGGCATGCTGGACATCCGCATGCAGCCCGAGCGCCACAACAAGGTCAAGGTGCTGCTGCTGATGGACGTGGGCGGCACGATGGACGAACACATCCATCGCGTGGAGGAGCTGTTCTCGGCCTGCAAGAGCGAGTTCAAGCACCTGGAGTTCTATTACTTCCACAACTGCGTCTACGACTTCGTCTGGAAGAACAACCGCCGCCGCTTTGCCGAGAAGCTGAGCACCTGGGACCTGATCCGCAAGTACAACCGCGACTACAAGCTCATCTTCGTCGGCGACGCCACGATGAGCCCCTACGAGATCCTGCAGGTTGGCGGCAGTGTCGAATACAACAACGACGAGGCCGGCGCCGAATGGCTGCAGCGCCTCACGCACGCTTTTCCCCGTTACGCATGGATCAACCCCGAGCCGCAAGGCGTCTGGCAATACCGGCAGAGCATCGCGCTGATTCAGCAGCTGATGCAGCAACGCATGTTCCCGCTGACCCTCTCCGGCCTCGAAGGCGCGATGCGGCTGCTGAGCAAATGACATCGGGCATCCGGGGGACCTTGCGTGCGGGCCGCGCCCGAACGGCGGGCGACAGTCGGCCCGGCGCGGCCGCGCTGGTCGCACTGCTGCTCGGCGCGGCACTGAGCGGCTGCGCGACCAAGCCCCGTGAGCCCGAGCCTGCGGCCGCCCCTGCGCCCGACATCCCGGCCGACGCACCGGCCGTCTACCGGCTGGACATCCAGGTCGACGGTGCCGCCGACGGCAAGCTGCGCGAGCTGCTGCAACAGCACCTCGACATCGCCCGCTACCGCGCCAGCGAGGCCGCACTGAGCCGCGTGGAACTGGCGCGGCTGGCCGCCGCCGCGCCCGCCCAGGCACAGGCCCTGCTGGAGACCGAAGGCTATTTCAACGCCCAGGCCGACGTGCAGCGCGAGGCCGGCGACGAGACCCGCGTGCGTCTCGTCGTCAAGCCGGGCCCGCAGGCCCGCATCGGCAAGGTCGAGATCGAGTTCACCGACGCCATCGCCAGCGACGACGTGCAGGCCTTGCGCGACAGCCTGCGCAGTGCCTGGCCGCTCAAGGACGGCAGCGGCTTCACGCAGTCGCAATGGTCGGCCGGCAAGAACGACCTGCTGCTGCGCGCACGCGCCGGTGGCTACCCGCTGGCCCGCTGGGCCGAGACGGCCGCGCGTGTCGACCCCGAGACGCAGAGCGTCGAGCTGCATCTCGTCATGGCCAGCGGCAACCGCGCCCGGTTCGGCGCCTTGCGCATCGAGGGCCTCAAACACCAGACACGGCAGAGCGTCGAGCGCCTGACGGGCTTCAGCACGGGCGACCCCTACACCGAGCAGCAACTCGCCGACTTCCAAGAGCGCCTGGCCAAGACCCAGCTGTTCGACGCGGTACGGGTGCAACTGCAGTCCGAGGTCGTGGAGGCCGACGGCACCAGCCCCGTGCTGGCCACGCTCACCGAATCGTCGCTGCAGCAGTCCACCATCGCCGTGGGCTACCACGCCAACAGCGGGCAAAGCGTCAGCGTGGAGCACCTGCATCGCCAGCCCTTCGGCCTCGCGATGCGCGCACGCTCCAAGGTGCAGCTGAGCCGCGACCTGCGCGGCATGGAGCTGGAGCTCAGCTCCCACCCGCAGCCCGACCTGAAGCGCAACATCGGCTCGCTGACGTTTGAGCAGGACCGCAGCGGCGACACCATCGCCACCAACCTGGGCCTGCGGCTGGGCCGCATCTACGAGTCCCCGAAGGACGACCGGCTCAGCTATGTGGAACTGCTGCGCGCCCGCGAGACAGCCGGCAGCGAGGTCAACACCAACCTGGCGGTGTCCATCAACCAGCAGTGGACGCGCCGCCGGCTGGACAGCGCGCTGCTGCCGACCGATGGCCACCAGGGCCTGCTGCTGCTGGGCGTGGGCCAGGTGCGCGGCGGCGGCAGCGACGTCAGCGGGCCCTTCGGCCGCATGCAGCTCAAGCTGGGCGCCTACAAGCCGTTCGGCGGCTGGTTCGGCTCCGCACGGCTGGAGGCGGCCCAGGTCGTCGCGCGAGAGTCGGTCGGCGTGCCGGAGAAGCTGCTGTTCCTCGCCGGCGGCGACGAATCGGTGCGGGGCTACAGCTATCACAGCCTGGGGCCGCAGAAGGCCGGGTTGACCGTCGGCGGCCGCGTGCTGGCCACCGGCAGCCTGGAGATCGCCCACCCGCTGCTGAGCAGCATGCCAAGCCTGTGGGGCGCGCTGTTCGTGGACGCCGGCAACGCCGCCTCGCGCTGGCAGGACTACCGACCCGTCGTGGGCCTGGGCGCCGGCGTGCGCTGGCGCAGCCCCGTAGGGCCGCTGCGGGCCGACGTGGCGCGCGCGCAGGAAACGGGGAAGTGGCGGCTGCATTTCAGCGTAGGGATCACGCTATGAAGCTAGACGCTGCGACTTCGTCGATCAGCGTGGGGATCCGGCGATGAGGCGTTCGCTGCGCGTGCTGCGCAACGGCCTGATCGGCCTCGCGGCCCTCGTCGTCATGCTGGCGGCCTTCGTGGCCTGGCTGCTGCGCAGCGAGTCCGGCGGCGCGTGGGTGCTCGCCAACCTGCCCGGCGTCAAGGTCGAGGCCGCCGAAGGGTCGCTGATGGGCGACTTCCGCGCCCGGCGACTGCTGCTGACCTGGGCCGGCGGCGAGGCCGAGCTGCGCGGGCTGCACTGGTCGGGCCTGGGCATGAGCGCGTCGCAAGGCGTGCTCGCGGCGCGCGAGCTGACCGTGGACGAGGTGCTCATCCGCACCCAGCCCAGCACCAGCCCGACAGCCGCGCCCACCGACCTGACGCTACCCCTGGGCGTGCACATCGCCAAGCTGCTGGTGGGGCGACTGAGCTGGTCTGCCGATCAGGCCCCGATCGAAAACCTCGCGGCCGAGGTGCACCTGCCACGCAATGGCACCCACCACCTCAAACTGAACGGCGCGCGCTGGCAGCACCTGCTGCTGGCCGGTGACGCCAGGATCGAGTCCGCCGCGCCGCTGCAGACCGAGGCGACGCTGACGGTGCAACAGAACGAAGCCACCGACCTGCCCTGGCTGGCCGTGGCCGCCGCGCGCGGGCCGCTGGCCACGCTGAGCGCCAAGGCGGAGCTCGAAGCCGCGCATCAGGCGCTGAAGATCGAAGGACAGGTGCAGCCGTTCGCGCCGTGGCCGGTCCATACGCTGCAACTGCAAGCCAGCAAATTTGACCTGGCTGCGCTGATGCCCAGCCTGCCGCACACGGCGCTGACGGGCACCGCCAAGCTCAACGCCCCGGCCCGCAACGCCGAAGCCACGCTGCAGGCGCAGTTGCGCAACGACATTCCCGGCCGCTGGGACCAGCAGGCGCTACCCGTGCGGCTCCTGAGCCTGGCCATCGCCGGCCGGCCCGACCAGCTCACCAGCCTGCGCCTGACCACGCTGGATGCCGAACTCAACGGTGACGCCCGCGTGCAGGGCAAGGGCCGGCGCAGCGCCGACGGCCGCTGGCAGCTCGACGCCCGCGTGCAAGGCCTGCGCCCCGAACTGCTGGACGCGCGGGCGACGCCGGCGCGGCTGGACGGGCCGCTGACGCTGTCGGGCGGCGGCCCGGACCCGCTCGCCGCGACGCTGGACCTGCGCGGCACGCTGGAGCAGCGGCCGCTGCGCGTGCAGGCGCGCGTGCAGGGCCGCCTGCAGGATCAGGGCAGCACCTGGCAAGTCGAACAAGCGCGCCTGACCAGCGGCGACGCGGAGTTGCAGTTGTCCGGCAGCCTGGAGGCCCCGCACACCGCGCCGCCCGCCGCCAAGCTCCAGGCCCAGCTGCGCCAGTTCGACCCTCACCTGCTGTGGCGCGGCGAGCCCGGCTCGGCCTGGGCGCGCCTGCCGGGCACCACCAAGCTCAACGCCAACGCGCAGGTCGATGTGTCGGGCAATGCCCTCGCCCGCGTCACCGGCAATGCCGACGCCACGTTGCTGCCCAGCCAGTTCGCCGGGCTCCCGCTGCAAGGACGCCTCAGCACCCGCCGCGCCCGCGCGACCGATGCGGCCAGGTTCGACGTCGACGTGCAACTGGGCCAGAACCGCACCCAGGCCACGGGTGACGCGCGCGCCGACGCCGTCAACGCCAAGGTCAAGCTGCAGGCCGCCCGGCTGGCCGAGCTGAACCCCTTGCTGGCCTTGTTCGACCAGGGCGCCATCGCCGGTGAGGTCGACGCCGACGGCGACCTGCAGCTGCAACGGGTGAAACCGATGGCGCTGGGCAAGGCCACGCCCAAGACCATGCCCGCCGCCGTCTGGCAGTTCGGCGGCAACGGCCAAGCTGCGCTGAAGGCGCTCGTCGCCAACGGCGTGGCGGTGGAAAGCGCCAAGGCGCGCTGGGCGCTGCCCGCACCCGGCACCGACGGTGACGCGCCGCTGGCCTTGCAGGTGGAGGCAGGCGGCGTGCGCAACGGCCAGACGCAGCTCAAGCTGATCAAGGTCGATCTGCAGGGGCGCCGCAGTGCCCACGACCTGAAGCTGCAGATCGCCGGCCGCCAGCCGGGCGGCGAGCAGGACTACAACCTCGGCGCCACCCTGCAGGCCCAGGGGCGCTGGGACGGTCAGGCCTGGGCCGGCCAGATCGCCAAGCTGGACATCGCGCCGTTGCGGCCCAACACCCCGCCGCTGCTGGCGGCGAGCGGCGTTGCGCTGAAGATCGGCCCCGGCCCGCAGATCAGCGTGGAGCCGGGCCGCGCGGAGGTGGGCGGTGCCTTCGTCCGCTGGCAGGCGCTGGCCTGGCGCGGCGGCGACCAACCCGAGACCCGCGCCGACCTGCAACTCGAAGACCTGGCCGTGGCGCCGCTGCTCTCGCGCTGGCAGCCCGACTTCGGCTGGGGCGGCGACCTGCGCATTACCGGCCACGCGTCGCTGCTGCTCAACGACACGCTGACCGCCGAGCTGCTGCTGGATCGCCAGGGCGGCGACTTGCACGTCACCGACGAGTTCGGCTCGCGCCCGCTGGGCCTGACCGACCTGCGGCTCGCGCTGACCGTGCGCGACGGCGTGTGGCAACTGGCCGAAGGCGTGGCCGGCAAGGAGTTGGGCTCGCTCAGCGGTGCGGTGACGATGCGGCCGGCCAAGCGCTGGCCGGAGGCGAACACACCGATCCAGGGCGTGCTGCAGGCCAACGTGGCCGACCTCGCCACCTGGGGGCGCTGGGTGCCGACCGGCTGGCGCCTGGGCGGCCATGCCGCCGCCACCGTGCAGATCGGCGGCCAGCTGGGCGGGCCGGACCTGACCGGCCACGCGCAGGGCGAGAACCTCGCGCTGCGACACCTGCTGTACGGCGTGGACGTGACCGAAGGCCGCTTCCAGCTCGCGCTGCAAGGCCAGCATGCCGAGCTCACCCAGCTGGAAGCCCGCGCGGGCGACGGCTGGCTGCACGCCACCGGCCGCGCCGAGCTGGGCGCGCGGCCGGCGGCCCATGTGGAGCTCAAGGCCGACAAGCTGCGCGTGCTGTCGCGCGTGGACCGGCGCATCGTCGCCAGCGGCAACGCGACGCTGGACATCGACGCCAAAGGCCTGCAGCTGACCGGCAAGCTGCGCGCCGACGAAGGCCTGTTCGACTTCACGCATGCCGACGCCCCGACGCTGGCCGATGACGTCACCGTGCTGCGCGGCTCGCGCAACATCGACACGGCCGTGCCCACCGCACCGCGCGCGGCCCGCGACACCCGCGTGGACCTGGCACTGGACTTTGGCGACAACTTCAAGGTGCGTGGCCGCGGCCTGACCACCATGCTGCGCGGCCAGTTGCAGGTCGCGCAGAAGGACGGCAACCCGCTGCGCGTGACCGGCCGGCTCGACGCCGATGGCGGCCAGTACGCGGCCTACGGCCAGAAGCTGGAGATCGAGCGGGGCGACATCAACTTCACCGGCACGCTGGACAACCCCTCGCTGGACTTGCTGGCCGTGCGGCCCAACCTCGACGTGCGGGTGGGCGTGCGCGTCACCGGCACGGCGCAGTCGCCGCGCGTGAGCCTCTATTCCGAGCCCGACATGAGCGACACCGACAAGCTGTCCTGGCTGCTGCTGGGCCGCGCGCCGGACACGCTGGGCCGCACCGACACTGCGCTGCTGCAGCGCGCCGCCGTGGCCCTGCTCAGCGGCGAGGGTGAAGGCGCCACCGGCAAGGCGCTGCGCCAACTGGGGCTGGACGAACTGTCGCTGTCACAGAGCGACGACGACACCAAGGCCACCATCGTGCGCTTGGGCAAGCAGATCTCGCGGCGCTGGTATGTGGGCTATGAGCGCAGCCTGAACGCGACGACCGGCAGCTGGCAGCTGATCTACCGCATCGCCCAGCGCTTCACGCTGCGCGCACAGAGCGGCGAAGACAACGCGCTGGACGTGATCTGGCAGTGGAAATGGAATTGAGGGCCCACCCCCGAAGCGCTGGCGCGCTCCCCCTCAAGGGGGCGCCGCCAGTGGCCCGGCAAAGCCGGTTCCACGGCGGCCGCTGGAGGAGCAGCCGGCCTGCGGCGGCTGCATCGCGCGGCCCGGCGCCGGTCCGCGACCGACACCAAGCCCTCGATGCCCCGGCGACGCCGCGCGGAGATGGCAAGTGACGGGCGTCGCCATGCGCCGCAGATCGCCCGTCACGACCACGCTCAGGCGTGCAGGTCGAAGCGGTCGGCCTCCATCACCTTGACCCACGCAGCGACGAAGTCCTGCACGAACTTCGGGCCGGCATCGCTGCCACCGTAGACCTCAGCCACCGCGCGCAGTTGCGCGTTGGAGCCGAAGACGAGGTCGGCGACGGTGGCCGTCCACTTGGGCTGGCCGGTCTGGCGGTCCACGCCTTCCAGCACGCCGTTGGCGCCCTGTTGCCACTTCGTGCCCATGTCCAGCAGGTTCACGAAGAAGTCGTTGGACAAGGTGCCCGGCCGCGTGGTGAACACGCCGTGCTGGCTGCCGCCGGCATTGGCGCCGAGCACGCGCAGGCCGCCCACCAGCACCGCCATCTGCGGGGCCGACAGGCCCAGCTGCCGGGCCTTGTCCACCAGCCGCTCGGCGGCCGACGCCTCGGGCAGCCCCGGCGCGAGGTAGTTGCGAAAGCCGTCGGCCCGAGGCTCCAGCACCGCGAACGACGCCACGTCCGTCTGCGCCTGCGCGGCATCCGTGCGGCCGGCGCTAAAGGGCACCGTGATGGCCACGCCAGCCTGCCGGGCCGCCGCCTCGATCGCGGCGCCACCGGCCAGCACGATGAGGTCGGCCAGCGAGATCCGCTGGGCGCTCGCCTGCCGAATCTCCTCCAGCCGCGCCAGCACCTGCGCCAGTTCGGCCGGCTGGTTGACGGCCCAGTCCTTCTGCGGCGCGAGGCGGATGCGCGCGCCGTTGGCACCGCCACGCTTGTCGCTGCTGCGGAAGCTGCTGGCCGAGGCCCAGGCCGTGGCCACGAGCTGCGCCGTGGTCAGGCCCGACGCCAGCACCTGGGCCTTGAGCGCTGCCACACCGGCGTCGTCGATGAGCGGGTGCGCCACCGCCGGCACCGGGTCTTGCCAGATCAGCTCTTCCTTCGGCACCAGCTTGCCGAGGTAGCGTGACACCGGGCCCATGTCGCGGTGGGTCAGCTTGAACCAGGCACGGGCAAAGGCGTCGGCGAACGCCGCCGGGTCGGCATGGAAGCGGCGCGAGATCTTCTCGTAGACCGGGTCCATGCGCAGCGCCAGGTCGGCCGTGGTCATCATGGGCGCGTGGAACTTGCCCGGGTCGTGCGCATCGACGACGGTGCCGGCGCCAGCGCCACCCTTGGGGCGCCACTGGTGCGCGCCCGCCGGGCTGCGCGTGAGCTCCCAGTCGTACTTGAACAGCGTGTCGAAGTAGCCCATGTCCCACGTCGTCGGGTTGGGCTTCCAGGCGCCCTCGATGCCGCTGGTGATGGTGTGGCCCGCCATGCCGCTGGCGTAGCTGCTCTTCCAGCCCAGGCCCTGGTCGAGGAGATCAGCACCTTCCGGCTCCTTGCCGACGTGGCTGGCCGGGCCGGCGCCATGCGCCTTGCCGAAGGTGTGGCCACCGGCGACGAGGGCCACGGTCTCCTCGTCGTCCATGGCCATGCGGGCGAAGGTCTCGCGGATGTCACGCGCCGAAGCGACCGGGTCGGGGTTGCCGTCCGGGCCTTCCGGGTTCACGTAGATCAGGCCCATCTGCACGGCGGCCAGCGGGTTCGCAAGATCGCGCTCGCCGCTGTAGCGGCTGTGCGCTGCGGTGCTGGGGGCCAGCCACTCGGTCTCGGCGCCCCAGTCGATGTCGGCCTCGGGCTCGTAGATGTCGGCCCGGCCGCCGCCGAAGCCGAAGGTCTTGAAGCCCATGGACTCCAGCGCGACGTTGCCGGTCAGGATGAAGAGATCGGCCCAGGACAGCTTCTCGCCGTACTTCTGCTTGATGGGCCACAGCAGGCGGCGGGCCTTGTCGAGGTTGCCGTTGTCGGGCCAGCTGTTCAGCGGCGCGAAGCGCTGGTTGCCCGTGCCGCCACCGCCGCGGCCATCGAACACCCGGTAAGTGCCCGCGGCGTGCCAGGCCATGCGGATGAAGAACGGGCCGTAGTGGCCGTAGTCGGCTGGCCACCAGGGCTGCGAGTCGGTCATCAGCGCGCGCAGGTCTCGAACGACGGCGTCCAGGTCGAGCTGCTGGAAGGCACGCGCGTAATCGAAGTCCGCGCCCATCGGGTTGGCACTCGCCGGTTGCTGGTGCAGGACGCTCAGATCGAGCTGATTCGGCCACCAGTCGCGGTTGCCGCGCGCTCGCGGCGCGGGTGGGTTGGTGGCTGAGGCATGGCCCGAGAAAGGGCACTTGGGTTCGGTGGACATCGCGGTCTCCATGGGTTGTCCGGGGTGCCAGGGCAGTCTAGGAGTCGGGTCTCGGCGCGGCAAAGCAATCCTGCCAATCACGGTGATAGCGACAAATGAGCGCCGGGTGATGCAGTTCACCCAGCAGCCCGTCAATGCGGCGTTCGGCGCCGTCATCGCCCGAACGCAGGCGAGGCCCCAGGCCAAGAATTTCCCCACTTCTTCAGGAGATTCAGCCATGCAGATCAAGCCCCCCGCCACCTCCCACACCGCGCCCGCACCGCAGCCTGCCAGGACAGCCGCTGCCGCCAACAAAGGGGGCGACTTCGCGCAGATGCTCAAGACCGCGCAGGCCGACGCGCCCACCGCGCCCGCGAAGGGCTGATGCCATGAGCGCCGTGGGCATGCGCTGCAGCAGCCGGGCTGACGACGCGCGCAGCCGCACCGCCGGCACGAGCCAGGCCGCCCTGGCCCACCGCCGCGCCGGCCAGTGCACCGCGCACGCAACGCTCGGCGGCAAGGGCAACAGCGTCGGCGTGACGGTCAGCCTGAGTGCCAAGTCACTGGCGGCGGTGACGGATCTGGCGCACTCCGCCGTCAAGCTCGGCAGCGAAGGCGTGCAAATGGTCGAGGACGCTGCCAAGGCCACGGCCGAGACCGTCGGCGAGGTGCTGGACCACGGCGTCATCGCCGGCGTCGTGGGCGCCGCGCTGGTGGGTGCGCTGGTTTGAGGGGAGCACGATGAAAACCTCCGCCAGCCCCACGCTGCTCGCCGCACTGACCTTCACATGCGGCCTCACCGGCTGCACGGCATTGGGCCCCATGGCCACCTGGGAGGCGCTCAAGTGGAGCGGCTCCACCGCGCTGGCACACCAGAGCGCCAAGCCGGTCAACACCGTGCACCACGGCGACGCGCCCATCAAGGACGTCTGCGTCGAATACAACCGCGAGATGCCGCTGGACGAACTGGTGCCGGCGCTGCAGGCCGCGCTCAAGAGCCAGGGCGTTGAAAGCCGCGTCTACGACGCCGGCACCGGCCCGCGCGCCTGCACCTACTGGCTGCGCTATGTCGGCAGCATCGAGTGGGGCACGCCGCCGCTCAGCCAGGACCCGCGCCCCTACCTCAGCGCTGCCGCCCTGAGCCTGCACAACGCCGACGGCCGACTGCTGTCCAGCAGCGCCTACGTCAGCGAAGCCAGCGGCGCCCGCTGGGCCAGCACCCGCAACAAGATCGCGCCCGTCGTCAAGGCGCTGATCACTGGTTTCGAGACCTGACCCGCCGCGCGTCACGTCTGCGCGAGCCCCTCCACCCCTTCGGCCACGCCATGCACGCCCACCGCCCCAGTCCCATCGCCCCAGCCACTGCCTTGCTCGCCGCCACGTGCGCCACGCTGGCCGCCTGCTCCTCCACGCCGCCCAGCCTCGTCAACGTGCCGGTGATGGCGGCCCCGGCGCCCACGCCGATGTTCCTGGAGCAACCCGCCAACGGCGCCATCTTCCAGGCCCACATGGCCAACTCCACACTGTTCTCGGGCGAGCGGCGGCCGCGCGCCATCGGCGACACGATGAAGGTCGACATCGCCGAGAACATCCGCGCCACGCAGAAGCAGACCGGCGAGACCAGCCGCGAGAGCAAGCTCGCCAGCAAGGGGCCCGGCGGCGCCAAGGCCGGCACCGCCCTCGCATCCCTGATCAACGTCGACGCGACCGCGTCGGGCAGCGACTCCTTCAAGGGCTCGGGCGTCACCGAGACGGCCAACACCTTCAACGCCCAGCTGGCGGTCACCGTCATCAACGTGCTGCCCAACGGCCATCTGCTGGTGGCCGGCGAACGCAGCATGGGCCTGGCCGGCGGCGTGACCACATTGCGCTTCTCCGGCATCGTCAACCCGCGCGACATCGGCGCCGGCAACGTGGTCGCCTCGCGCGACGTGGTGAACGCCAACCTGGAGAACGTGGCCCGCGGCGATGTGTCCGACGCGAGCTCGCGCAGCTGGCTGCAGCGGGTGCTGGCCCGGACCTTGTCTATTTGGTAAGCGCCAGGTGTCAGGGCTTAACAGCATGCATTCAAGCCCTTTACACGCCGCCCCTAGCCTCTATTCCACCGATCGCGAGCCGGCTGTGGCGCCTACAAAGCAGGCCGCGCCGTCCGCCACCGCGCGCGAACAAGAACAACAGCAGTACCGATGAAGAACCGACGCAATCCCGGATCGAAAGCCGCCACGGACCCCTGGCTGGCCAAAGGCAAGCTCAAGACCTACCGGCGCGGTCAGCGCATCATCGAGGCCGGTACATCGCAGAACGAATGGGTCGCCATCAGCCGCGGCGCGGCCTGCCTGGTGTCGCAGGTCGCCCCCGGTACGCAGGTGGCGGTGGCGGCGCTGTGGCTGGGCGATGTGATCGGCGGGGAATCGCCGCTGGGCAAGCTGGCCGCGCGCTACGACGTGACGGCACTGGTGGACGTGACCACCATCAACATCCCGCTCGCGCAGGCCCAGGCCGACGCCGCACCGCCACTGCCGCCCGGCACCCATGACGAGCTCTACACCGCCACCGCGCGGCGGCTGCAGGGCCAGATCTCCATGCGACTGGCCGGCAACGGGCTGCAAAGGCTGGTCAGCGTGATGGCGACGCTCGCCACCGCGCTGGCGCCCGAGGCCAGGCTCCACGGCGGCTGGCAGGCCAACCGGCTGTCGCTGCCCATCTCGCAAGCCAGCATCGGGCAACTCTCGGGGCTGTCACGCCGCCAGACCTGGATCTACCTCGGCCAGCTGAGCGGCCGTGGCTGGGTGACGACGTCCCGGGCCAAGGTCACGCTGGAGGCGCTTAGCGCCTGGCTGGACGTGATGGGCGAAGTGGAGAGTTCCGGCATCGAATGCATCTCGACGCTGGAGCACTGCGACCTGACCCTGCAGCGCCTGAGTGCCCGGGCGCTGAGCATCGCCTGAGCCGCCGGCACCGCGCCCGCAGCCATGCGAGAATGCGCGCCCTCGCCCACCCCAGGGCGTGCGATCCCTGCTCTCCGTAGTTCAATGGATAGAACGGCCGCCTCCTAAGCGGCAAATACAGGTTCGATTCCTGTCGGAGGGACCACCGCCCACAGGGAAGCATCCGCCGCGGTGCGTGATCTGTGCCAGGTGCGGCGGGTGACCACAGGTCATCAACACATGCCGCCGGCAGGCCTGCCGGACGTCAGGCGCCACCCTCGCGCCCGGAATCGCCTGGCGCCTGCGCCTGATGGAACACCAACTCGTCCACCGGCCGGCCGCCGCACAGGTGCTGCTCGATGATGCGGTCCATGTTGTCGGGCGTGACGTTGTAGTACCAGGTGCCGTCCGGCTGCACGCACACGATGGGCCCGCCCTTGCAGGCCGCGAAGCAGCTCGCCCGCGTGCGCTTGACGCGCAAGGGGCCCGACGTCAGGCCGGCTGCCTTGAACTTGTCGCCCAGGCTGTCGAACAGCGCCTGCGAGCTGCCGTCGCTGGTGCAGCGTTCGCCGGTGCACACGAGGATGTGGCGGCGGTATTCGCCGATCTTGGGCTTGGTGACGACGGCCTCGGTCATGCCACGTCCTCCTCGGTTGCCACGGCCTCTTGCGGCAGTTCGTCAGGCTCGGCCAGCACGGCCTGGATGTAGTCGGGCGGCAGGCGGTGGCGCTGCGCCAACGTGGCCACGTCGGCCCCTTGCGAATGCTCCAGCTTCAGCTGCTGCAACCAGCCCAGCAGGCCGGTGGACAGCGACCGGCCGGCCTTCTCGCCATCGCGGGTGCTGCCGCCGTCGGCCATGTCGTATTTGTTGGCGTAGCCGCGCGGCGTCACCATCAGGCCATGGCGAATGAAGGTGTTGCTGTTGCCAATCAGCACCGTGCTGAGCATGCCGATGTCGGCCTCGGCCATCTGGTCCAGCGTGGTGAACACGATGTTCTGGCGGCGCCGATAGCCGCTCTTGACGATGGCCACCGGCGTGTCGGCGCGGCGATGGCGCAGGAAGAGCCGCTGCGCCTCCACGATCTGCCGCGTGCGGCGCCCGCTCTTGGGGTTGTAGAGCGCCACCACGAAATCAGCCATGGCCACCGCATCCAGCCGCCGCGCGATCGTGGGCCACGGCGTCAGAAGGTCCGACAGCGAGATGGCGCAGAAGTCGTGCGTCAGCGGCGCGCCCACCAGCGCAGCGCAGCTGTTCAGCGCCGAGGCGCCGGGGATGATCTCCACCTGCACCGCGTCGTCCGGCGTCCAGCCTGCCTGGAACAGCACCTCGTAGGTCGGGCCCGCCATGCCGTAGACACCGGCATCGCCCGACGAGATCAGCGCCACCTTCTTGCCCTGCCGGGCCGCCTCCAGCGCACTCACCGCGCGGTCCAGCTCCTCGGTCATGGACTTGCGGATGATCTCCTTGCCCTCGATCAGATCGGCCACCAGCTTGATGTAGGTGACATAACCGATCACCACATCGGCCTCGGCAATGGCGTCGCGGGCGCGCTGCGTCATGTGCTCGACGCTGCCGGGGCCTATGCCCACCAGCATGATCTTGCCGGTCGCCGGCGGGGGGGTGTCAATGAGATCGGTCATGGCGTCTTCCTTGCTATCGATACCGTCGCGTGGCGCTCGTCGCGGCCACGGTGACGCAGTTTTTCCACCACCAGGGCGGTCATCGGGGTGTCGGGGCCGGCGGCCAGCAACGCGGCGGCTTCGCTGACCGACGGCGTGCCCGTGTGGCGCCGCACCGTCTCAGAGGGGTTGGGCACCGGCACCGCCGCCAGCGCCTGCGGCGCGAAGAACTGCAGCGGCCAGTGCCGCGCGGCAGCCAGCGCGAGCAGCCCCTGCTCATCGGCCTTGAGCGTGATGCTGGCCACACCGTCCACCTGACCGGGCTCCGCCCCCGCCAGCTGCAGCGCCGCATCCACGGCCTCCGTCAGCGTGGCCAGGCTGGTGCCGCGGTCGCAGCCGATGCCCAGCGTCAGCCGGGGTCGCGTCATGCGCCGGCCTCCAGCGGCGGGCGGTACACCACCAGGCGCTCGTTCAGCTGCTCCCACAGCGCGGCCGGCACCGGCGCCTGCGTGACCCACAACACGGCGGCAAAACGCGACAGGTCCACCGCGTCCAGGCGATCGAAGCGCTGCACATTGGCCGGCACAGGCGTGGGGCGGGTCCACCAGTTCGGGCTGCCGGCTTCCTGCACGAAGGCGATGGGTTCGCCGTTCACCACATGGGCCGAAACCCGGGTGATGTTGATCTTGGGCGCCTCCACCCGCCAGCCCAGATGCCGGCCCAGGATGTCCACCGGAATGGTCTTGCCCACGTCCGAGGCGGTGGTGAGCACCGGCGTGCCGCCCATCAGGTCGGCCACGCGCTCGCTCCATTCGTTGGCGCCACCCACGTGACCGGACAGCACGGGGATGACGTACTGGCCCGCGTCGTCCACCACGATGACACCAGGGTCCACGTCCTTGTCGCGCAGATGCGGCGCAATCAGGCGGACCACGGCACCGAGCGAGACGAAGAAGATCAGCTGATCCTGCTCGGCGAACAGCGGCGCGATCTGGTCGCGCAACGCGCCGTCGTAGGCATGCACGGTGTTGGGCAAGCCGGCAAAAGCCTGCGCGAACTTGGCCGAGGTGCAGACCTGCGCCTGCGGCAGCGCCTCGGCCAGGCGTGCGGCCTGCGCGGCGCCATGCTTGGTGATGGCCACCAGGCAGATGCGGGGTTCGGCAGCCGGTACGGCAGCGGGGTGGCCCGATGCATCGGCACCGGTCGAGGAAGGCAAGGCAGTGGTCATGGTGCGGACACTGGGTCGGAGACGGGGTCAGGTGAGGGGCTGCTCTTCTTGAGGCAGCCCTTGATGCGTTCACCGCGGATGCGGTGCGGGTTCTTGACGATGAGCAGCGAGAGGTAGCTGACCTTCTCGCCACGCAGGGCCAGCAGCTCGGCGCCCGAGACACGTCGCTCGTCCGGCGCGCCCACGCGTTCGATGAAATGCGCGCCGGCGAGCAGCTCGCGGCGCTCCAGCCAGTCGATGAGTTCGGTCATCAGCGGCTTGATCTTCATCAGCACCAGCGTGTCGAAGTCCGGCAGCAGCCGCTCCACCGCGCTGACGCCGTAAGCCGCCGGCACGATGGCCACGGTGTCGTCCTGCTCGGCAAACGGCGTGTCGACGCGGGCGCAGGCCGCGGTGAAGGCGTTCACCCCGGCGATGACCTCCACCGGCACCTCGGGCACCAGCTGCCGCACGGTGCGGGCCAGGTGGCCGAAGGTGGCGTAGGTGCTGGCATCGCCCTCCACCAGGAACAGCACGTCCTGGCCGGCCTGCAGCCAGGGCAGCACGGTGTCGGCCGCCTTGAGCCAGGCGCGCGCGAGCTTCTCGCCGTCATGCGTCATGGGGAACAGCAGCTGGGTGTGCGTGGCCGGCGGCGCCAGGCCCGCGCGCTGCACGATGTCGAAGGCGTAGCTCGGCGTCTTGCCGCTGCGGGCCGGGTAGACCCAGACGGTGTCGGTGCGCGACAGGGCCGCCCACGCGGCGCGCGTGATCAGCCCCGGATCGCCCGGGCCCAGGGACACGCCCCACAAGGTGCCGGGGCGCACCGGCGACACGGGTTCATTCATCAGCGGCCTCCTGCGGCGCCTCGGCCGCGCCGCGCCAGGCCGACACGATCCACACCGGGTTCTCCGCCACCATGCGGTGCATGTGAAGAATGGGTTTGCTGCGCGCTGCCTGCAGCTGCACCACGTCCCAGCGCAGCCCATCGATCTGGGCCTGCAGCGCTTGCAGAGCGGCGGTGGCCGCAGCGAGGTTCTCCAGCGTCACAAAGTTCATCACCAGCCGGCCCTCGGGGCGCAGCCGCTCCAGGACCAGCCCGATCAACGCGCCCAGCTCGCCGCCCGAGCCGCCGACGAACACCGCATCGGGCGCCGGCCAGGCCTCCAGCCCGAGCGGCGCCTTGCCGTGCTGCAGGCTGTAGTTGCTGACGCCGAAGGCCTCGTGGTTGCGGCGCGCGATCGCCACATCCGCCTCGTTCTTCTCGATGGCATACACATGGCCCCGCGGGCACAGCCGCGCCGCTTCCAGGCCCACCGAACCCGAGCCCGCACCGATGTCCCACACCACGCTGTCGGCGCGCAGCTGCAGGCGCGCCAGGCTGACCGCGCGCACCTCCTGCTTGGTGATCAGTCCCTTGTCCGGCTGCCGCTGGTGGTAGGCCGCATCGGGCAGCCCGAAGCTCACCGGCCGCGGCGCCGGCCGCTGGCGCCACAACAGCACGACGTTCAGGTCGGCGAACTGCATCTGGGCGGCCTCGGCGGGTGCCAGCTGCGGCAGCACGCGCTCCTGCGGCTGCTGCAGCCGCTCGGCCACCGCCATCTGGAAGTCATCGCCCAGGCCCTCGGCCAGCAGCAGGCGCGCGATGCGGTCGGGGCTGTTGTCGGGGCTGGTCAGCACCAGCAGCCGGTCGTGGGCGCGCAGCGCCTGCGCCAACGGGTACAAGCCGTGCGCGGGCGTGCTGCCGCGGGCCCACTCGCCGGCGTCCTTGCCGTGCGCCGACACGATGCGCGCGTCGTGCCAGGCCAGGCCGATGCGCGCACAAGCCAGCTGCAGCGTCGAGAGATGGGGGTGGATCTGCAGCGCATCGATGCACAGATGCTGGGCCAGATACGGCGCGATGCCGTGGCACAGCGGGTCGCCCGTGGCCAGCACCACGCAGCACTGCAACTGCTCGCGCGCGGCCCGCACCCAGTCGGGCACACGGCCGAGCGCGCCGGTGAGGTCGTGGCGCACGGCGCCGGGCTTGAGCCAGTCATCGAACAGCGCCAGCGTGCGGCTGCCGCCGATGACCACATCGGCCGAGCGGATCAGCGCGCCGGCCGTGGCGCCCAGGCTGGCCATGCCGTCGTCGAGCACGCCGATCACATGGCAGGGGTTGGGATCTCTTTCAGACATGTCGTGAGGCGCTCAAAGGTCGGTGTCGGCGGGCGCGTCAGCGTCCGGCAGGTGGTCGGTGCCGGTGCGGCCGGCGGTGGCGGGGCGCTCGCGCACGCGGGCCGGGCCCGAAGCGACATCGGCCACGCACTGCCCGTTGAAGTCGCACACCAGCACCCGCAGCGCAAACGCGCGGTCGTAGCGGTCTGGCGCCAGCAAGGTGTCGATGGCGGCTTGCGCCAACGCGCGGTGGAAGGCGTCGCCCAGGCCGCGCTCCACCATCAGCTCCGCGCCGAAGCGGGCCGTCTCGGCCGCCGCGATGGCCTGGCAGTCGGCCTCGGCCGCACCGATGCGCCGGGCGATGTCGGCCACCAGATCGGTGTCCACGACGTTGCGGTTGGCATGCGTGATGGTTTCGCCCTGCGCGATCTTGGTGAGCTTGCCCACCATCACCGCTAGCACCACCAGCTCAATGCCCTGGGCCACCACTTCGTCCAGCGCGTAGCGCAGGAAGTCGCCCATCTGCACGAAGCAGGCCTGCGGCAGCTCGGGGCGTTCCGCGCGCAGCGCAGCAATCGCAAAGCTCTCGGTGCGGCCGCCGGTGGTCAGCGCCACCAGCCCATGACCCACGGTGGCCGCCACCTGCACGCCCTGCACCACGCTGGCCCGCCAGGCCGCCGTGGAGTACGGGCGCACGATGCCGGTGGTGCCGAGGATGCTGATGCCGCCGAGGATGCCCAATCGCGCATTGGTCGTCTTGCGGGCCATCTCCTGGCCGCCCGGCACGCTGATGGTCACGGCCACGCCATGCTGGGCCAGCAGTTGCGGTGCGGCTTCGCGCAGGTTGTCGGCGATGTTGCGGCGTGGCACGGGGTTGATGGCCGGCCCGCCGACGTCCAGGCCCAGGCCGGGCATGGTGACGTGGCCCACGCCGTCGCCGGCATGGAAGCTCACCTCCTGGGCGCGGCCGGGCAGCAATTGCAGATCGACGGTGAGGTGGGCACCATCGGTGCAGTCCGGGTCGTCGCCTGCGAACTTCACGACCATGGCGTGAGCCATCTCGCCCGCGCTGCGGCCGTCATGCACGTCGAACCAGACACGGTCGCCATTGGGCAGCAGGCTCTCGATGCGATCGGGCACCGCGCCGCCGGCCAGCCCCAGCACCGCCGCACGCGCCGCCGCGGCCGCACAGGCGCCCGTCGTGAAGCCGGTGCGGGTGCCGCGCGGGGGTGCCGGCTCCTTGGCCTTCATGCACGCGGCTCCGGCAGCGCCGCAGCGGCCTGGCGCTGCTGGGCCTCGGCCAGGGCCAGCAGCGCGTGCAGCGCGGCCACCACCAGCGTGGAGCCGCCCTTGCGCCCGCGAATGACGATCCAGGGCACCTGCGACACCTCGCTCATCAGCGCCTTGGATTCGGCCGCCGAGACGAACCCCACCGGCATTCCCACCACCAGGGCCGGGCGCGCGCCGTCATCGCGGATCAGCCGCACCAGCTCGATCAGCGCCGTGGGCGCGTTGCCGATGCCAACGATGGCGCCGTCCAGCAGCCCTTGCCGGTGGGCCTTGCGCATGGCCTGCACCGCACGCGTGGTGTCTTCGGCCTGCGCGGCCTGGATCACGTCATCGTCGCTGATGAACTGCCAGGGCTTCATGCCGAAGTGATGCAGCCGCGGGCGCGACAGCCCGGAGCAGATCATCTCCACGTCGGCCACGATGGGCGCGCCGCCGCGCAGCATCGCGGCCACGCCGGCCTCCACCGCCGCCGGATGGAACTCGGTCAGGCCGTTGAAGTCGAAGTCGGCATTCGCATGGATCATGCGGCGCACGATGGCCCATTGCGACGGCGTGTACGCATGCGGCCCGGCCTCGGCATCGATGATGGAAAAGCTGTCGTGCTCGATCACCTGGCCGGCGCGTGTGAGCTGCTCGGTAACGGTGTTGACCGTGCTCATGCCGGCTGGCTTTCGTGCGGATGGGCATGAGCATGGTCGTGGCCATGTGCATGAGCATGGTCGTGGTCATGGCCGTGCGCATGGTCATGCGCACCCGCCGCGATGCCCGCCGGATGCACGTGGACGACGTGTTCGTGCGCGTGCTCGTGCGTGTGCTCATGCGAATGGCCGTGGCCCGCGTCGTGCGCCAGCTCGCGGTAGCTACAGCCGTCGCAAGGCAGGCGGCTGTCGGGCACCTGCGCGTCCAGGTCCAGCACGCGCTGCGTCATCAGCTCGAAGATCTCCGGCTCGAAACCGAAATGCTCCGTGCAGTGGAAGCGCAGCTGCGGGTATTGCAGGCGCAGGTGCGCCACCTGCCGGTGGATGCGCTGCATCAGCGTGCCGGTGTAGAGGTAGTAAGGCAGCACGACGATCTGCGTCATGCCCAGCAGCGCCTGCCGTTGCACCACGCGCTCCAGCCGGGGCCAGGTGATGCCGGTGAAGGCCAGGTCCACCAGTTCGTGGTCGCCCGACTCCAGCAGCCAGCGCGCCATCTTGGCCATGTCGCCATTGGCGCCGCGGTCAGACGAGCCCCGCCCCAGCAGCACCACGCCGGTGGTGGTGGGGTCGGGCATGTCCAGCGCCTGCATGGCCTTGCGCAGGCGGCGGCGCAGCACGGCCAGCACCGGGTCGCAGGCGGTCAGGTGCGGCGCCAGCAGGATCTCGGTCTGCGGGCAGCTCAGCCGCGCCTGCTCGATGGCTTCGGGCACTTCCATCTTCACGTGGCCGGCGGCATTGAGGATGAGCGGCACCACCAGCACGCGCCGGGCGCTGCGGGCAGCAGCGAGCAGTCCCTGGTTCAGCGACGGCGCGGCGAACTCGATGAAGCAGACCTCGATGCGCCACGCCGGCTGGCGCTGCCGCCACTGGTCGGCAAAGGCCAGGATCTCCTGGTTGCCGGAATCCTCGCGGGAGCCGTGCCCCACGATCAGGACGGTGTCGGTGGGGCTGATCATGCAGTGGCCTTTCGGAATCGATGGGTGAAATGAGGGTCGTAAAGCTTGGAGCGCACCAGCGTCTCCCAATGACGCGAGCCCAGCGTGGGGCTCGCAACGATCATGGCCTGGCTGACCACGCCGGCCTCGCGGCAGCGCTGCTTGATGTCGGCCAGCGTGCCGCGCAGGATGAGTTCTTCGCCAGGCCAGCTGGCCTTGTGCACCACCAGCATGGGCGCGTCTTCGGGCCAGCCGGCTGCGCGCAGCGCGGCCTCCACCTTGTGCAGCAGCGTGATGGACAAAAAGATGCACAGCGTCGTGCGGTGCGCCGCCAGCGCCGCGAGGTCTTCGCCCTCGGGCATGGGCGTGCGGCCCGCCACGCGGGTGAGGATCACGCTCTGCGTGACCTCGGGCAGCGTCATCGACTCACCCGCTGCCGCCATGGCGGCCATGGCCGACGAGACGCCGGGCACCACGCGCCACGGCACGCCGGCCGCGTCCAGCGGGCGTGCCATCTCGATCAGCGCGCCGTAGAGCGACGGGTCGCCGGTCTGCAGGCGCACCACCGTCTGGTGCTGGCTCGCACGGCTCACCAGCCATTCGGTCATGTCCTCCAGCGTCATGTCCTTGGAGTCGCGAACATCGCAACCGGGCGGTGCATAGGCGGTGGCGGCGCGGTCCACCAGCGAGCCGGCAAACAGCACCGCACCCGCCTGGGCCAGCAGCTTCTGGCCTTTGACGGTGATGAGCTCCGGGTCGCCCGGGCCCGCGCCGACGAACCAGACCGTGCCGGGGAGTTCAGCCTTCATGGATCAAACTTTCTGTAGCAACAGGCTGCGGGCGAGCGCGCAGCGCCGCCAACAAGCCTTCGATGGAACGAGGCACCGGCGCCGCCGGCAGCAGGCCCTGGCGCGCCAGCTCGGCGTGCAGGGCCATCACCTCGGGCGGGCGCTGCCCCACGTCGGCCCAGGCCTGCGGTTGCGCCAGCAGCGCCTGGGCCGCGCGCGAGAGCTGGCAACGTCCGTTCGCCATCACATGGATGTCGTCGGCCCAGGCGGCCGCAAAGGCCGCGTCGTGGGTCGACACCAGCACCGTCACGCCCTGCATCGCCAGCGCATCCAGCAGGTGCTGCAGGTCGATCTGCATCGGCAAGTCCAGGCCCGCCATGGGTTCGTCCAGCACCAGCAAGCGCGGCCGCATGGCCAGCACCCCGGCCAGGCAGACGCGCTTCTTCTGCCCGAAGCTCAGGTGGTGCACCGGGCTGCGCGCATGGGCCTGCATGCCCACGGCTGCGAGCGACTCGGCCACCCGCTGCCGCACCTCGGCGTCCGGCAGGCCCAGGTTCAGCGGGCCGAAGGACACGTCCTCCTCCACATGGGCCGAGAACAGCTGCCGGTCGGGGTTCTGAAACACCAGCCCCACCTGCTGGCGCAACGCGCGCAAGCCGTCGCGGCCGTAGCTCACCGGCTGCCCCTGCCACTGCAGCGTGCCCGACTCGGGCTGCAGCAAGCCGTTGAGATGCAGCATCAGCGTGGTCTTGCCCGCGCCGTTGGCGCCCAGCAAGGCATTGCGGCTGCCGGGGCGCAGCGCCAGGCTGCAGTCGCGCAGGCCGTGGCTGCCATCCGGGTAACGATAGGTGGCGCCGCGCAGCTCGATCAGCGGGCTCATGCCCCACCTCCAACCCGCGTGGCCAGCACGGCCAGCACCAGCGCCAGGCCGCCCAGCAGCGCCACGGCATGATGGCGCCCGCTGCGGGCCCACTGCGGCGTCAGAAAGCGCAGCTCGCCGGTGTCGTTGCGCGCCTGGGCCGCCGCCTGCAGCGCGCTGGCCCGGGCCCAGACCTGCACCGCCAGGCAGCTGATCAGCCGCGCCGTCGAGCGCAAGGCCTGGCCCGGCGTGCCGTGGCCCAGGCGGGCACGTTGCGCGGTGAGGCCGTCGGCCCAGGCTTCGCCCAGCACCGCCTGCATGCGGTAGGCCAGCAGCATCAGGTCCAGCAGCAGCGGCGGCACACGCAGCCGGCGCAGCAGGCCCAGCAGGTCGCCGAGCGGCGTCGTGAGCACCAGCAGCAGCAAGGCGGTGCACAGCGCTGCGGCGCGGCTGGCCGTCATGAGCACCTGCGGCAGCAGCTCCGGCGCAAAGCGCCAGGCCAGGCCGTCACGGCCGGGCGCCAGGGTCACCAGCATGCTGAGGCAGGACAGCGCCAGAAAGCCCAGCGGCGCCCGCAGCACGCGCACGTAGGCGCGCCAAGGCGTGCGCGCCCCGGCCACGGTCACGGCCGCCAGCAGCAGCGCGAGCAGCAGCGCCGCCGCCGGTGAAGCGGCCAGCCAGGCTGCCGCCATGGCCGCTGCACAAAACAGCGCCTTGGCGGAGGGCGCCATGTGGCGCCACGGGCTGGCATAGGCCAGGCGTTCAATGGTCACGGCAGGCGATCAGGGCTGCGGCGGCGTGGCCGGGGGCGGTGTGTTGGCCGCCGACGCCTCGCCATCACCGCGCGCGGCGGCTGCGCGGGTCTTGGAGACCCCCAACCAATAGCCGATCACGCCGGCCCCCAGCGCGGCCTGCAACGCGAACAGCAGCGACGCGATTTCGCCGCTGGACGGCTCGAGCACCGGCCTGAACCAGGGCTTGTAGTCGGGCGCGATGCGGGTGATGGCCTGCTGCGCGCGAGCGTCTGCCCCTTCGAAGAGTTCGCCGGCGGCGCCCTGCTCATCGAGCGGCCCCTGGCCTACCCACAGCAGCGGCACGGTGGTCAGCGCCACCACGGCGGCCCACATCAACCAGGCCTTGCGTCTGCTCATGGCATGGCCCTGCGTGGCAGCGCGAGCACCGGCAGGTGCTGCAGCTCGCGGGCGTTGAATTGCGCCATCGCGTTGACCACCAACACCGTCAGCAGGCCTTCCGTGATGGCCAGCGGCAACTGCGTCAGCGCGAAGATGCCCGCGAACTTCTCGAAGGACAGCAGCACGCCGCCCACGGGATCAGGAAAGGCCAGCGCCAGTTGCAGCGAGGTGGTGACATAGGTGGCCAGATCGCCCAGACAGGCGGCCAAAAACACCGCCGGGCTGCGCGCCAGGCCCAGCACGCAGGCGAGCCGGAACACCCCGTAGGCCACGAACGGCCCGACGATGGCCATCGAAAACACATTGGCGCCCAGCGTGGTGAGGCCGCCATGGGCCAGCAGCAGCGCCTGGAACAGCAGCACCACGAAGCCCACCGGCACCATCGCCGCCGGGCCGAACAGCAAGGCGCCCAGCCCCACCCCGGTCGGGTGCGAGCAGCTGCCGGTGACGGAAGGCAGCTTCAGCGCCGACAGCAAAAAGGCGAACGCGGCACTGACCCCCAGCAGCATGCGCTGATCGGGCTGCTCACGCAGCCGACGGCCGGCCGCAGCCAGGCCCCAAGCCAGAAACGGCGCGGACGCCACCGTCCACGCCAGCGCATGCTTGAAAGGCAGAAAGCCCTCCATGATGTGCATTCGATACCTCCCGTCGAATGGTTCAAACTGAACACCAATCGAGGGGAGACATGGCGGCGACATCGGCAGCCCGGGTGCTGCGTGCAGGCAGTGCGGGTCCGACAGCGACGTCCCTCACCCCGGGGAATGGTGCTGACATCTGCCATCGGGCCGGTATTCTGGCTGGCCGTCTTCCTCTCCTGCGCCTTCCCGTGCGATGCACAGTGGCTGGTTGCAGGATCGTCAGGCTTACAGCAGCGGGGGCTGCACCGGAATGGCGGTCAGATCGATGGACCTGCCCGCTTCACCGGTTTCCCGTTTAACGCGCCGCTCGTGAGAACGGCGCGCACCCAAGGCGCGGCGGATGTTAACCGCAGCCTTGGGCGCTCACCTGGAGAACGCCACGCGGGCGCGCCAGGAGGCGTCAGGACGGCAGGAAGTCCAGCGGGTAGGTCACCACCATCTGGTCCACCTGCTTGGCGCCGAAGTCGAACTGCTTGATGCGTGCAAGCAGCTTGCGCTCCAGCTCGGGCGTCTTCAGCTCGCTGGAGACGATGCGGCAATCCACCACCTCGCCCGACGGCGCGATCTTCAGTTCCACGACGACCTTGCCCTGCAGCGCGGGGTCCTCCCGCAGTGCACGGTTGTAGATGGCGTAGATCGAACCCTTGTTGCGCTCGAACACCAGGCGCACGTCCTCCAGCGACCGCGAGGCCTTGCCGCTGCCGCCGCGCTGCAGCGAGCCGCCGGCCCCACCATTGCCGCCGCCCAAGGTGTTGCCCTTGCCACCCTGGCCGCCGCCGCCGACACCCCCGCCGCCGCCACCGCCCACCACGCCTTCCACCAGCGTCGTGGAGCGGCCGGCCAGGCCGCCACCGCCGGTGTTGCGGCTGTAGGCCGCCGTGTTGATGCCGCCGCTGCCGCCGGCCGCGTTGGAGGTGATCATGTTGCGGTCGGGCAGACCGGCCTCGTTGCCGGCACCCACGCCGGGGCCGACACCGGCGCCCACGCCAGGCCCCTGCTTGATGTCCTGCCGGAGCTGCACGGCGGCCGGCGCCGCATGCAGCGCACCGATCTCGTCCTTCATCGCCAGCAGACCCACGCCGGCCGCCTTGCGGCGCGCGGCCGCGACCTCGCCCGGCGCGCGGTCGGGCAACGGATTGCGAGCCTCCGGCACGGGTGCGCCCTGCAGCGGCGGCGCCTTGGGCAGTGGCCGGGCTGCCGGCTCCTGCGCCTTCTCGGGCTCGTCGCGGGTCGGCGCCTCCGGCTTGGGCTTGACGGGCGGCGGCAGTTGCTCCTTCTCCACCTTCTCCACCATAAGCTTGGCCAGGCGCGCCGGCAGCTCGGGCGGCTTGGCGCGGTCGACGACGGGCTTGGGCATGAACAGCAGCACCAGGCACACGACCGCCACCGCTGCCAGCACCGTGTGCAGGATGCGACGATAGCGGGCATCGTCTTCCGGCACGTCGGCCCAGGCCAGCACGTCCGGGCGGAACGTAATCGCGAGCGCGGACATGGTCAGGTCTTCCTTTGCACGGCGAAGGCGATCTCGACGAAGCCGGCGCGAGCGCCGGTGTACATCACCTTGCGCAGCAGGCTGTAGGGGATGTGCTTGTCACCCAGGATGGTCACCGCCTTGCTGGTCCCGTCCTTGTCGGCACCCAGCACGGGGCGTGCGGCCAACAGGTCCAGCTCGGCCTTCAGTGCCGGGATCAGGTCGTCCTGCAGCTTCAGCGCGTCGGCCACGTCGGCGACCTTGCGGCCCTCGACGACGATCTCCGTGTCGCTGACCGAGACGACGATGGTCTGGCGCGGCGTCTTCTCGGCCACCGACATCGGCAGCTTCACGGCACGCGCATTGGTCAGCGTCTCGATGCCCGTGCTGGACATCAGGAAGAAGATCAGGATGGTGAAGATGTCGATCAGGGCGACCAGATTCATGTCGAGCCCCGAGTTGTTGCGCGCGAGGCGGGCGGCACGCTTCTGGACAGGCGTCAGTTTCATGCGCGGCCTTTGCTAGTTCTTGCGTGCGCTGGTGGGCGCGTCCCCGATCGAGATGTCCGGGAACAGCTCGATGTCGGGCGTCTTGCCGGTGGCACCGGGCGGCCGGGCCTGGCGCACCGCGTCCATGACCTGCACGAGGTTGTCGTAGGCGGTGTCGGGCTGGGCCAGCACGCTGGCCGACCGTGTGGCCGGGTGCTTGGCCTTGATGGTCTGCATCAGCGTGGACAACGTGGCGAGGTCATAGCCCTGCGGCGTGGACGGGATGCGCTGGATGAGGCCGCCGATGCGGTCGCCCACCTCCAGCGCGTCGGGGCGCATGACGATCTCGAGCTTGAGCAGGTTGTCGGCATCGATCTGCTCGGGCCCCGAACTCTTGGCCGGCAACGACAGGTCCAGCACCGCCAGGTGCGAGAACACCGCCGTGGACAGCAGGAAGGGCACCAGCACCACAATGACGTTGATGAACGCCGTGACTTCCAGATGGACCACGTGCTTGCGCGGACGGCGAACCGGCATGATCAAGCCTCCTGAACTGGGTGGTTCGGCATGGCCACTTCAGCGGCCCGACGCGGCTTGCTGCTCGGCGCGGATGCGGCCCGTCACGTTCAGGAAGCTGATCTTGGCGGCTTCCAGGCCGTCGACGATCTCGCTGGTGCGCGCCTGCAGGAAGGCGTGGATGAGCAGGAACGGAATGGCCACCGACAGCGCGAAGGCGGTGTTGTTCATCGCGATGGAGATCGACGCCGACAGCAGCTCGGCCTTCTCGGCCGGATTGACGGCGGCCACGGCGGTGAAGCCCTTGATCAGGCCGATGATGGTGCCCAGCAGGCCGACCAGCGTGATCACGTTGGCGAGCGTGGCGATGTAGTGCGTGCGCTTCTCCAGGCGCGGCACGATCTCCATCATGCCCTCCTCCATCGCCGCATCGAAGTCTTCGCGGCGGCCCGGGCTCTGCATGCGCTCCAGGCCGTTGACGACGATCTTGCCGATGGCCGCCTCGGAGCTGGTGGCGATGTTGTGCACCTCCTTGAACCGCCCACTCTGCAGCACCGGCAGCATCTTGGCCCACAGCTTGCGGTTGTCGGCCCGCGCCTGGCGCAGGAAGATGAAGCGCTCGATCGCGATCGCCAGGCCCACCGCCATGATGGCGATGCTGAAATAGATAGCGACGCCGCTGTCCTGAAAGAATTTGACGGCGAAATCGACGACGCTCATGGGCTTCTCCTGAAAAAGACGGATACGAAAGTTAGGGGCGGGCTGGCGGGATGGCGGGGGCGGCAGCAGCCGGTGCGGCCGGCGCGGTGCCGGCCTGTGCGTGGTACTGCACCTGGCGGCGGAAAACGTCGCGGTCCACCGGTGCCAGCGTTTCATCGAGCACGCTGGCGGCCGGCCGGCCGGACAGCTGGCCAGGCAGCGGCTTCTTCCACGGCACGATGTAGAGCACCTTGGGCAGTTCGCGGTTGCCGATGATCTTGGTCTGGTCGATCTCGGCGCGGTCTTGCGCACGGGCGCTGGCGGCGAGCAGCACCAGGGCCGTCATGACGAGCGGGGGCCAACACCTCATGGGGTCTCCTTCTTCGCGGCGGCAGCGGCTGCCGGCTTGCGGTTCTTCAGGTCGGCGACCCACTTGGTGACGGCGGCGTCACCTTGCGGCGTCAGCGCCAGGTAGCGCTCGTACAGCGCCAGCGCGCGCGCGCCGTCGCCGAGGTACATGTCCTGCAAGATGCCGAGGTTCAGCACGGCCGGCGCGCAGTTCGGGTCGAGTGCCAGGGCTTGCTCGTAGGCCTGGCGCGCCTTGTCAAACTGGCCGGCCTGGCGGTAGGCCACGCCCAGCTCGTTGTGAAACAGGGGTTGGCGGCGGCTGAGCCGGACCGCCGTCTCCAGCTCGGCGATCGCCGGCGCCAGGCGGTTGCCGCGATCGCGGTAGATGACGCCGAGATTGGCATGCGGCCCGCCGAGGTCGGGGTCGGACTTGGTCAACGCCAGCAGCACGCGCTCGGCGTCGTCCAGGCGGCCGGCGCGCATCAGGCGACGCGCCTCGTCGAAGGCGCGCTGCGCTGCCGGCGTGACGACGACCTGCGGCTCGGCCTCACCGGCACCCGCCGCCTGCGGCGCCGATGCAGCCGCCGCGGCGGCCGGTGCAGCGGCAACGCGGGTGTCGCTCAAGAAACTCGGCAGGCTGGCGCAGCCGCCCAGCGCGAGGGCGGCCAACAGCGCCGCCACACGCAGGTGCACACGATGGGCGCCGGCCCGATGCTCAGCGGATCGCATCGACCCCTCCTTGGCTGCGTTCCACCTTGCCGTAGCGCACCGGGCGCAGTTCGCGCAGCGCGGCAAAGCTCTTCTTGACCCACTCGTCGTAGATGCCCTGCGTCGTGCGGCGGGCGTTGGCCTCGTGCAGCTCCGTCGCCTGCTCCTCGAAGGGGTAGGCCTGCTCCTCCAGCATCACGTTGTATTGCTCCAGCTCCAGCCTCGACAGCTTCTTGGGCCGCTGCGAGTCCAGCAGCGCCTTGCCGAAGTCCTGGTAGAGCGCGGCCGTCTGGTAGGACGCGGCCGTCACGACGTCGGCCACACCGTAGTCGGCCGCCACCGCGTAGGCCTTCAGCGCCTCTTCCATCTTGGCCTTCTTGGCCTTGAGCTGCTTGGCCAGCGGCTCGACGAGCGCGATCTTGCGGTAGGCGTCGACGGTAGGCTGCGCCAGCGCCAGCGCGGCGGTCGCCCCGAGGAACTGTGTGCGCGGCGTGCGTGCGGCGCCACCGGCCTGGTCGGCCTGGTAGATGTCGCGCATGAGGGCCAGCTCGCGGGCCGCGCTGCCGTCGGCGCGGGCCAGCATCGCCAGCCGGTAGCGTGCCTCCACCGCCGTCTCCAGCGGCTGCGGGAACTGATTCACGTAGCGCTCGTAGGCCTGGGCCAGCGCCGTGCGGGCGGCGGGCGCCATGGCGTCCGGCGTCTTGCCAGCGGCCTTCTCGCGCAGCTGCACGGCCTGCCACAGCGCGGCGCGTGCCTGCTTGGCGTCGGGCTGCGCGGCCGCCAGGCGCTCGTACTCGCCGGCCGCCTGGGCCCAGCTGCCCTTCTCCGTGTAGACGAAGGCGAGCTTGCTCGTCACGTCAGCCTGAAGGTTATGGCGCGGATAGCGGCTGCGGAAATCTTCCAGCGTGCTGGCGGCGGCGTCCCAGTCCTGGAGGCCGATCAGCGCGGCGGCGGCGTCGTACTGCGCCGTGGCGCGAACGGCGGAGTCTGGCGACAAGGCGCCGATGCGCATGAAGTGCGCCACGGCTTCACGCGCCTGGCCACCCGCACGCGCCTGCTCGCCCTGGCGGTAGACCGACGCGGCCAGGCGCTCGGCCAGCTCGCGGCGGCCGGCCTCGTTGGCAGGCGTCAGCGCCAGCACCTCGCCATAGGCTTTCTCGGCCTGCGCGAACTCGCCCCGCTCGAACGCGGTGTGCGCGACCACGGTCCACGCAACGCGGCGTTGGGCTGCGGCGGCAGGCGGCTGCAGCGCCAGCACGCGGCCGGCCGTCTTTGCGGCCTGCTCGCCGTCGCCCAGTGCATACCACTGCTCGGCCGCACGTGTCAGCACGGCGCCGGTGCGCGGGTCGCCCGGGAAGGCGTCGGCAAAGCGTGCCGCACTGGCGGCCGCGGCCTTCTGCAGCGCCGGCTGATCGGCGGCCGCCGCGCCCTTCTCCAGCGCCGCGTAACTCAGCAGCGCCGTGTAGCCGGCGTCGGCGCTCTTGGCGTGCGCCGGGTATTGGTAGGCCGTCTTCTCATACTCGGGCAGCGCCTCGGCGTAGCGCTTGTCTTCGTACAGCAGCTCGGCCAGCAAGAAGTTGTTCTGCGCCGCCTCGGGTGCGTTCGGGAATGACGTCAGGTACTGGCGATACCAGCGCACCGCTTCCTGGTAGTCGGCCGAGGCCTTGCTCTTCTGCGCCAGTGCATGGTGATGGCGCGCCAGCTCGGTCAGGTGGGTCTTGACCAGCGGCTGCGCCTTTTCCCAGCCCTCGGGGTTGGCCTGGCGGAACTCGCTGCCCACGCCGTAGCGCGAGACATAGTCCTTCTTCGCCGCCAGCGCCTGGTTGACGAAGCCGTTGCCCTGGTAGATGTCGATGACCCGCGCCTGCAGCAGCGGCGCCTGCGCGTTCAGCGGGTCGTGCCGCGCGAACGCGCCGAAGGTGTCGGCCGCGTCCTTCAGCCGCTCCTGCTTCAGGTAGAGCTCGCCGAGCTGCTCGTAGACGCGGAACTCGTAGCTGCGCCGCTGCGGCGAATTGACGTAGCCCTGGATGGCGTCAGCGCCCTGCAGGTTGGCCAGGCTGAGGCTGGTGACGCGGAAGGTGTCCTCCAGCAGCTCGCGGTCGGCACGGGTCAGGCCGGGCAGGCTTTGCAGCTCACCGGGCTGGCTGAGCACGTCGGCCTTCAGGTCCAGCACGCCGAAGAAGGATTGCAGCGACTCCTCCAGCTTGGCCTGCTTGAAGCGCGACCAGCCCTGCATGTAGGTGGCGCGCTCCTGGAAGGGGTTGGCGCCGCGGCCGGCCAGCAGCGTACCGTAGGCCTGCTCGGCGCGGGCGTAGTCGCGCATCGCGAACAGCATCTCGCCGCGACGGAACTGCGCTTCGTCGCGGTAGGCCGTCTTCGGGAATTCGGCCACCAGCCGGTCCAGCGTCGCCATCGCCACTTCCAGCTGACCGGCCTGCTCGTAGGCGCGGGCCATCTGGTAGAGCACGCGGTCGTTGCCCGGGTCCTTGGGGTAGGCCTTCAGGTAGTCCTGGTAGCGCACCAGGGCGGCTGCGTAATCGGGGTTGGCGGCGGCCGCGCCGGCCGCCGAGCGGTTGTCGGCGCTGTCCATCTCCAGGTCGCCCAGGCGGCGCATGGCCTCCGCGCGCTGCGGTGCGCGCGGCGCGACTTCCAGGAACTTGCGGTAGGCCGCAATGGTCTGGTCCTCGCTGGGCGGCACGCCCCGGTCCTGCTCGACCGTCACGCTGCGGCCGGCGAGCGTCTTGAGCGTGGGCGTCTCCGGCACGGCCGGGCGGCGGCTGGCGCAACCGGCCAGGCCGCACAGCAGCATCAGGATGAGACTAGGGCTTGGGCGCACGGTCGGCCTCCCTGGACACGCTGGCCCGGTCATGCAGTTGCGCCACGGCAAAGCGCGCCTGCGTGCTGTAGAGAGCCAGGCGCTCCTTCTGGCGAACGAGTTGCGCCACCGCGATGTCTTGCGCGGCCTGCTGCTGCTGGCGGGCCAGCTCGGTCACGCGCGGCATCAGCGCCGCGATGCGGGCCGCCAGCTCGGCGGTGCGCAGGGCGAAGGCGTCGAACCGCGCCGGCTCCTCGACCTGCGCACGCGTCAACGCGACGTCGTGCTGGCGGGCTTCGCCCAGCTCGCGGTCGATGACACGCAAGTCCTTCTGTGCGGCCCACAGGCGTGCCACGTGGTCCTGCGCCAGCTCCCAGGTCAGGCGACCCGAGGCCATGCGGGCGCGCTCGCGCGCACCGTCCAGCGCGGGATCGGCGCCCGCCGCCGCGAGGCCGTCGTTGACGCGTTTCACGCGCTCGATCAATGCCTGCTGCGCGCTGGTGGCGAGCGCGGCGGTATCCACCTCTTCTTCGACACGCTGCAGCGCCGCTGCAACGCCGTCACGCCGCTGCGCCAGCGCGCCCAGCCCGCTGGTGCCGGCCTGCGCGAGCACCTGGGGCAGCCGCGCGGCATAGGCTTGCCGGCGGTTGGCCAGCATGTCGTCGAAGACCGAGAGCTTGTCCTGCCAACCCTGCAGGTTGTCGGCCAGGAAGCGCAGGTCGCGCAGGTTCTTGAAGGCCTCCTGGAACTCGTGCTGGGCCAGTACGTCGGTCAGGTGGCCGGCATGCGGCATGTCGGGCAGCTGCCGGATGCCCGAGAACCAGCCCATCTCGACGCCGGGGTTGGCGGCGAGCAGGCCGTCGATGAGCTTGCCCGCGCGGATGGCGCGGATGGAATCGTCCAGCGCCGCGTCTTCCTGGTCGAAGACCGTGATGGCCTCGTTGTAGCGCGCCAGCGCCTGGCCGAAGGCACCCAGCTCGGCGTACGAGAACGGCACGGCCAGACGCGCCTCCAGCGTGGCTGCGTCGTGGGCGTCGCGGCGCAGCAGCTCGTTCCACGGCACCAGCGCCTCGCTGTGCTTGTTGGCGGCGGCCAGCGCCCAGCCATAACCCAGCAATGCCTTGCCGGCCTGCAGACCGTCGAGCCGCACGCGCTGCAGATAGGTGGCCGCAGCCTCCGGCTTGTCGCCCTGCAATGCGGCAAAGCCCAGCGCCAGGTTGGCCTGGTCACGCAGGCTGCGGAACTCCTCGGTGGGCGGCATGGGCGGCGACACGGCCTGCCCCACGCCGTCGAGCCAGCCGAGGCCGGTGGTGGCGTCACCGCCCTTGACCAGCGCCACGCCCAGGTTATAGCGGGCGTACAGCCCCGCGCCGGGGCGCTGGGCCGCGCCGCCGAGCAGCCGCGCCGCCCCGGCGTAGTCCTGGCTCGCCATCATCACGTTGGCCTGCAGCAGCAGCCGCTCTTCGTCCAGCTCCGGCGGCAGCTGGCCGCCGATGTGGCCCAGCGCCTCCAGCGCCCCGGGCATCACGCCGCGCTGATAGCGGATCTTGGCCAGGAAAAACCAGGCCCGGTCACGCACGGCCGGCGCGGCGCTCTTGTCGAGCAGGCGCTCGAACACCCCGCCGGCCTCGCGATGCAGGCCGTAGGACAGCAGCAGCCCGCCGCGCAGCAGCTCGGCGTCGTCGGCATGGTGGCCGACGCGCTCGAATTGCTGCGACGCCATCAGGCCGGTGAGGGCCGTGAAGTAGTGGTCCTGATAGAACTGGAACAGCGTGTCGCCGTAGTGCGGGTCCTGCACCGGCCTGGCCGCTGAAGCCGCAGACACTGGCGCATCGGCCGCCTGCGCCACGCCCAGTGCGCAGGCCAGCATCGCCACGGCAGCCGCCCGCCGCCAGCGGCGCGCGGTGCGATCGGAAGAACGGCTCGGGAGCATGCGCACGCGGGCCGTTACTGCCAGACCTTGACGTCGAACTCCGGCTGCAACTTGCCCGTGGAGTCCTTGATGCGCAGCTCGATGTACTTGGGCTCGGTGCCCTTGTCGAACTTCACCGTCGCGCCGCGCTTGTAGTCGCGGAAATGCGGCCCCTTGCCGGTGAAGAACGCCACCACCTCGTGCGTGCCCGACTTCAGGTTGCCGAGATACACGCGCTGCATGCCACCCCGGTGCAGCGCCTGCACTTCCAGTGGCGAGTAGAGGTAGCTGGCGACGAGCTTGTCATCCAGCTTCACCTGCAGCGAGTCGAGCTCGAACAGCTTGCCCACGTCCATGGACACGAACACGGCCACCTGCGTGTTGGCCGGGAACAGCAGCTCCTCCTCCAGCACCAGCAGGTCACGGTTCAGGCGGATCACATCGCCCTTGACCGCCTGGATGCGCTCGTCGAGCCGCTGGGATTCGGCGGGCGCAGAGGCCGCTGTGTCGGGGGCGGAAGCCGCGACGGCCGGCTCGGCGGCGGCAGACGCCGCCACGGCTTCAGCCGCCCGGGCCGGCGCCAGGGCCGAGCACACGACGACGCAGGCGGTCAGGAACCGCAGGCAGGGAGCGAACAGGGCGTGGGCGTTCAATCGCCTTCTCCTCAGAATGTGGCCGATGCGAACAGCTGCAGGATGTGGGCGTTCAGCGCGTACGCCCTGCCCGTGCGGATGTCGGTGAAGTCGCTGTACTTGAAATGCAGCAGCTCATAGGCAGCGCTGAGCTTCACGTCGTAGTCGCCGACCTTGCCGGTCGCGTACGTCAGCTTGGCGCCCAGGCCCAGGTTCTTGAACGTGCTGAGCTGGCGGTTGCGCGACAGATAGACCGTGTCGACGAGCGCGTTGTCGCTGTAGAACAGCGCCTTGCTCTGCGAATGCAGCCGCACCGTCCAGTCGGCCAGGATCTTGTCGCCGAAGTAGCGGCTGTAGCCGCCCTCCAGCGTGTGCGCGCGGATGGCCCAGTTGTCCCAGAAATAGCGGTAGGCGCCGTGCACCGCGCTGCCCGGGGCGAGCGTTGCGGTGGTGCCCACACGCAGCGCGCGGCTGGAGCGCGTGCGCGGGTCGTTCTCCGGCACGAAGGCGCCGCCCACGCGCGCCGAACGGTAGGGGTTGCCGAGGTAGCCGTCGTCGGACACCACCTCGCCGTTCAGCGTCATCAGCCAGGTCGGCGAGAGGATCTGCGTGACACCGAGGCGGTAGCGCCAGTGGCGGGCATGGTCGAAGAAGCCGACATCCTTGCGGCCCACGTCGTCGGTGCCGCGCGAGTAGCCCAGCGACACCGTCGTCATGCCGCCGAACATGTCCTGCGACACGTCCGCGTTGACGGTCCGGGCCTTGTAGTCGGACTCGCTGCTTTGCGTCGCCGACACCGAGACGATGCTGTCGCGCACCAGGTAGTCGCCGCCGACGGTGTACTCCTTGCGCGTCTCCTTGAACGGGCTGGCCGTCGTGACGACGTCGATGGACGCGCTGCTGACCTGGTCGACGTAGTAGGTGCCGTGCAGCGACACGGCCGAGCCGAGCTTCTTGCGCACCAGCACCGCCGGGCCGGTGGCGCGCAGGCCGTCGGCGTCGTAGATGTGGACCATGGCCTCGGCCTGGTCCTCGGGCAGCGTGACGGCATGCGCCTCGGTGCCCGCGAGCGCCGTGCCGAGCAGCGCCACGACATGGGCCGGCGGCGCCAGGCGGCGGCGGCGCAGCAGGGCCAGCACGCGGCGCGCGTGCGCGGTGGCGGAACGCCAGACCTCAGTTGCAGCCACAGCCGCCTCCTTGCACGCCGTTGGCACTGCGGGCGCCCTCGCGCACCTCGTACACATGCTCGAAATGCTTGGCCGACAGCGGGTTGCGCGAGGCCAGCATGATGGGATCGGCCAGCCGCTCACGCTCGTAAGGCTTGACCCAGGGTTCCAGCGAATGGATGGACGCACAGCCTCCAAGCAGCAGGGCCATGCCCAGCAGGACGCCGGTGCGAGCGATTGGGCGGGTAGGCATGGTGGTCCTCACTCCTTCAGCAGTTCGCGGATCTGCTGTTCGTACAGCGCTTCAAAGCCGGCCTGGTAGCCGCGATGCACGTAGCGCACCTTGCCGTCGCGGTCGATCAGCAGCGTCGACGGCATGCTGCTCAGGTCGTAGCGCTTGCTGACCGCCTTGTCGGCGTCCAGCAGCACCGGGAAGCTCACGCCCAGCTTGGTCGCGACGTTGATCGCGTTGCGGCTGTCTTCGTCGACGTTGACGCCCAGCAGCGTGAAGCCCGAGCCCTGGTACTTCTGGTAGAGCTGGTTCAGCAGCGGCATCTCCTGGCGGCACGGTGCGCACCAGGTGGCCCAGAAGTTCACCAGCACCACGCGACCGCGCTGTTCGGCCAGGCGAAGGTTCTTGCCGTCGGTGGTGCGCAGCGTGAAGTCGGGGGCCGTGGCGGCGGGCGCGGCGGCGCACACGCCGGCCAGCGTGGCCAGCAGCACGCCGGTCAGCAGGCGGCGCACGGAGTGAGGAAAGGTCGGGGTCATGAACAGGTCTGCGAGGTGAGCAGGCGCCGGGCGCCGGGTTCAGAAGAAGAAGGTGCCGCCCAGCGTGAACTCGAGGTTGTTGGTGCTCTGGCGCTTGCCCAGCAGATCCAGCGAATAGCGGTGGTCACGCAAGTCGACCTGCACCGACGCCCAGTCGGCCAGGAACACGCGCGTACCCAGCCCGAAGCTGATGGTCTGGCGCTTCTGGTCGACGAAGCGCGTGCTGCCCACGCCCGCCACCAGGTACAGCGCCGAGGCCTTGGCCGTGTTGCGGCCGAAGAAGACCTCGCCCGGCAGCAGGTTCCAGCCCGCCAGCACGTTGTAGTAGGTCAGCTTCTGGCGCTCGCTGACGAAGATGCCGCCCGGCAGGATCTGGCGGAAGGTCTCGTCGCTGACCTTGGTCTGCGCGTAGTTCCCCTCGACGAAGAAGTCCTCGGTGATGTGATAGCCCAGGCGGATGCCACCCACCGCGCTGGAGCCGAAGTTCTGCGTGGCATAGGTGCCGGCGAACACGCCCACGATGAAGTCGTTGGACGGGATGCGCGGCACCTTCACGTCGCGGCGCTCCACCTCCGGCACGATGACCTGCTCGCCGGCCGTCTTCGGCTCGGTCTTCGCGTCCTGCGCGGCATCGGCGGCCTGGGCCGCGAAGCTGGCTCCCGCCAGCGCGGCCACCAGCAGGGCTTGAAGGGAAGAACGGATCTGCATGGTGCCGTGATGCCTCAGAAGAAGAACAGGATGCCGGCCGTGAGCGCGCGGTACTCGCTGGAGCGCGTGTCGGCCACGTAGGCGGTGTAGATGCTGTAGTCGGCCCGCAGCACGAAGCGGTCGCTCAGGTGCCAGCGCAGGCCGGCCATGGCATGGGCCAGGTTGGCGTTCGTCGTGAACGCGCTCACGAGGCTGGTGTTCGGGATGTTCTTGAACTTGCCCAGCCCGACGCCGAAGAAGGGCGACAGCCGCTTGTCGGACCAGGGCTCGGCGTTGATGCCCACATGCCAGAAGTCCGTGCCGGCGAACACGCCCTGCACCTGCCCCACGGTCGCCTCGGCCGACAAGGTGTCGCTGAGCCGGTAGCCCGTCCAGAGCTTGAGCATGGGTTCGTTCTTGAAGCGCCCCCAGGCCATGCCCATCTCGACGCGACGGTGCAGGTAGTCGTCGAGCAGCACGTCGCGGAAGGTCTTGCGGCTGCCCGACTGCGTGAGCGTCGTCTCGAGCTGCACGCGCTCGACCCAGCCCTCTTTCCCGTTGGCCAGCCGCACCTTGAACCAGTCGGTGTGGCGCAACAGGATCTCCACCGCCTCGCCGCGGCCCGCCACGTGGAAGACCGGGTAGCCGCGCCCCGGGGCCGTGTGCAGCTCCAGGTAGGGGTCGGCCACCTGCACCTGCTCCGCCGGCTCGTCGGCCGCGCGGGCGGGCGCCATCACGACCAGCGCCAGCCCGGCCAGACTGGCCGTCAGGCCCACGCGCAGCAGGCGCGACACCATCGCACCGCCGCACAGCGGCTGCCCAGGCATCGGCGCGTTCATCGGATGCCGCTCGCCAGGGCCGCCGGGGACGTGCTCAGACGGCGCATGACGCGGGCTCCGGCGCGGTGAACTCGTCCTGCCCCTGGGCCGCCGGGTGCGACATCCAGTACAGCAGCAACTTGGCGTTGGGGTCGTTCTCGTCGAGGAAGATGCGGCCGCCGCCATGCAACACGCCGCGCACCAGCGGCTTGTTGATGAGCCGGCTGGCCGACGGGTCGGCAAACACGACCTGGCCCTGCGTCGACTTGAAGTTCTTGTACATGTCGCTCAGGCGGATGGCGGCCGCGTCGGGCGAGGTGCCCAGCGTCAGCCCGGTCGCCGACTGGTTGATGCGGAACGCACCGCCGCTGCCGGTGTTCACGTCATGGCAGCCGCCCGCCGCGCAGGTGTTCGTCACCGACGTGCCTTCGATGGGCAGCTGCTCCAGGAAGATCGGGTTGATGCACTTCTGATAGAAGGCAAACGAGAGCTTTTGCCCCGCTTCGGCGGCGGGATTGCTGATGTCCGACGGGTTGCCCAGCGGGTTGGAGCCACCGCCGCAGCCGGCCAGGGCCAGGCTCAGCAGGCCGACACCGGCGAGGCTGCGAAAGCGGCGGGGGCTGATGCGAAGCGCGATCGACATGACCTTCAGCAGCCTCCAGAAATCCAGGTGGCGATGGTGTTGTAGTTGGCGCTGCCCACCGGCAGCACGGCCGGCGCGGAGGCCGACGCCGAGGCCGGGTGCGGCACCGTCGACGGGCGGGTCAGCAGATAGCTGGACCCCGGCGTGCAGACGTCGGAGATCATCGACAGCGTGACGTTGAAGTCGCCTTCGGGCGACCCCGTCAGCACGAAGCGGTTCTGGCGGAAGGCGGTGCCGGCCGGCGTGCTCTTGCTGCCGATGGCCTGGTGGCAGCTGGCGCCGCAGGTGGACTGCAGGATCGGATAGACCGTCTTCTCGAACGAGGCCTGCGTCAGCTTGGCCACGTCCTTCACGCCACCGGCGTTGAGGTCGTTGTAGTACTTGCCGCCCAGGTCCATGAACTCCGCCAGCAGGCGCAGCTCGGCCTTGTTCAAGAGCTTGCTGTGGTCCAGCGTCGTGGGCGTCGGGTACACCGTGCGCGCCTCGCCGCCCGCCATCAGCGTCTGGCCCGACAGGATTTCCATCAGCCGGCTCTTGCGCGCCAGGCCCAGTGCATCGCCTTCGCTGGCCATGTTGTCCACCAGCGCGGCCAGGCGAACGATCTCCACCTCGCCCTCTTCGATGCGCGTCACCGGCAGGCCGGTCTTCGCATCGATCTTCGGGGCGCCCAGCATCAGCTTTTCGTACGACACCATGCGGCCCGTGCCGGCGAGCGTGCCGCTCAGGTCCAGCTTCGCGGACGCGTCGTGGCACTTCGTGCAGGTGTTGGCACCACGATCACGCGACCACAGCGGCTGGATGTGATCCGGGTAGTTGATGACGCCCTTGGTCGGCACCGGCGTGCCAAGGTCGTTGGCCGTGTCGGCCGTGCCGTCGGCCAAGGTGTTGCCGGTGTACTTCAGCGAGATGTCGGCGCGCTTCTTGCCGCCGGTCTTGGCAGTGTCAGCCCACACGTCGGTGTAGCTGATGTCCATGGCCGGGACCAGCAGCGACGCGACATTGTTGGTGCGCGTCTGCGCCATGGTCTCGCCGGCGTTGCGTGCGAACGTCGTGGTCAGCGCGGCCGGCACCGTGTCCTTGATGATCGACGAGTTCAACGCGGCGCCGCGGCGCGGGCTGTGGCAGCCGTCGCAGGTGCGGGTCTCGCCGGGGCGGACCTGGATCCAGTTGGTGTGCGTCTGGAACGCCCGGCCCGCGCCGTCCACCACGGCCACGGCCAGCGGCACGTCGGCCGGCACGTAGACCTGGAAGGAGCCATCGGGCTCGATGGGCGCGTAGCCGAGGATCTGCTGCGGCTCGAAGTCGGTCTCGCCGATGGCCTTGCGCAAGGCCATGGCCTGCTTGGGCGCCACGGCGCGCACGACCCGCACGAAGCGCGCCGGGCCGCAGTAGTAGGCCGCCTTGGCCGGGTCTTTCAGCGACTGCAGGTCAGCCACCTGCGCGCGGGTGTCGTCCGGGTCGGTCGGGGCGATGGTCGGGATGGGCGTCGTGCAGCCGTCGGCCTTGTCGGCGTCGGCCAGCACCGGAGCGCCCATGCGGCCCAGGCCGTCGGTGTCATACACGCTGCGCACCGACAGCAAGCCCATGCCCGCCGGGATGCCCGCGCCGGAGGTCGCCAGCGCGCCGCGCATCGTCGAGTTCGCCGTGCTGGCGGGGTTGGGCTCCTTGCGGGCCTGCAGCGCGATCGGGTCGGTGTAGATGAAGCCCGTCGGCGGCGCGGCCACGATCAGCATCGTCTTCTTGGCCGGGTCGAACATGTAGACGGCATAAACCGGCGGCACGTTGTTGCGGATGTTCGCCGCCGCCGTCTGCTCGGCGGTCTGGCTCATCTCGTCACCGACGGTGGCCAGCTCCGCCTCGGTCAGGTTCGCGCAGGGCGTGACGACGAAGGCCGCCGTTGCCGAGGCGCGCTTGTTGACCTGGCACGGCGCGAACGACAGCAGCACGCGGTTGCTGCCGTCCCACAACGGGTAGGGCGTCGTGATGCGGCCGTAGCGCGACACGCCGCGCTCGAAGTTCAGCGCCTGCTCGGTCGGGTAGCTCTGGCCCGACGTGGCCTTCACGGCGGCATTGGCCGGCGTGTACTGCTCGGAGAAGTTCGCGGCGTCCACGAACACCAGCGCCCCGCCCTCATGCGTGCGGGACAGCGGCATCAGGTCCGACGACAGGAAGCCCTTGTACGCACCCGCCGGGTCCATCTCGCGCGGATGCAGGAAGCTGTTGCCATCGCTGTGGGCGCCGTAGCGCACGAACATGTTCGTGCCGTCGGGGCGCACCGTGAAGATCTTGAAGTGATTGCGGTTGCCGACGTGATCCCAGCGCGAGAACATGATGTCCCCGTCCATCTGCACCACCGGGTTGCGGTCGTGGCTCTGATTGACCGAGATCTGCGTGATGGCGCCGCCCTTGGCATCCATCGTGTAGAGGTTGAGCACGCGCTCGCGCTCGTATTCGTCGAGCGCGGGGTAGCTGTCGGTGCCGCTGGGCATGTCCACCGTCGTGCGCTGGCGGTTGGACGCGAAGACGAAGCCCGCACCGGCCGGCAGATAGGCCGGGTCGACGTCGTCGTCCCCGGTGGTCGAGCTGGTCAGCCGCTTCAACGTGCCGCCCGACAGCCCGCCGGTGGTCATGTCGTATTCCCAGATGTTCCAGTGCCCCGTGCACAGCGGGTCGTTGGCCACCGGACAGTTCATCGAGAAGACGATCTTCTTGCCGTCGTACGACGCCTCGGGATCGGACACGTCGCCCGTGCCCTTGGTGTAGGCCTGCGTGACGTTGATCTCCGCCGCGCTCGCCGACGACTTCTGGCGAATGATGAGGTCGCCCCCGGGCTGGAAGCTGGCGCCGTCGGTGGGGTTGAGGCTGATCGAGACCGCGCGCTTGACGTAGGCGATGGGCACGTCGCCCTGCACGGTCAGCGTGTCCTTGTCGCCACTGGCCTCGCTCTTGTCACCACCGTCGCAGCCGGTCAGCACCAGGCTCAGCAAAGCGGCGGCGCCGGCCAGCAGTCGCATTCCTGTCACGTCCCTCATGCGGGCTTCCTTCATGCAAATCAGCGGGCACGGCGCGGGCGTCACTGCGCCGCCCCGCTGGTGTGGTTGAGCAACCCGGACGAGTAGTGCAGGCAGCCTTCAGCGTCCACGACGACGGCATCCACGCCGGGCAGCGACTCGATGAAACGCAAGCCCTGCTCGCAGCCCATGACGAACACGCACTTGGACAGCGCCTCGCTCGTCAGCCCGTCGTCGGCCAGGATGGTCACGCTGCGCACGCCGCGCGCCGACCGGCCCGTCTTGGGGTCGATGAGGTGGTGATGCCGCACGCCATCGCGCTCGAAGAAACGCTCGTAGTCGCCCGACGTGGAGATCGCCACGTCCTCCAGCGGCAGCACGGCCACCACCTCGCCCGCGCGGCGCGGGTCGCGCACGCCGATCGTCCACGGCCGGCCGCGCCGGTCACCCAGCACATGGCTGTCGCCGCCCGCGCTGACCATGCCGTGCGCAATGCCGTGGCGGCGCAGGATGGCCACCCCGTTGTCCACCGCATGGCCCTTGGCGAAGCCGCCCAGGTCGATGCGCATGCCCTGGCGTGCGAAGCGCACGCTGCGCCGCACGGGCTCCAGCTCGAGGCCGCGCCAGCCGATCAGCGCGCAGGCGGCGTCCAGCGTGGCGTCGCTCGGGCGGTAGCCGGCGCGGTAGTCGTACAAATGGCCGGCGCTGGCGTAGGTGATGTCGAAAGCGCCGTCCGACAGCGCCGAGAACTGCTTGGCGCGCGTCAGCAGCTCGAACATCTCGTCGCTGACGGCCACGGCCTGGTCGGCCGCCTCGCGGTTGATGCGCGACAGCTCCGAGCCCGCCTTGTGAGGGCTCATCGTGCGGTCGATGCGGTGCATCTCGGCGATCACCGCCGCCATGGCCGACTCGGCCAGCCCGGCGTCCTCGCACCACAGCTCCACCTGGATCGCGGTGCCCATGATGGCCTCGTGGCGCTGGAACCACCCGGCCTGCGCACGCGCGGGGTCGCACGGCCGAGGCATGAAGCCCGGCCGGCTGCTGGCGGTCTTTTGAGCGAGGCTCATGGCGGTCTCGAAGTGGCTCGGTGGAACTCGTTGGTGGGTTCCGACGCGCTGCGAGATCTGCGGTCTCCGCCACGCCAAAAACTCAGGAATGGGCGGAATCATCGATGGCAATGGGTCAAAACGGGCATCGATGGTGAGCAAACCGCGAACACCTTACATTCGGTCGCAGTTGATTCCGTAACGATTGATTGCCACCGGCGAGCAGTTGCTACGGTCGTGGCCTGCGGGCGCGCGTACGCCGATACTTCGCTGCTTTGCGCGTGTGTGCGGCCCCTCGCCCGCCCTTTGTTGGCGATCGAACTGGCGCACCGTCCGGCCCTCCATGCTTTGCGTCACCGACCTTGCCTGCTCGCGCGGTGAACGCCCGTTGTTCCGCCGCCTCAGCTTCAGCCTCGCCGCTGGCCAGTGGCTGCACGTGACCGGCGACAACGGCGCGGGCAAGACGACGCTGCTGCGCACGCTGGTGGGCCTGTCCACGCCCGACGAAGGCCGCATCACCTGGCAGGGCCAGCCCGTGCGCGGCCGCCACGACGACTACCGCCGCGCCCTCTGCTACCTGGGCCACCACACCGCCGTGAAGGACGAACTCACGCCCATCGAGAACCTGCTGACGAGCGCCGCGCTCGATGGCCACGCCGTGGCCGACGCGCAGGCCTGGGGCGCGCTCAAGGCGCTGGGCATCGCCCGCTGCGGCCACCAGCCCACGCGCCAGCTGTCAGCCGGCCAGAAGCGCCGCGTGCTGCTGTCGCGCCTGCTACTGCGCCCGGCCACGCTGTGGGTGCTGGACGAGCCCTTCGCCGCCCTCGATGCGCCCGCCGCCGAATGGCTGGGCCAGCGGCTGACGCAACACCTGGCCGACGGCGGCATGGCACTGCTCACCAGCCACCAACCCGTTCCGCTGCCGCCCGGCGGCACGGTGGCACTATGAACGCGCTGGCCGTTTCTCTGCGACGCGACCTGCGCCTGGCCGCCCGCCGGCCGGCGGAGGTGGCCACGTCGCTGGTCTTCTTCGTGGTCGTCGTGAGCCTGTTCCCGCTGGGCATCGGGCCGGAGATGGCGCTGCTGCAGCGCGTCGCGCCGGGCGTGATCTGGGTGGCCGCACTGCTGGCCACGCTGCTGGGCCTGCCGCGCCTGTTCGCCGCCGACCACGCCGACGGCACGCTGGAGCAGCTGATGCTGTCGCCGCAGTCGCAGCTGCTGCTGGTGGCGGGCAAGGTGCTGGCGCACTGGCTGCTATGCGGCCTGCCGCTGGTGCTGCTGGCGCCGCTGCTGGGCCTGCAGTTCAACCTGTCGGGCGAGGTGCTGCTCGTGCTGGTGCTCGCGCTGCTGCTGGGCACGCCGGTGCTCAGCCTGGTGGGCGCCATCGGCGCCGCGCTGACGCTGGGCGTGCGCGGCGGCGGCGCGCTGCTGGCGCTGCTGATGCTGCCGCTCTTCGTGCCCACGCTGGTGTTCGGCAGCGGCGCCGTCGAGGCCAGCGCCGCCGGGCTGGGCGCCGGCCCGCAGCTGTCGCTGCTGGGGGCGCTGCTCATCGTCACGCTGCTGTTCGCGCCCTGGGCGGCCACGGCCGCGCTGCGCATCGCCCTGGACTGACGACCCCGCCATGGACTTCAACGCCTCGTCACGCTGGATGCGCTTTGCCTCGCCAGCCGCGTTCTACCCGCTCGCCGGCCGGCTGCAGCGGGTGTTCGCCATCGCGGCGGCGCTGCTGGCGCTGGCCGGGTTGTGGGTGGGCTTCTTCGTGGCGCCCACCGACGCGCAGCAGGGCGAGGGCTACCGCATCATCTTCGTGCACGTGCCGGCGAGCTGGATGTCCATGGTCGTCTACTGCGCCATGGCCTTCTGGGCCGGCGTGGGCCTGGTGTTCAACACCCGGCTGTCGGCCATGATGGCCACGGCGCTGGCGCCCACGGGCGCGCTGTTCGCGCTGCTATCGCTCGTGACCGGCGCGCTGTGGGGCAAGCCCATGTGGGGCACCTGGTGGGTGTGGGATGCGCGGCTCACGTCCGAGCTCATCCTGTTCTTCCTGTACCTGGGCTTCATCGCGCTGCAGGCCGCCATCGACGACCCGCGGCGCGCCGACAAGGCCGGCGCGGTGCTGGCGCTGGTGGGCGTGGTGAACGTGCCCATCATCTATTTCTCGGTGACATGGTGGAACACGCTGCACCAGGGCGCGTCGGTGTCGATGACGCGCTCGCCGTCGATGGCGACCACCATGCTGTGCGGCATGCTGCTGATGGCGCTGGCCTTCTGGGCCTACGCCATCGCCGTGGCGCTGGCGCGGGTGCGCAACATCATCCTTGAACGTGAACGGCATACAGACTGGGTGCGCGATGCAGTGGAACAGCGCTCGTGAGTTCTTCCTGATGGGTGGCTATGCCTTCTACGTGTGGGGCAGCGTCGGCGCGTGTGCGCTGGCGATGCTGGCCGAGCCCTGGCTGATCCGCCGGCAACGCCAGGCCATCGAGCGGGCGCTGCGCGCCTCGCTGGACGCCGCCGCCGACGAGGTGCCGCGCCCATGAAGGCCTATCAGAAGCGGCTCGCGATCGTCATCGGCGGCCTGGCGGCGCTGGGCGTGGCCACGGCACTGGTGCTGAACGCGCTGAACAGCAACGCGGCCTTCTTCTACACGCCCACGCAGGTCGCCGGCGGCGAGGCTCCGAAGGACCGCGCCTTCCGCGTCGGCGGGCTGGTGCGCCAGGGCTCGCTGCAGCGCGACCAGCTGACGGTGCGCTTCGTCATCACCGACACCGTGCGCGAGGTGCCCGTGGCCTACACCGGCATCCTGCCGGACCTCTTCCAGGAGGGCAAAGGCGCCGTCGCGCAAGGCCGCTTCGACGCCCAGGGCCGCTTCGTCGCCACCAGCGTGCTGGCCAAGCACGACGAGAACTACATGCCTCCCGAAGCGCAGCACGCGCTGGACCGCGCCGGCCAACCGACGGGAGCCGCGCGATGATCCCCGAGCTCGGGCACCTGGCCCTCATCCTCGCCGGTCTGGTGGCACTCGTGCAGGGCACGCTGCCGCTGATCGGCGCCCACCGCGGCCAGCCGGTCTGGACGGCGCTCGCGCGCCCGGCCGCGCAGACGCAGTTCGCGCTCATCGCGTTCGCCTTCGGCTGCCTCATGCAGTCCTTCCTGGTGAACGACTTCTCGGTGCTCTACGTCGCCCAGCACTCGAACTCGCAGTTGCCGGCGGTCTACCGCGCCGCGGCCGTGTGGGGCGGGCACGAGGGCTCGCTGCTGCTGTGGGTGCTGATGCTCAGCGGCTGGGCCTTCGCCGTCAGCCTGCTGTCGCGCCAGTTGTCCGAGCCCATGGTCGCCCGCGTGCTCGGCGTGCTGGGCCTCGTGGCCCTGGGCCTGCTGCTGTTCCTGCTGTTCACGTCCAACCCCTTCGACCGGCTGCTGCCGGCCGCGCCGCAGGGGCAAGACCTGAACCCGCTGCTGCAGGACCCCGGCCTCGTCATCCACCCGCCCATGCTCTACATGGGCTACGTCGGCTTCTCGGTCGCGTTCGCGTTCGCGATGGCCGCGTTGCTGGCCGGCCGGCTGGACGCCGCCTGGGCGCGCTGGTCGCGCCCCTGGACCAACGCCGCCTGGGTGTTCCTCACGCTGGGCATCGCGCTGGGCTCGTACTGGGCCTATTACGAGCTGGGCTGGGGCGGCTGGTGGTTCTGGGACCCGGTGGAGAACGCCTCCTTCATGCCCTGGCTGGCCGGCACCGCGCTGATCCATTCGCTGGCCGTCACCGAGAAGCGCGGCAGCTTCAGGAACTGGACCGTGCTGCTGGCCATCGTCGCGTTCTCGCTGTCGCTGATGGGCACCTTCCTCGTGCGCTCCGGCGTGCTGACGTCGGTGCACGCGTTCGCGAGCGACCCGCGGCGCGGCATCTTCATCCTGCTGCTGCTGACCCTCGTCGTGGGCAGTTCGCTGGCGCTGTTCGCCTGGCGCGCGCCCAAGGTGGGGCTGGGCGGCACGTTCGCGCTGCTCTCGCGCGAGACGCTGCTGCTCGTCAACAACGTGCTGCTGGCCGTGGCCTGCGGCACCGTGCTGCTCGGCACGCTGTACCCGCTGATCATCGACGCGCTGCAGCTGGGCAAGCTGTCGGTGGGCCCGCCCTACTTCAACGCCGTGTTCGTGCCGGTCATGGTGCCGCTGCTGGTGCTGCTGGCCGTGGGGCCGCTGGCCCGCTGGAAGCAGGCCGATGCGCGCGACATGGCGCGGCGCCTGCGTGTAGCGGCGGTGCTGGCCGTGATGGCCGGCATTGGCCTGCCGCTACTGGCCGGCCGCTGGACACCCGGTGTCGCGCTGGCGCTGGCGCTGGCCGTCTGGATTGCGGCCGGCACCGTCTGCCAGGTGCGCGAGCGGCTACGGTCCGGCTGGCCGCCGCGCAGCTTCTGGGGCATGCATCTCGCGCACCTGGGCGTGGCCGTCTTCGTCGTCGGCGTGGGCATGGTCAAGGGCCACGAGGTCGAGAAAGACGTGCGCATGGCCGTGGGCGACAGCGTGCAGATCGGCGGCTACCAGGTCGAGTTCCTCGGCATGCGCGAGGTGGGCGGCCCCAACTACACCGCCCGCCAGGGCGCCTTCGCGCTGTGGAAGGACGGCCAGCGGCTGCGCGAGCTGCGCCCGGAGAAGCGCAACTACGCCGCCTCGCAGGCCGTGATGACCGAGGCCGCCATCGACACCGGCTTCACGCGCGACCTCTACGTGTCGCTGGGCGAGCCGCTGGCCGGCCGCAGCCCCACGCCCGACTGGAGCGTGCGCGTCTACTACAAGCCCTTTGTCACCTGGATCTGGTTCGGGTGCCTGCTGATGGCCCTGGGCGGCGGCGTTGCGGCGGCCGACCGGCGCTACCGGCTCAAGGCGCGGCGCAGCGCCCCTGTCGAGCAAGGCGTGACCGCATGAAGCGCTTCCTGATTCCGCTGGGCCTGTTCCTGGTGCTGGCCGTGTTCCTGGGCATCGGGCTGAGCCGCGATCCGCGCGAGCTGCCGTCGCCCTTGATCGGCAAGCCCGCTCCGGCGTTCTCGCTGCCCACGCTGGGCAGCTCGGGCAAGGGCGACGGCCCGGCCTTCGGGCCCGAGGCCATGCGCGGCCGCGTGTGGCTGCTCAACGTCTGGGCGTCCTGGTGCGCCAGCTGCCGCGAGGAGCACCCGGTGCTGCTGGCGCTGGCCAGGAGCGGCGCCGTGCCCATCGTCGGGCTGGACTACAAAGACCAGCCCGCGCAGGCCCAGGCCTGGTTGGGCCGCCTCGGCAACCCGTATGTGCTGTCCGCGCTGGACGCCGACGGCCGTGTCGGCATCGACTACGGCGTCTACGGCGTGCCCGAGACCTACGTCATCGACAAGGCCGGCGTCATCCGCTTCAAGCAGGTCGGCGCCGTCACACCCGAGGTGCTCAAGACCCGGCTGCTGCCGCTCATCCAGGAGTTGCAACGATGAGCCGGCTGACCCTGCTGCTGCTGGCCGCGCTGCTGGCACTCGTCCCATGGTTTCCCGCCACCGCCGACGAGGCCCGCCCGCTGGCGGAAGACCCGGCGGTGGAGGCACGCCTGCTGCGCATCGCCGAAGAGGTGCGCTGCCTGGTGTGCCAGAACGAATCGCTGGCGGCCTCACAGGCCGACCTCGCCAACGACCTGCGCCGCGAGATCCGCGCGCAGATCCGCCAAGGCAAGACCGACGCCCAGATCATGGACTTCCTCGTCGGCCGCTACGGTGATTTCGTGCGTTATCGCCCGCCCTTCAACGCCACCACGCTGCTGCTGTGGGCCGGCCCCTTCGTCGCGCTGGCGCTGGGCCTGGCCGGGCTGCTGCGCTTCTTGCGGCGCCGCCAGTCGGCCGCCCCAGTCCCCTTGACCGAAGACGAGCAACGCAGGGCAGCGGCCCTGCTTGACGGAACCGATTGATGATGATTTTCCTGTTCGCGGCAGCGCTGCTCGTCGCGCTGACCCTGCTGTTGCTGCTGCGCCCCCGGCGGCGCACCGTGTTCGATGACACCGCCCTCAACGCCCAGGCCCTGGCCGCCCGTATCTGCCGTGAGCAACTGGCCGAGCTCGACCGCGACCTGGCCGCCGGCACGTTGCGCGCCGAAGACCACGCACAGGCCGGTGCCGAGCTGCAGCGCCGGCTGATCGAAGACACGCCGCCCGCCGTTGTTGCTGCCGCCGGGCCCGCCGCCGCGCCCGCCGTGGTTCCCGCAACTGCCGCCGAACGTGCCCCCGCACCGCCCGCCAAGGGCCGCACCGCCTGGGCGCTCGCCATCGCCTTGCCACTGCTGGCCGGTGCGCTCTATGCCGCGCGCGGCAACCCCGGCGCCATCAACCCGCAGGACGCCCGCCCTCAGCCCGGCGCCAGTGCCGACGTCAGCCCGGCCCAGGTGGAACAGATGCTGGCCGACCTGGCAGCCCGCGCCGAGAAAGACCCGGCCAACACGCGCAACTGGGCCATGCTGGCGCGCTCCTACCGCCTGCTCGGCCGGCTGCCTGAATCGGCCCACGCCTTCGAGCGCATGGGTGCGGCCATCGAGGCCTCGCCCGCCCTGCTGGTGGAATACGCCGACGTGCTCGCCGCCCTCGCCGACGGCAACCTCGAAGGCCGGCCGCTGCAACTCGTGAAGCGCGCGCTGGAGATCGCCCCCAACGACGTGCCGGCGCTGTCGCTGCAGGCCACCGCCGCCTACCGCCGCCACGAGTTGCAGATGGCCATCGGCACCTGGGAACGCGCGCTCGCCCTGGCGCCGGCCGGCTCCGAAGACGCCAAATGGCTGGCCCAGGTGCTGGCCGAAGCCCGCAGCGCCGGCCTGCCGGCCACACCGGCTGCACCCGCATCCGCCGCGCCCGTCGCCAGCGCCACCGCCGCCAGCGCCGCCTCGGCCCCCGCCTCTGCGGCGCCCCCTACCACCGCACTGGCCGCCACGGCCGTGACGGGCCGCGTGAGCCTGGCGCCGGCACTGGCCGCGCAGGTGCAGCCCGGAGACACGCTGTTCGTCTACGCCCGCCCGGTGGACGGCCGCATGCCGCTGGCCGTGCTGCGCACCCAGGCCAGCGCGCTGCCGCTGAACTTCACGCTCGACGACAGCCTCGCCATGAGCCCCGCGGCCAAGCTGTCGGGGGCCACCCGCGTGCGCGTGGATGCCCGCATCTCGCGCAGCGGCAATGCCATGCCGTCCCCGGGCGACCTGGTGGCCGAAGGCGTCATCGTCGCCACCGGCGCCCGCGACGTGACGCTGCAGATCGACCGCGTGCGCCCCTAAGCTGACTTGCGCATGACGCTTGGCGACGATCGGTGTGACCCGTTGCATCGCGCCGGGAGTTCGCCCCGGCGGGCGACCTACTTTCTTGTGCGCACAAGAAAGTAGGCAAAGAAAGCGCCCCCGACCGCACCGCCCGCAGCAAAGCTGCGGGTTCCCTGCGCTGCTCAGGCCTTGAGGGCCCGCGCAAAACTCGCGCCGCTACGCTCTGCTCAAACAGTTGCGCGGAGTCAGAAGTCGAAGCGAGCTGCGCTCGCGCCCTCAAGCCCTTGCGCTGCTCGGCGGTGCTAAAGGGGGCATACCGAACAGCCGGCGCCAGCCGGCTTCGGGGTTTGGCTGTTGGCTGTTCGGCTGCTCTATCACCCCCCTTTGGAGGAGCCGAGAAGCGCAGGACGGCGAGGCGCGTGCGCAGCACGCTTCGTGAACTGACTCCGCGCGGCTGTCTGACCGGAGCGTAGCGGAGGGAGTTCCGCGCGGGCCTCGCCGTTCGAGCATCGCAGGGCACCCCTCGCGCAGCGAGGGGCGACGGAGCAGGGGCGACTTTTTGCCTTCTTTTTGGTCGCACGCAAGAAAGTAGGTCGGCCGCCGGGACGAAAACCGCAGATTTCGCCGAAGGCAAATCCCGGGTGGGACTCACGCGGATACCAACCGTCGCCAACGCAGTCCGCAGCCAGCACGCAAGCCTTGAACGAAGCGAAGCCAAACGCTGCGGTGCCTGGCGCTGGGCCGGCAGCACCGCACCGGCCGCCACTCAACCAGTCCGCTAGGCCCGCACGGGCAGCCGGCGGGCGCCGCGCAGCGTCTCGCACAAGGGCTTGCTCGCATCCCAGCTGCGCCGGGGCCGACCACAATGGCGCGTATGTGCCGCCTGACGTCAATCCAATCCCCATCCTGATTAGTAATGTGCCTCAGACCCGCCCCTAATCGTCTGGATTTGGCGGGCCGGACATCGAGCGACATCGACGATCAACCGGGCGAGCAAGTCACGCAGATCGAAGCGGCGATTGAAGCGATAGGCGAACGCGGCGAGGTGGCTGTCGGCGTGCTTGGCCCAGCCCAGCGAGTGGAAGGCACCGTGCAACGTCGTCTTGAGATTGCCCAGGATCGTGTTGACCCACTGGAACTGCGGCAAGTCGCGCGGCTTGCGGCCGCCCACGACGACGGGTGTGTGCGTGCAGCCCACCGCCGTTACAGCCGCGAAGCAGCCCAGGCCGTCGCTGATGACCAACGCACCGGGTGCCAGGTTGGCTTTTGCCCAGCCCTTGATCGCCTCGGCCGTGAAGCCGCTGACGCGGTTGAGCTTGAGGAACTGCGGACGTCCCTTGTCGTTGATCGACACGGCCGCCACAAACGGCGTTTTGTTATCCGAGCCGCGCCCGGGCTTGCCGCCCGGGTGCTCGCCGCCCAGGTAGGCGTCATCGAGTTGCACCGTGCCGGCGAGTTGGTGTTGCCCCTCGCGCAGCGCCATGGCGTGGTTGATCTTGTGCTGCAGGGCCCAGGCGGTGGGATAGCTCACGCCCAGTTGCCGCTTCAGCGCCAGCGAGGACAGCCCGGTCTTGGCCTGGCTGAGCAGGTAGATCGCCAGGAACCACGTGCGCAGCGGCAACTTGGTGTGCTCGAACAAGCTACCCACGGTGAGCGAGGTTTGGTAGCGGCAGGCCCGGCACTCGAAGAGCTTGCGCGCACCGTGGCCGACCACCCAATGTTCAGCCGCGTTGCAGCGCAGGCAGCGAAAGCCGTCGGGCCAGCGCGCGGCCTTGACGGCCTGCGCGCACTGCTCTTCGGCGCCGAAGCGCTCGATGAATTCCGGCAGCGACATGCCGCGCTGGAACTGGATCGTGTTGAAGGTCATGGCCTCGGCTCCCAGAGTGGATACCGCTCAGGCTATCTGCCAGGTAGCTCGCCAGATGAGCGACCTGAGGCAACTTACTTATCAGGTGCCGTTTTGCATTTCATTCGGCGGGTGGAAATTGAGCCTATTGATGGCTCGCCAATTGGGCTGCAGCGTGGCGAGCAAGGCCCCACACCCCTGCATGCTTGGCGAAGTCAATATCGGACCGACCCTTGATGCGCTCGCCTGGTGGGGAATGTTGCTGTGGTGGCCCTGCCTTTTGATCTCCGGCTTGGCTCTGGGCGGTCTTGTCGCACCGTCAATACGGTCGCCCTGGGGCAGCCGTCCACGTCACGGGCAATGAGCCTGAAGACGGTGGTGTCCAGGCCTCGCGGTTGGCGAGGCGAATAACCGCCACTGCTGGCTGCACAGCGCCCCCCAGCATCACCGCCCTGCAGCCCACTTCAGCCGACCCGCCGACCGCGTCGCCCGGCCAAGCGCACCGGCTGCATAAGCATCCCCGCTTTCCTTCGTTCCGCGAGCAAGCGCTGATCCCTATCGTGCAGGGCCTGAACACACGCAGGTCACCATGCACATCACCAGCATCTCCGGCAGCCCCAGCGAACGCTCACGCTCTGCGTGGCTGACGCAGTTCGCGCTGACGCGGCTCGAAGGCGTGGCGCGGCACACCGAGCACATCGCCGTGCGCGAACTGCCGGCGGCCGCGCTGCTGCAGGCCGATGCGCAAGACCCGGCCATCGCGCAGGCCGTGGGCGCCGTCTCGGCGGCGCAGTTGGTCATCGTCGGCACGCCCATCTACAAGGCCGCGTATGCGGGGCTGCTGAAGGTGTTCCTGGACCTGCTGCCGCCGGACGCGCTGCGCGGCAAGACCGTGCTGCCGCTGGCCACCGGCGGCAGCCCCGCCCACCTGCTGGCGCTGGACTACGCGTTGAAGCCCGTGCTGTCGGCACTGGGCGCTCGCCATGTGCTGGACGGCGTGTTCGCCACCGACGCCCAGTTGCTGCGTCACGAGGCCGGTGGCTACGTGCCCGAGCCCGACCTGCTGGTGCGACTGGACCGCGCCCTGGAGCCCTTGCTGCCCGCCTCGCGGCCGCGCAGCGGCGCCGAGCTCAGCTGTCGACGCTGAGCCCGCGCGCCACGACGCTCACACCACCGTTTTTGTCTCCTCGCCCCCCGGACGGGATCGGCGACTTCATCCCGGCGCTCGGTCACGGATCGGGTGCGACCGAGTGCCGGGATCTTTTTCAAGGGACTCCCTCTCATGCGACTGCCTTCGTTCATTCGCCTGCTCGCGCCGCTTTTCATGCTGGCCGCCAGTCTGCAGGCACCTGCCCAGACGGCCGCGGCCGCCACCACGCTGCGCATCGGCTTCCAGAAATCCGCCAGCCTGCTGACGCTGCAGAAGTCCAACGGCTCGCTCGAGAAGCGGCTCGCACCGCTGGGCGTGTCGGTCAAATGGGTTGAATTCCCGGCCGGCCCGCAGCTGCTGGAGGGCCTGAACGTCGGCGCCATCGACGTGGGCTACGTCGGCGAGGCGCCGCCCGTCTTTGCGCAGGCCGCCGGGGCGCGGTTCGTCTACATCGGCTTCGACCCCGCCGCGCCGCAGGCCGAGGCCATCGTCGTGCCCAAGGGGTCGGCGCTGACCTCCGTGGCGGCGCTGAAGGGCCGCAAGGTGGCGCTCAACAAAGGCAGCAACGTGCACTACCTGCTCGTGAAGGCGCTGGAAAAGGCCGGCCTGCGCTGGGCCGACATCCAGCCGGTCTACCTGCCGCCCGCCGATGCGCGCGCCGCCTTCGAGCGCGGCGCCGTGGATGCGTGGGTGATCTGGGACCCCTTCCTTTCCGCCGTCGAGAAGCAGAGCGGCGCCCGGCAGCTGCAGGACGGCCAGGGCATCGTCAACAACTACGCCTACTACCTGGCCGACCGCGCCTACGCGCAGTCGCAGCCCCGCGTCATCCAGGCCTTGTTCGACGACACCCAGGCCCAGGCCGCCGTGCTGAAGGCCGATCGCCGCGCCGCTGCCGCCGTCATCGCGCCGCTGCAGGGCCTGGCGCCCGACATCGTCGAGCAGAGCCTGTCGCGCTACCAGTTCGGCGTGCGGCCGCTGACGCCCGCCGTCGCCGCCGAGCAGCAACAGCTGGCCGACACCTTCCACGCACTGGGCCTGATCCCGGCGCCCATCCGCGTGGCGGACGCGCTGCAGGCCCCGGGCACCGGCGCCCCTGCCGGCGCCACGGCCACCACCGCTGGAGGTGTGCGATGAGCGGGGGCGCGGGCTCTGGCACCACACGGCGCGCGGCCGTCGCCATCCTCGCCACCACGGCGTCGTTCTGGGGACACGCGCAGGGCAACGCGCCGCTGCGCATCGGCTTCCAGAAGGGGTCGTTCAACCTCGCGCTGCTGAAGAGCTACGGGCTGCTGGAGCAGCGCCTGGCGGGCACGCGCGTGCAGTGGATCGAATTCCCGGCCGGGCCGCACCTGCTGGAGGCCTTGGCGCTGGGCAGCGTGGCCTTCGGCGCCACCGGCGACGCGCCGCCCGTGTTCGCGCAGGCGGCGGGCAAGGACGTTGTCTACGTCGGCGCCGAGCCGCCCAAGCCCGACAGCTCGGCGCTGCTCGTCAGGCCCGACTCGGCGCTGACGACGCTGGCCGGCCTGAAGGGCCGCCGCATCGCGCTGCAAAAAGGCAGCAGCGCGCACTTCCTGACCGTGCAGGCCGTGAAGAAGGCGGGGCTGAGCTGGGCCGACATCCAGCCGGTCTACCTGGCACCAGCAGAGGCGCGCGCCGCCTTCGAGCGCGGCGCCGTGGACGTCTGGGCCGTGTGGGACCCGGAGGGCCTGCCAACGCCCCGGCAATGGGCCGCGAAGGCTCGTCGCCAGGCGCCAATCAAGGCGCAGCGCACCGCCCGCACTCGCGTGCGGGCAAGCGATGCAACGCAGAGTGGCGCCTGGCGACGGGCCTTCCCGAAGGGTTGTGACCAAAAAGGCCGCGCGCGGCGTTGCAAATCCTCGCCGGGTACCCAACCCGGCTGCGGTTCGCGCCTTGCTCGCGGCCTTTCTGGTCACAACGCGGCCCATTGCCGGAGCGTTGGCAGGCCCCACGCCGCCGCCGAGGTGTCAGGCGAACTGCGCGTGCTCGCCACCAGCCGGGGCCTGACGAACAACAACACCTTCTACCTCGCCTCGCAGGCGCTGAGCCGTGACGCGGCGCTGCTGCAGACGCTGTTCCAGGCGCTGACCGACACCGACGCCCGCGTGCGCGCGGACCGCGGCGACGCTGTGCAGCGCTACGCCGAATTCGCCGGCCTGCCGCCCGCCATCGTGCAGCGCATGGCCGAGCGGCGCGGCGCCGCGCCGGTGGGGCCGCTGACGGCCGAACTCGTCAAGGAGCAGCAGCTCGTCGCCGATTCCTTCACCGAGCTGGGGCTCATCCCCCGATCGATCCGCGTCGCCGACGCGGTGGCCACGCCGATCCGCAAGGTCTGAAATGAACCCCTCGCCCGGTCTCGCCCCGGCTGAACGCCGGCAAGCCCAGTCGGTCCCCCGGGGGGACGGTGATGCTTGCGGCATTGAGCCGCAAGCATCGCCCAACGGGCCGACTTGGGGCGGCCCGGCGCTCGGCCCGAAAACACTTTAATGCGCCGCGCGTGGCGCGCGCTGCGATGGATAGCTACATGAAAATCTTCTGGTTCATCCCCACCCACGGCGACAGCCGCTACCTCGGCAGCTCGCGCGGCGCGCGCGTGGCCGACCACGCCTACTTCAAGCAGATCGCCATCGCCGCCGACAGCCTCGGCTACGAGGGCGTGCTGCTGCCCACGGGCCGCAGCTGCGAGGACTCGTGGATCGTCGCGGCCAGCCTCATCGACGCGACGCGCCGGCTCAAGTTCCTCGTCGCGCTGCGGCCGGGCCTGGTCGCGCCGGCCCAGAGCGCGCGCATGGCCGCCACGCTGGACCGGCTCTCGGGCGGCCGCCTGCTCGTCAACCTCGTCACCGGCGGCGACCCCGACGAACTGGCCGGCGACGGCCAGTTCCTGAACCACGCGGAGCGCTACGAGCAGTCGGCCGAGTTCATCCGCATCTGGCGCGAGCTGCTGGCCCGCTCGCATGCCGGCGAGGCGCTGGACTTCGACGGCGCCCACCTCAGCGTGAAGGGCGGCAAGGTGCTCTACCCGCCCATCAACGCGCCCTACCCGCCGGTGTTCTTCGGCGGCTCGTCGGGCCCCGCGCACGACCTGGCCGCAGAACAGGTGGACACCTACCTGACCTGGGGCGAGCCGCCCGCCGAGGTGGCCAAGAAGCTGGCCGACGTGCGCGAGCGCGCCGCCGCCAGGGGCCGGCAGCTGCAGTACGGCATCCGGCTGCACGTCATCGTGCGCGAGACCGAAGACGAGGCCTGGCGCGCCGCCGCCGAGCTGGTGTCGGAGCTGGACGAAGCCACGGTCGCCGCCGCGCAGGCCCGCTTCAAAACGATGGACTCCGTCGGCCAGCGCCGCATGGCCGAGCTGCACGGCGGCCGCTTCGACAAGGCCGACGTGCGCGCAGGGCTGGAGATCTCACCCAACCTGTGGGCCGGCGTGGGCCTGGTGCGCGGCGGCGCGGGCACGGCCCTCGTCGGCAACCCGCAGCAGGTGGCAGACCGCATCAAGGAATACGCCGACCTCGGCCTGAGCCACTTCATCCTCAGCGGCTACCCGCACCTCGACGAGGCCCACCGCTTCGCCGAGCTGGTGTTCCCGCTGCTGCCGCTGGGCGTGCGCGAGCAGCTGACGGCGCCGGCACTGACCGGCCCGTTCGGCGAAGTGGTGGCGAACAGCTACGCGCCCAAGGCCGTGTCGGCGAGCTGACATGAGCCCCTCGCCCAAGGAGTACCTTGGCCGGTCCCCCGAGGGGACGCCGATGCTCGCGGCATCGAGCCGCGAGCACATCGCCAGGTCGGGCCGGCTAGGGAGCGGCCCGTCGCTCGGCCCGAAGAAATTCACGACGAAAACCTAGCATGACCATTGCTCGCCGCCTCACCCCCTGGCTGCTGCCCGCGGCCATCCTCGTCGCCTGGGAGATCGCATCGCGCAGCGGTGTGCTATCCGCGCGCATCCTGCCCGAGCCCGCCGCCGTGCTGGCCGCGTTCTGGCAGCTGCTGCGCTCGGGCGAGCTGGCGCATCACGTCGCCGTCAGCACCATCCGCGCGTTCTCCGCGCTGGCCCTCGGCGGCGGGCTCGGGCTGGCGCTGGGCCTGCTGACGGGCACCTGGCGGCACGCCGAGGCCCTGCTCGACACCACGCTGCAGATGCTGCGCAACATCCCGGCGCTCGCGCTGATTCCGCTGGTCATCCTGTGGTTCGGCATCGACGAGGCGGCCAAGCTGGTGCTCGTCTCGGTGGGGGTGTTCTTCCCGGTCTACCTGAACACCTTCCACGGCATCCGCAGCGTGGACCGCGACCTCATCGAGATGGCGCGCAGCTACGGGCTGCGCGGCTGGGCGCTGTACCGCCAGGTGATCCTGCCCGGTGCGCTGCCGTCCATCCTCGTGGGCCTGCGCTTCTCGCTGGGCCTGATGTGGGTGCTGCTCATCGTGGCCGAGACGCTGTCGGCGCAGGCCGGCATCGGCTACCTGACGATGAACGCCCGCGAGTTCCTGCAGACCGACGTCGTGCTGGTCGGCATCCTGCTCTACGCCGTGCTGGGCAAGCTGGCCGACGTCGTCGCTCGCGGCCTGGAGAAAGCCTGGCTGCCCTGGCATCGCGGCTACGCCGAGGGGAAATGACATGTGGCTCACCGACATCGACCGCCCCGTGACGCCGCGTGAGCCGGTCGTGCACGACGCGCCCCCCGCCCGCGACACGTCCCACGGCCTCGCGCTGAGGCTGCGCGGCGTCGACAAATCCTTCGGCACGCGCCATGTGCTGCAGCAGCTGGACCTGAACGTCGAGCCGGGCGAGTTCGTCGCGCTCGTCGGCCGCAGCGGCTGCGGCAAGAGCACGCTGCTGCGGCTCATCGCCGGGCTGGAGCAGCCGTCGACCGGCGTCGTCGAAGCCGGCGGGGGCGAGGAGCGGCGGCTCATGTTCCAGGACGCCCGGCTGCTGCCCTGGAAGCGCGTCGTCGACAACGTGGCGCTGGGCCTCAGCGGGCCGGATGCGAAGGCGCGCGCGATGCAAGCGCTGGAGCAGGTGGGGCTCGCCGGCCGCGGACAGGACTGGCCGGCCACGCTGTCCGGCGGCCAGCGCCAGCGGGTGGCCCTGGCGCGCGCGCTGGTGCACCGGCCGCGCCTGCTGCTGCTGGACGAACCCCTGGGTGCACTGGACGCACTGACCCGGCTGGAGATGCACCGCCTCATCGAGCAGCTGTGGCAGCGCCACGGCTTCACGGCGCTGCTGGTGACCCACGACGTTGCCGAAGCCGTGGCCCTGGCCGACCGGGTGCTGCTCATCGACCGCAGCGGCATTGCGCTGGACGCCACCGTCACGCTGCCCCGCCCGCGCTCGCGGGCCGCGCCGGGCTTCGCCGAGCTGGAGGAGCGCGTGCTGCGGCACATCGTCGGCCAGCCTGCCGGCAGCTGAGGGCTGCGGCACGGCGCCACAATGGGCCATGACCCGCGCCCCGATCGCCTTCGCCACCGCCCTCATCGCCTCGGCCCTGCTGGCCGGCTGCGGCCTGGCCAGCCGCCTTGCCAGCGGCCACCTCGACATCGAGCAGGCCGAGCTGCAGTCCCGCATCGCGTCACGCTTTCCCGTGCACCACTGCAAGGTCGTCATCGCCTGCCTGGACCTGAGCAACCCGGTGGTGGCCCTGCATGAGGGGGACGACCGCATCGGCTTCACGACCGACGTGACCGTCGCGCTGGGCACCCGCGAGCGCACGGGCCGCATCGGCTTCACCGGCCGGCCACGCTATGCGCCCGACGCCGGGCAGCTGTTCCTCGATGACCTGCAGATCACGACCCTCACGCTCGCCGGCCTGCCCGACGAGTACGCCGAACTCGTGAAGACGCGCGGCGCCGCCGCCGCCCGCCAGGCCCTGCAGTCGCATCCCGTCTACACGGTGAACACCAGCACCGCCAAGGGCGCGCTGACCAAGCAGGCCGTGCACGACGTCAAGGTCGTCGACGGCCGGCTGCGCGTCAGCTTTGTGGGGTCATAGGGCCCACTACCCTAAGAGCCGCTAACGAAACTTATCATCTGCCTCAGTTCAAGAACCGCTGAGGAAGATGGCAGTCAAGAAGGAAGTCAGCGCAGCACTGTGGTCGCGGATACAGCCGCTGTTGCCCGAGGTGCGGAA
>NZ_JBIGIA010000021.1:0-72697 GCF_043555975.1 Pelomonas nitida | reverse complement strand
ACAAAGGAGTCAGCATGCAGAAGCCGCCCCCCCCGGCCGATGACCACCGCGAGCGCCAGACTGGCGTCAACACCTTGCGTGTCGCCTTCCGGCCGCTCAACCTCTGGAACACCCTGCCGCGCCGCCAGACACCGGTCGCCCCGAACGAGACGGAGGCCTGGAAGGACACGGAAATCGACGTTCGCAGGACTGTGCTGTGACCGCCCACGAAACACACCACGCTTGCGGTGCGGGCTCCATCGCAGCGCCCATCGAAACACCGGTCAGCGAAGCGGATCGCCGCCCTTCGCGCGCCAACAGCATCAGCCACTGGTCCTTCGACCGGCTCGCGGGTCAGATCAATGCCTGTGACGATCGCGGCAACCTCATCATGGCCATTGCGGCCGACCCGATGTTCGGGCGCCGCCTGGCTGCCGCGTTCGACACACCGCCCACTCAGCCCCAGAGCCCCCCGCACGCCACCAGCGCGCTAGCAGCACAAGTCACCGCATCGCGCCCACCAGCGCCGTCGTCACCCTACGCGGCGCACCAGCCCTGGAACGACGTTCGGGTGGCCGCCTAAATCACGACACGTGCCCCGCCGGCTCCGATAACGATGCTGGCGGGACGGCTGCGCGTTGAGCGCGGCTCAACGGGCCGCCCACGCGACATGGCGACTACAAAGCGCCAAAGAAAAATCCCCTATGAGAACTAGTCTTCATAGGGGATTTCGTATTACTTGGGGTGGCTGATGGGAGACCATTGGCCACCCAAGAGTTCCAGTAATTTCAAGGACTTAGCAGCGTTGTCACACCGGCCTGTGTGACAACAAGTGTAGCAGCCGGCGAGGCCTGAAGCAGGCTCGCGCCCGCGGGATTTCATCGAAGACGCCGGCCCTTGGCCGTCGGCGCGACGCGCTCAATGCAGTCGTCCAACAAGTGCGCCCATCCCTCCGCGGAGCCCTTGCGCTCTGCACCCGGGGTTCGTCGGACCTCCGAGTAGCCCGTCCAGTACGCCGCCAACTCGCGCTCGGCGGCCAGGACTTCGGGTTCGGCAAGGAAGGCTTGGCAAGCCTTGCGCAGCCCGGACAGGATGCAGTAGCGCGGCCAGGCCAGCTCGGCGAAGGTCTCCATGTCCGGCTGCACGTGCCGGTACCGTACGACTGGGTACACGAAGGAGCGCTTCGTCGACGACTCGCCCACCCCTCAAGTCGTTCAACTCGATGCCGATAGCAACGACGAGGCGAGGTAGTTGCGCCCGGTGTGTGCATGGGCTCTCCCTCTTGACATCACCAGGCCTGCACGTCGCTGAACAACACGACGGAGCAGACATTGAAATTCACCTACCGCGCAACGCTCGTCGACCGGGAGACCGGCCGCCTGCGGAACACGACCGAGACCATCGAGACCGACACTTGGCTGGCGCGCATCGCCGACCCGGCGCGACCGCTCTACGGCAACGCGCTGGAAATCTTTGAGCGCAACCTGGCTCCCTATGCGCGGGATGAAGAGGTCGAGAACTTCTTCAGCATGTACCTCAACACCTACTTCGAGTGGAAGAAGTTCAACATCGTCCTGACCTTCGAGTACGCGATGTACATGTGGGCCGAATACAAAGCTGGGCGGATATCTAGCAAGGTCTGGGCTGCGGTGCTGTCGGTCGCGTGGCAATCGGGCGCGCGCGGCATGATGGCCTGCGTGGTCCTCACGACAGCGCAGGTTCGGGAGATGTTCCAGGCGGCAGACCGGCATACCCTGCTGCGTCTCTCGTCCAGCAATGACGAGGACATGAACGCGCTGTACGACAGCCTCCCTGAGACCTTCACGGTCTATCGTGGCGTGTCGACTGGCATCGAGCACTTCGAGGACGGCTTCTCCTGGACGCGGGACATGACAGAGCCCATGCGCTTCGCCACGCTGAATTGCCAATCCAAGAAGGAGATTCCGGGTTTCCTCACGGCGACCATTCGCAAAGCGGCTGTATTGGGCCTGTTTGCCTTTGAGGGCGAGGTGGTCGTCGACCCTGCCGTCCCCAAATTGGATGTGCGCAGGGAGTTCCTGCGAGGCAATGAACTCCGCAAGTTCCACAAGCAGTTCGACGTACAGGCGAACACGCAAGACCTGCTTCAGAACTGGGCGCTCCGCTGACCGGACGGGCTTGCTGAGGACATCGCCCGTGCTTCGACACAAAGACACCATCCGCTTGACAGCCAAGGAGCGCGACGCCTTTGCAGCTCTCTCTGCAGACGGTAAACCCGCGCCGACCACCGTCGGGGACCACAATGCCCGACTTCAGGAGGCCGCCCGCGCATGGGCTGAGGGGGACTCCCCCGAGGAACGGCTTGCGGCGCTGCTTGCGCAGGACATGCTGCTCGCTCCCGACCCGGTGGACGAGTCGGACGAGCAGGTGCAGCCTGGCGCAGACACATCCGCCAAGCAGGACCACCGCTGAGCAGAGCGGTGGCCTTATGTGGTGGTCAGCCCGTCGCGCGCTTAACCGCGTCTGCTGTACGGAACGGCGCTGACGGTTGGAACGGCTATCCGCGGCTCTTCTTGCCCTTGCCGAGCTTCGCCTTTGCCGCCGATAGCCGGACGCGGGGGAGCGTTGCACGCACGGCGTCCCGCGCCGCCTCAACGCTCTCGACCATCATCTGCAGTGACTCGCGAAGGGCACCCAAGCGCTCAAGCACGGCTTGGCGTTCTTCAGTGGGTGGCACCATCCGCTCGATGAGCCCACCCGGTAGCCGGCGCCCGGTGTAGCGCTCGGCGCGCCCCAGCGACTCGGCCGCCACGTGCAGGTCAGGCACTTGATTCAGCATCCACGCCAGGTGGTCGACACATGGTGCGTCGGGCGTGAGCTCGACCTCGACTTCACGGTCTGCGCCGATTCGAGTCACCGGGTTCTGTGCCAGCAGCATGCTCAGCGAGTCGTTGTCCTTCCAGGAGATGGTCCAGGGCGCCAGCAGCGCTCGCACGAGCATTGCATCCTGCATGCATTCCGTTCTGGCTTTCAGGTGTCGCGGTGCCGCTGCTTGAGCCGCCGCCGAAACTGCCGGCCATTTCGCCAGGTTGGTCCGCACGACCCCCGGTGCATCGCCCACCGTGAGGTCCCAGACCTCCTGATAGCCCTCATACCGACCACCGAAGTGCGCTGCCGCGACGATGAGTGCAGACGTTCGCCTGGTCAACTCCTTGGCCGTGCATTGACAGGGTCCGACCAGCGTCACGCGACGGTCCGGCAGCGTCTCGGTGAGCTGCTCGTCCTCCTGCACTATCAGTGACAGGTCTTCCAGAGGGACTGTCCTCTGTAGCTTGGCGGCCGCTTGTGCATCTGGAAGATGGACCTCGTGCCGGAGGGTCCTCATCGGACTGCCGCCGATGGACTCGAATCGGCTCTCCTCCATAGTCTCGTTCATCGTCGCCCACTGCTCAAGGGCCGGCCAAGCGGCTTCCGACGTGGTGGCTTCGAAGAGCCCCAAGTCGTGAAGGATGCGGATGCTCGTAGGGTAAGCGGCTCCCGTGGTGCGGGGCAGCACGCAGCTCTGTTGGTGAGTGGCGTGGTGAATGTCGTTCATGGCGTTGTTCTCTCGTCGGTCCGGTGGCACGCGACTGCGCGGGCCGTCATGGACCAGTCAACTGGAATCCCAGCACAACGGGCCTTTGCGTATTCGGCGGTAGGCTCGTGTGACTCGAGGTGACGCCCGCCCCCAAGAGGAAGGCTAGGGTCGGTGTCGTGACGCTGGGATGGGAATGCGTTCTCGCGACCGACAGTCGGTGCTGCCGGTGGTCACGCTTGGGGGTTGCCCCACCAAGGCCGGGCGCCTCGGTCGTTTGCTCGCCCGCAGTACTCTCCGGGGCTTGCCCGTCTCAGCCGCAGAATCGGGCTGAGACGGTGTGCATTTATTGTGGCGGCAGCCGTCACTGGTGGCAATCAAAGCCCACCTGAACTGGGTCAACCGACCAACGTAGCAGCAGTGTTGGTCAGTGGTCAGTTTGCCTCCCGTAGCCACTCGGGCACCCTGGACACCTTGGGCGCCGGCAGGCGACTGTTCGCATCAGCGAGTACCTGCAATGCCCGCACAACGACGTCATCCGCCGTCTTGCGGGCCGATTGCCAGTGCTGGTCATCTGGATTGCCGGGTGACACTAGGTCTTCGCGCTCCACGCGTCCGGCCAGGAGCTCGATGCTCAAGGTGCTGCAGGACAGATAGGTGGCGCAGGCTCGGTAGAACTCAGGGGATTGCCGTGCGACGTCGCGGCTGCCCTGCACCAGCAAGCGCAACTGACCGTAGCGCAGGCCGATGAGCTGGCACATCTGGTCGAGGTTGTCGTCGCGCTGGATGGAGCGGGCGACCAACGCCATCACGAGCACGGGGCAATGCCGAACACTGGCCAGGGCCATTGCCGCCGTCCGGCGTTCCGCGCGCTGCGCGTCGGCTTGGTCTAGGGCCCTCTGGGACATGGCCTTGACGGCGACCAGATTCATGCCTGGGAGCAGGTCGATGGTGAAACTGCGCTTGTTGGCGCTCCAGCGGATGGCGTTGGCTCGGGGGTTCGAGGTTTCGCTCTTCATGGTGATGTTCCTTCTGGCCGTGTGGCCTGGGGCAGCCAGTTCGAGGACTGGCTGCGATGTAGTCGGCTGGACTCCAGGACGCTGCGCTGCAGGCCGGCCGCGGACAGCGGCCGGAGGCAGGTCGGGGCGAGGAGCCCAGGAGGTTTGTGGGAGGCGGTGCGCCTCGATGGATGCAGGTGAATTCGCCTGCCGAGGCCTTTCGGCGCCTCGAGACCATTTCCTGCGGGGCCATGCCCGCCGCTCGTGTTGACCGTACGAGAGAACGGTTACAGCAGAGCCTCCGGGTCCGGTGCGAGCGGGGATGCCGGCGGATGTGCTGCGTGCAGATTGTGAAAGAACCGGGACGCATGGCGCCGCGCGAGCGACCTCGAAGGTCACTGCGTCCGGTACTTCCACATGGGGGGAAGGCAGCTTTCGCTGCGGTGCTCAACAGAGCGCTGGGCCTGGAGCTACGAGCGATGCTCGCTTGGTGCCTGACTGAGACTCAGGCATCAACTTGTCGTTGCGACGGTAGCCAATGTATCCGCGTTCAGGCCCGCGACGCAAGCGGGAGGGCGCGCCAAACGCGACTGAATGTGCAGAAATCGAGAGGGCTCAAAAGAATTTCATCGGGGCGGACTGAAGAGTCTTCAGTTCGTGCCGAAGCAGCTGATATGGACAATTTCGTGCCGGCGCCGTTTCGACCCCAATGGCTATTCCCTGTCTGGTGGCACAGCGGTTGGACTTGCCCGGTCGAGTTTGCGATGGACAAGTGAGACCAGGGTCAAGATGTCCAAGGCGTCCTGCTCGTTCATGGGCCACTCCGTCTTCGGACTGTGCGCGAGTGGGTTGCGCACCGTGCCAAACACGCCGACCAGCAAGTTGACGAAGCCGCGCTGTTCGCCTCGTTCTGTCTCAGTGGCCAGGCTGTTGATGGCCAGAAGGGGTTGGGCGTCCTTGCTCGCGCCGAATGCACGCTGAATCAAATCAGCACCATCGCCGTCGAGTCCCGACAGCGTTCGAATCTTGGACGCGATGCTCTTCGTTGCCTCGAAGACAGCGTGGAAATAGTTCTGGTCGAGCAACTCTGCCCGACAGTACAGCAGCACGTCCGAATGAACACCCCGCGCGACAAGCGCCGCCGACAACCGATTTGCCCGGGCGACAGCCTCGTCCACCGTACGGGCGGCCGCCACCCGGATGAGCTTTCCGTCATCACGCAACTCGTAGCCAGCGAGGACGAGCACAGCGTTGAGTGCCTGCCGTCTGCGCCGGAAGTCCTCGGGGCGGTTGGTGTATCGAATCGGGTCCATGGCGCGCGTCACCACCATCAACAGGTGGTTGCCCACGCGCTTGTCGTTCTGTATCGAGGCAATTGCGTTGTGGAGCCGCTTCCACTTGGTATTGGCGGCGTCCACATCGGGAATGCCTGCGTCGCCGAGGATGAAGGCAATCTCCGACCCTGTCAGACCATCGTTCGTATCGGCCAGTACGCGCGAGACGGCCTCAATCTGCTGCGAAGAGAACGGCTCGATGACGCTCAATCTCGGGCCTCCTTCCCTCGAAGCTCATGCTGCCGGTGGTGTGCAAGGTACCGTCGGTGCTCCTTGCGGAGATTGCCGACTGCCCAATCGGTCCGGACGCTCAATCGTGCAGCGGCATCCGATGGCAGCCCCTCGGATATCAGAACCATGCCTTCGTCCGAAAAGGATATCCATCCACCGTCGAACAAGGCATCTACATGGGGAGCCAGCAGCAGCCCGTTGAACACGTCCAGCCGCTCGTTGTCGCTCTCGCAGGCCGCCCAGGGTTTGATGTGCGAGGCCCGCAGCAGCTCTGGCAGGGCGAGCCCGGTCACGCAGCATCGGCCTTGCCAGTAATCCAACAGAGCCGCCCGGAACAAGTTCTGGCCCACGCGCTGGACCACGACGCGCTCTGCCTCGGTGGACCGGGGCATGCCGGCAGTTTCACGCCGGAAGGCATCGGCCACCCGGTTCGGCAGCGTCCTGGCATGCGCGGCGGCCGTACGCAGGACGTCATATAGCGCGCCGAAGCCGTCCACCCTCGCGATGTCGGCGCCGTCGACCGAATCGAGCAGGCCCGCACTGGATGCACTGACCGTCAGGGTCGACGACCCGGTCGGCTGCACGAGTAGCGTCTCCGGAAACCGCGCCGAGCGCAGTTCCAGGCCGCCGTCATGCTCGAGCGGCGTCATTTCGAATCCGCAGTCGGCGGCAGCCTTCTCGATGCGCAGACGGTCGAGCGGTGTCATACCGGCGTTCCAGCCAGCTTCTGGTAGCCATGGCGAATCACGCTGGCGATGAGCGGGCGCCTGGCCGCCAGGAACTGGTCGTAGCTCATCGTCCACCACTGGTCTGGCAGCGCGTGCCACTGCATCATCGTCGCCAGCGTGGCCTGGTCGAATCGCTCTGCGTACTTGCCCCAGTAGTTTGCGGGCGGTGCGTCAGAGATGGCGATGTTGTCGTCCCACTCCACCAGCGCGTAGTTGGCAATCTGGTTGATGTCGCGGACGCTCTCGATGCCCTGCTTCTTCAGGTACTGCTTCGGGAACAGGTGATGCCGCTCCAGCGCCTTCCTCTGGCCTTGTGCCGGCGGGTCCAGCAGGTCCACCACAGGGCTCTGTGAGAAAAGGGCCTGGGCACCCAGCAGCGTCTGCGCCGCGTAGAAGCCGAACAGCGCCGGGCTGCGGCCCGCCGACGTCGCTAGGTCCATCGGCAGCGTCTTGGTCCAGTAGTCGTCCGTCAGCGTCCCGGACTCCACGGTCGCCAGCCTCGCGAGGAACTGGTCGGCAGTCTTCAGCTCCCGCAGCTCGGCCAGGTCTTGCTCCATGCGTGATTCTGGCGAGGACGTGAACCGGCCAGTCAACAGCGACATGAACAGCCAGCGCGCGATGGCGTTGCGCAGCTTGAACCCTTCGACGTCGTACTCGGTGCGGCCCAGCAGGTACAGCTGGTAGGCGAACACCAAGGCGTTCACCGAACTGATGGTCTTGGCACTGCGGTAGCCTGCGGCGCGCACCACGTTCAGGAAGTCCGCCCAGTAGGTCAGGTTCAGCACGCGCCCCTGGGCATCGCGCAGCTTGTCGAACTGGCTGTTGCGCTGCGCAAGGCTGACCTCGCCGCTGGCCAGGTCCTTGCCGCGCAGCAGCGAGTAAACGTGCTCCAGCCTGGCCCGCCGGAAGGCCACGCCGACGTCGACGCGCAGCAGATGGTCGGGGTCGGGCTGGAAAATCTGATTGAAGGGGCTCGCCTGACCGGCCGGCGCCGGCTGGCGCGCCGCACGGCAGAACTTCTCCAGCTCAGTACGGCCGTCGTCCCAGAAGACCGACATCAGCGTCAGGATGAAGTCGGACTGGTTGAGCTTCTTGCCCTCGCTGTTGATGCGCACGAAGACATCGGCCACCTGCTCTTCGGTGCACTGCTGTGACAGCTCCAGCGCGATGAACGGGAAGTTCGTCAATCGGCAAGTTGACGCCTTGAGCCAAGGTCGACGTGCAAATCACCAGCTTGATGAGCTCGCACTGCATCGCATGCTCAATGGACAGGCGCAGTCCTTGGGGCGTTGTCCCGTGGTGGACGAACACACCGAGCTCAGCAGCCTTGGCGACCATCGAGTTTTCGCCGAAGTGCTGCGCGGCCAGACGTCTTAGGCGTTGAATCTCGTTGGCGTCTGAAGCTACTGCAGGCACAGGCAAGTTGAAACCGCGCTCGTACACATCCACTGCGCGCGCTGCCAAGCCGCTGGCGGTGTCCTTCCGACCACAAAATATGGCTACTGCACCATTTGGGGCCAACCGAATCCCGAGGTAGAGCGACACGTCCTTCCATGCATCGTCACCTTTCGCCGGGAAGACGCGTGGATTTCGCTCTCTTCCCCGAAGCTGCAGTTCCTGGGACTCGATGCTCCGCGGAACGAAGTAGTCCGGCCGAACGTAGCTGCCATTCTCGAAAAACAAGAGCTGCCCGAGCCGCTCGCTCCATGTCGCGAACGCAACCGACCGGGCTGTGGACAACAGGCCCGTACCGTCGACGACGTTCGGTTCGGTGCCAATGAGCCACGTGCCGACCGCGTTGGCGTTCTTGATGACTGCTGAGATGAGCACGGTCTGCGCTGATGGACTTAGCAGCGCCTTGATTTCCGTCAGCAGCAGTTCATAGGTGATGCCACGTGGTCCGGTGTCGAACTGATGCCCCTCGTCGTAGACCACCATTCCGATGTGCGGAACCAAGGTCGGTTCCTGCCTGAGCACATACAGCAGCTTTTCCGGCGTCAACACCATCAGGTGGCGGGTTGCTGGGGTTGCCTGCCCGAACAACTCTGCCAACTGGTCGACAAAGTCCAGTTGCAGAGCGTCAGAAAGCTCGTTGACCTTGACGTCTTCGTCCTTGAACGCGTGGCGAAGCGAGGTGGCAATCTCATGACACAGAGCGCGAAACGGGGCGACGAGCACAGCGACACGTGACCGGTCAGCCAGGAACGCACTGCGGAGAATGATTTCGACCGAGCGCGTCTTGCCCGCGCTTGTTGGCATCTGAACTACACCCGACTTCCCAGCAAAGAGGCCGGCCTTGCCAAGCAGCTTCTGAGATGGCCAGAGTTCCTTGGGGAAGCCTGGGCGCCGTATCGCGTCCGCCCAGGCGGCACCACCCAACCCGCTGAACCCGGGTAAGAGTGTCCAAGCTGACCCAGCCAAGCGCAGCTTGACCACCGCCGATGCGACCTCTGCGAGAACGACGGCCCGTGAGGTACCGCTGGCGTAGGTTTGACGACGAAGTTCCCGCAGCAGCCCAACGATTGGCTCGATTGGAGCGCCATCGTTGAAGTGACCAATCATGTGAAAAGACAACTCGTAGAGCAGCCCAATCATCCAGTGCGCGGCCAGGTTGGGCGGTCCGCGCCAGTCGGCCTGCAATGCCCAGACCAACAACTGCTCAAGGGCATCAGCCTCGTCCGCCTGAAGTCGACGGGCGAGCACGAGGCTGCTCCCCGGGCGCTGGCCCAAGAAGTAGCTGGCGGATGCAAGCAACGTGACCTCCCGCGAGACTTCTGTGTCGAACCGCGAGCCCAGGTAGGCATCGAAAAAACTCGCCGCAAAGTCGATGTCGTCTCGTAACTCGTCGGCCAAGCCACCCTGGACGTCGTCCGCATCATTGAGCGTTGCCGACGCATCCACTAGCGTGCCGATAGACAGGGGGAACAGGGCGGCAGGTTCAACACCATCTGGCACTGCGATGTGAGACTCTTCAGGCAGCCCAAGCTCGTACATCTTCCCCTTGGACCGAGTGATGCCGAAGTACCGGCGGCTGTTGAACTCAGGCTTCATCAGCCGCTCGCTGGTACAAAGCGTGGGCCAGCGTCATCAGGTCTTTGCCCTTGACGGTAATCAGCCTCAAATTGCCTGCGTTGTTGTGCCCGGCGATTTTGGTTCCCTTGATGCCGTCGGCATCGAACGCCGAGTCGGAAAGAATTGCTGCCGCTCCTGAAAGAAAACGAAAGGGTCGGTCGGCGACGTTCTGAAATCGCTCCACGACCTGCATGGACGCAAAGTCTCCCGCGATGTGCATACGGCGCTTCATCGCAGCCAGTGTCTCGCCGGCGCGCAGGTAGTCTTTTCCCGAGTCGTCGACCGCGTCCTGGAGACGGCTCTTGTACTTACCGTCGCCGAGCTGAGCCTTTGCTTCAAAAGTCAACATCTCGTCAGTCGCTTTCGGGTGTCCAGCATCGGGACACTTGAAGCCGACGATGTCGACGCCCTTGACCGATTCGTTGCGGCTTCCCTTTTCGCCGTACTTGCCGCGCGGCACCCAGTAGCCGAGGATGAACTCAACGTAGTCCGAAACCAGCAGCTCCGCAAAATCACCTGACCGAACACCAGGACCGGGTGCTACGGTCTTATCCGGGAAGACGAGGTCCAGCAAGTATTCGGCTCGCGACTTGCCAGTGCCCGAGCGAAGGATGTCGATGTCGCTATCAGGACAGTAGGTTTGGCGGAATCGGCTCGACCATTCGCTCAGACACGTCGCATCGTTGGGGACATTGAGCTCCCACATTTCACATGTGACGCCGCCACTCAGCAACAGTGATTCACCCTGTTTTAGATGATGAAGGTAAGCAGGTGAAGTCATCGACGTGGGCCTGACGAGCTTCGTAGATGCCATGCCTTCAATCCGGCGACAGGGTCGGGCGTTCGACCATAGCGACTCATGCCGGCTCCAACCCTGGCAGCGAGGGCATCAGCTCCCGTTTGAACAGCAACTTTTCATCAACGCCCGGCTCAAGCTCAAGCACCACATGCGTCTTACTGCGAAGCTCGGGCGGAGGTGCTGACGTCGTCGTCACGATGAACTGAATGGGCGTGCCGCCTGTCCCCGCCAACTGGTCTGCCGCCTCTGCAGAAGTCATGAAAAAGTTGCGGTAGAGCAGCTCACTCATGTCTGCCTCGCGCGGACAGTCATGAACCAGGAATCCTGGGTGGTGATTCCTATCAGACGTCGCTGAGTCGATGAGGCAGACAACATCCCCGAGCAGCACTTCCAGAACCTGATAGGCCTCGCCGCCCTTGGCTATTTCGAACGGCTTGACCTCGTTGCCTGGCATGAATCTCACGTGGCCGGATGCGCCCAGCATCCGCTCGCCAATCGACCGCGTCAGAGCCGTCAGGTCCTTGGTGCGCTTGGACGTCTGAGACTTCCTCGCCTCAAGCTTGGCTTTGAGGCCATTCAGGTCCCTCTTGCTCACGGCCAGTTGCTCTTGTGCCCTGGCGAGCTCGGCATTGTCCAGGCCCTTGTCACGTTGCTCCTGCCTGAGCTTCAGCACATCCCACGCCTGCTTCAATGTCACTCGAGACGCTTCACTGGTCGCGATGCGAATCCGCAGACGACGCACTTCTACGCGTTGATTCGAGAGTTGCTGCTCTTGTAGATTGACTGAGGATTTCGCAGCCTCAAGCTCCTGCTCGCAGGACCTCACTTGCGCAGCGAGATTTGCCGCGGTTTGCTTGACCTCTCGTTCGTCGCGAATCAGGTTGAGCTCCGGCTTTGCGCGTCGCTGCAGTACGTGCTCGCACGCTGAAATCTCGATACCGCCAATGTCACACCGGCCTGAGGGGTTTTGGAGGGTCTCGCGAAGCTTGATGAACCTTTCCAGTTCGGGCAAGTTCTGGGTCACTCGAGACTTTGCGATGCCGAAATCGGCCTCTGCCAGCTCAACTCGACGTTTGAATTCCTTCAACTGATTCAGTGCTTCGATGACCCTGTCTTCTGCTGCGTCGACCTGCTTCTCCAGACCGGCCTCCAATGACAGGGCGGCATCCAGCATTTCAGCCACGCGGGACTCGATAGAGTCGCAGGCGGTGTTCTGAAATACGGGCTCATCCTCGTTGGCACCGACGCGGAGTCGCATCTCCCGAAGCGCTCCGCTCAACAGGAGACCCGGCTCGCGCTCCAAATCGGGCAGTCGGGCCTCAGTGCGCTCAACCTCCACCTGCTTGGCCTCAACCGCACGAATGAGGTCGTCCATGTCGGCATCGAGCAGGCCAAGGACGGAACTGACGAATACTGGAGGTTCGCGCCTTGGTCGAGTGAATCCGAGTCCCTCGCCGTCTCGCCAGCTGTAGAAGCCATCGAAGCGCTTGCGTTGGTCGCGGATGCACCAGGCAAGCAAGTGCTTCCACTTCAAGGGTTGGTTGCTGCCAGGCAAGGACTGCGAGGTCAGGCGACCAATCGAGAAGGCTTCCAACGATGTCAGATAAGCCTGGAACTGGTTTGCTACGCCAGGCGCCAGCAGTTCCTCCAAGCTATCCACCTCTGCCGCCAGGGAGTGCCCGTATGCGCCGTAGGGGCGAAACACAAGCCATGTCGAGTTGTCGAGGTGGACCTTTGCGGCAACGCCGCCTTTGGGAAAGCCGCTCACTGCCTTTTCCCTCAGAGCACCCACGGCTGATGTGTCGTCACCAAGGATGTGGCGCAATAGAAGGCATAGCGATGTCTTTCCGACGCCGTGACCTGCATTTCGCAAGCCTGGGCGCGCAACTGTGCTGGACTCCTTGGCCCAGACGATGTTCAGACCCTGCTTGAGCGGAATGGTGCGCGTCACCACTAGGGGCTCGCGAGATTCCAGTAGCCATACGGTTTCGACCCACAGCCGGGGCGTCGGTCGAACTCGAGGAAACGCTTGCAGCCAATCCGCCATATACCTGCCTCCCGTTAGCCCACGCCGCGCGCCTTTTGCAACGCCGGAGTCGATGTCGCTTCCACATCGGCGGACTGCTTCTGCCGCCGGCTTTCGGCCAGGTGCAGTAAGCGCGCGATGTCGGCTTGACCCGGTGTCCGCGCAATGTCTGAGGGGAGTTCCGTCGCTGTCCGACGGAACCGCGATGCGGCCCCTTGGACCCGCCTGCTGACGGCGCCATAGCCTTCCAGCCGCTCGACGATGGGTCTGATTCGGTCGAGAAGGTGTTGCGCACGTGTGAGCTTGGGGGCATCCACGCTGCTCGTCAGCGGCACGACTTCTGCCGTGCCGAGTTGTAGGCTTGCATGCGCCGAACGAATGACTAGGTTCTGCAGTTCATCCACCGTGCAGCCGTCTTCGGCTGAAGTCAGAAGCTCTACGACCAGACCAGCCAGCCATGCTTCGTCGTCGTCGCGAATCATGGATTGCGCCGAGTACTTTGCACTTGGCGGGGCAGCCGTCCGCTGAGGAAGGGCACTTGACGACAACCTGTCCCACGCCTCCAGAACCAATCGACGGGTCCGGTACTCACCAAAGGCGTCAATTTCGTTCTTCTTGAGAACGCGAAAAGTTTCGGTTGGGTAGTCGTCGCCTACGACATCCTTCGGGTCGAGGATGAAGCACTGTTCCTCGTGGCTGAGGCCATAGAGGCCCGCGAAGTAGACGTCCAACTCGGAACGCAGTCGGGCTCGACGTACGCTGTCCCAGCCGAAGGGGCGGCCATGCTCGGGGGCTGGTCGGGGGTCGTAGGCGGCGAGGTCTTGGCCCCAGGCATCCAAATCCTGCGCGGTGTAGGTGAGTTCCAATACACGCGGGACGATGAAGGCAAGGTCTGCCTGGGAATAGCGGTCAGGTGGAAGCACAGGCAACTGCTTCAGATAGCCGTATGTCAGGTGAGTGCCGCCGACCTTGGTTCGCGCAACGTAGTCGAAAACCAGAGAGCACAAGTTGCCCAATAGCGCAGCGCTGAGGGCTGGCGGCTGCTCAACAAACAACAACGGCATCGTGTGCCCGACACCGGCCCGAGGCACAACTGATGCAATCACGGTGCGCTCGTCGGTGCTGCGACAGATGTCTCGCCAGCCCATCAGCCACCGTGGACTACGGGTGTCCATCCAGAGGTCCAGAAGAACACGCAGCGCCTCCGCCAATGCACTCGTGCGCAGGGTCTCGGCAAGGGCCGCGAGTTCGCTGTCGACCAGTCGCGCACTCTGGTCCTGAGCGGCCCACTTGGGGAAATCGGCCAGCGCCTTCTTGGTTGTCAGACCCTCGCCGCGGAGCACTTCGTTCAGGCGAGGGAACCGAGCCTTGAGTTGCTCTTCCGTGCGGGCGATGTGGGGGTGGGCCTGTGTCGGTGTCCATCCAACTACTGCAGGTTCCGGTCCGGCCGTGCGGTGGAATATCTCGCCGGCCACCCACTGGGCCAGTGGGAGCAGCAGGTCAACCAGAGCAGTATCCAGGGAGACTGCATCCCCGGTATCTCGCGCGGCGTGCAGGACCAGCCAGGCACGGGCTACCCGTGTAGGGACGCGCGCGATGCGGGCCAGTACCTCACGTTCCTCCACCCAGTAGCGCGGGCGCACTGAGCGGGTGGGGTCCGCTTTCTGCGTGTCACTGACATCGTCGGTTTCAACTTCGCCCGCCGTACCGCTGGCGGCATCGACATAAGTCGCCCAGCGATGGTCGAACTGATGAATCATCTTCGCCTCGTAAAGCGGGAGGCGCATAGGCAGATTTGGAGCGGCGGGGGCGTCGGCGAACAGGCCGCTGTCCCCAGACATGTGGAACATCGTCTGGAAGCGGATGCCCCAAGGATTCGCCTCGGGCCGGAGTTGCCTGCCATCGCCGTCGACTTGCGTATCAGCGATGAGCACAGGCGCGGAGCGGTAGAGCTTTTTGGCGAGCTCAGCGTCGCGCTCGCTTCGGAACACCGGGCAGGTACGGGTGTTTGGGTTGATGAGGACGAATTCTTCCGGCGTCAGCTGGAAGTGGCGGCGGTGGTCAGCCAGTTCGTCCACCTGCAGTGCGAAGAAGGCAAAGTCCGCTGCTGGCGCGGCACCCAAAGTCAGGAGGCAGAACTTAAATCGCTGGTGCCCGATTTCGGAGAACAGCCCTGGGCCAGTTCGCAAGTCCAACAGGCTGACCAAGCGGCCCTGCGAGATTGCATCGAAGTAGTACTTTGTCGAGTCATCGGTCGCGATGCCCGTCGGCACGATATAGCCCGCTCGCCCGTTCGGGGCGGTGCACTGCAGAAAGGTTTCCGCAAACAGAGCGTAGGTGTTGACGTCGCCCACGCCAGTGAGCGGGTAGCGTCGGCTGTCGTGCGCGTAGAGGCTGGCCGCCTCGGCACCGCGCCGCGAGGCGATGAAACTTCCATACAACGCCATCTCGGCCCGGTTGGGCGGCGTCAGTCCCTCAGCGCGCTCCAGGTCCGGATTCACGCGATGCAGCAGCACGCCCTCACGCAGCCACTCGATGCGCTGGGCGCGCTCGGCCTTGTTCTTGGCCATGGCCACCAGCGGGCTTCGCGTGGCAAAGAACTCCTCCTCCTGCAGCTTGATGCGCTCCCAGGGTGGGTTACCCAGCATCACGCTGAAGCCGCCCTTCGCCGCCACCTGCGGGAAGGCCAGCCACCAGTGGAAGACGCTGTGCTGGCGGCACAGGGCCTGGGCGGCATCCTCCACCTCGGCCTTGGGTGCCTGGCCGCTCAGCACGCCCCACAAGTAGCCCGATAGCGGGACCGTGTCGCCAGCCCCGGCCAGCTTGGGCGCCAGAAAGGCGGCCACGTACGTATCGGCGAGCCTCGCGAAGCTGCTGCGCTGCCCTTCGGCTTGCGCTGTGGTCCAAGCTTGGCGCTTGGCGGCAAGGTGCTCGGGCGTGTCGTCGTCAAGGGTCTCGACGCTGACGGCCTGTGCGGCGAGGCCGGCCTGGGTCAGCAGGTCGCCGCCGGCAATCTGGCGCCAGCTCTTCAGGTCGGCCTTGTTCTGCTTCTTCAAGGCGCTGGCCACGGCCTTGTCGTCGCCCGAGAGCGCGGTGTAGGCCTCATCAGGGATGCCGTCCTCCAGCACCTTGGGGTCCAGCACGCCCAGCAGCGCATCGCCCACGCGCAGGTGGTGGTCGACGAAGCTCAGCGGCCGGTCGGGCGAGTAGGCCTCCAGCCACAGCGCCGTCTTGGCCAGCTGGATGGCCATGGGGTTTTTGTCCACGCCGAAGATGCAGCGGCCTACCACGTCGCGCAGCGCATGGCGGTAGTCCGATGGCGTCGGGGCCCCACCTTCTCGCTCAGCAGCCGCACGGTGCAGCGCGACCTCGTCGGCCAGGCGCCGCGCAGCCGACAGCAGGAAGTGGCCGCTGCCGCAGGCGGGGTCGCACACGGTCAGTGCGAGCAGCGCCTCCACCGGACGCTGGGGGTTGGCCTTCACCGTCTGCGCGATGACGGGCTCCAGCGCGCTCTTGATGAGCTCCTGCACCAGGCTGTCGGGCGTGTAGTAGCTGCCGGTGAGCTTGCGGGTGTTGCCCTTGGTGCTGGCATCGGTCTCGTCGTCACCGACGAAGGCCAGACGAGCAGTGGTGGGCGATGCCAGGCCCTGCAGGTCGGGCACCAGCTCCAGCAGGCTCTCGTAGACGCTGCCCAGCTCCTCGGGGCCCATGTCGCGGTAGTTGACACGGGAGAGGCCGCCATCGGCTCGGAACCAGCCGAGCTGGAACACGGCGGCGAGCAGGTGGCGGTTGTCGAGCTGAGCGGCATCCAGGCGCGGGCACTGGTCGACATCGAACAGGCCACCCAGGGCGGGAAGCCCCAGAGCTGGCTGACCGTGGGCCAACGCGCCAAAGGTGATGGTCAGCGCCTGCCAAAGGTCGGCATGGCGGTCGTGCTGGCTGCGGCGCACGGCGCGGTCGCGCAACCAGGTGAGCGAGTAGCCGGCCAGGTAGCGAGCCTTGGCCTCGTCACTGGCATCGGGAACGAAGACCAGGCGCTCGCCGGTGGCCCGGTCGCGCCGGTCTTCCACGGTGGCCAGGAAGATGAAGCGGTAGACCAGGCGCAGCAGTTCCTCGAAGAAGGCTTGGCGGTCGTAGCCGTCCTGGGTGCTCTGCAGCGCGGCGCGCAAGGCGCCGTTGGCCGGGTGCGAGAGGAAGCCGGTGCCCAGGGCCCGCAGCGCCTCGGCCACCTGGTAGCGCAGCTTGCCGCGCACGGTGACACCGGCCTGCTGGCCTGCGGCGCGCCAGCGCTCCCACGGGCAGTCGGTGGGCGGCGTGTCGGCCGTACCGAAGCGCGAGGCATGAGCCAGCAACCAGAAAGCGCTGAAGTCGGCCAGCAGCTCTTCGGTGAACAGGGCTTCGAGGTCAACCTCGATGTAGGCCGGGCGCGTGAGGCTGGCGTTGTCGCGCAGGATGCGCAGGGTCAGACCGTTGCTGACGATGGCCCACAGCGAGCTGTCACTGGCGTTGAGCGCTTCCTGCGCCAGCATGAAGGGGCTTCGGCGGCGGGTCTTGCCGGTGTCGGGGTTGGTCTCGCCAAAGCGTTCGGCGGCGCCGTCCAGCGGTTGGTCGAATCCGGCAAAGACCAGCGGCACGCGGCCACCATTGCCGGCGTGGCCGATGGCGTACTGGTGACCAGCATGCTGAATGGCCGGGCAGCGTGCGGCGTCATGGAAGTGCAGCACATCGCGCAGCAGCGGCAGCAGCCATTCGCGCACGGTGACCTCATGCGCCAGCACATCCTGCCGGCGGCGCAGTGCCTGGAAGTCTTGCCAGAGGGTGAGCGCAATCTTGAAGTCGCGGGCCATTTCGTCGCGCAACTTCAGGCCCTTGGCGATGCGGTACTGCGGCTCGGTCTGCTCGCTGGCCTTCGGGTCGGCCAGGAGGGTCAAGCGCGTCAGTTCCTCAGCGGGGAGCAGGCCGCCTTCGATGCGGATGGCGCGGTAGGCGAGCTGGTGGAGAGGCTTCTTCGCCATGGCGTCAGGCTCCCATGGCGTTGGTGGCGGCTGCATCGGGCAGGAGCACGTACAGGCCCATCACGTCGACGGGCAGGCTGGCGGTGACCTGGTAGCTGCCGCGACCTTCGGCGGCCTCGCGCACGCGGCGGTGGTCGGCCAACAGCGCTTGGGCACGTGCCTTGGCCATGGCTTCCAGCTGCGGCTGCCAGCCGGGCAAGGCGTCGAGGGCCGTCTGCAGTTGGCGGTCGCGCAGCGGCGCGGGCATGTTGCGGGTGGCTTCGGCGCCCAGCAGTTGGCGGGTCATGTCGGGGGCGAGTTCGGCAAAGGGCTCGGAGCCGCTGGCGGCAACGGCGACGGCTTCCTCGCACATCAGCAAGCGCGTCTGGCTGCCATGTGTGACGGTGAGCTGATGGCGGATGCGCAGCAGCAGCACCGTGGTCTTGAGCGACACACCCCGCACGAAGGCGGCGCCGGCGCGTGCGACGGCGGCGTCATCCACGGCGGCGTTGGCGTCGTCCAATGCCTGCTCCAGAAGCGTATCGGCCAGCACCGACACCAGCGGATGCGTGCGGTGAACGAAGCTGGCGCCCTGGGCGGCGGGCTGGTGGAAGTCGATGCGCAGGGTGTAGGCAAGGCCTTCAGCTGCGAGGCGCTCGCGCACCGCAGCCGGCAGGTGCTCGGTCAGCAGCTTGAAGTGCTGCTTCACCGGTTGCAGCGGTGCACCAAGCTGAGATGCGGCACGGCTGACGAAACGTTCAACTTCCGCTTCGCCACCCAGCACGGCGGCAGACTTGCGCCACTCGGGCAGTACGTCTTCGGGCTTCAGGCGGCGCTGGGCAAAGATGCTGCGGTTCTGCTTGGCCTTCTCCTTGGCGCTCTGCCAGGCTAGGTCGATTTCCTTGGCCGGCTCGCCGAACAGGTCCAGCTGCGATTGGGCGTTGAGATGGCCTCTGCGGAGCAGCACTGCATTCATCAGCGCCTGCGTGAGCTTGCCCTCGTTGTCGGGCATGGGCACCAGCACGCCCAGCTCCTTTCGGATGCTCTCGGCCTTGCGCAGGATGACCTGCAGGACGGCGCCGTCGACAGGGTTGTCCTCACCGTACAACATGGTGCTGCGAACCTCGCGTGCCTTCTGCCCAAAACGGTCCACGCGGCCTTCGCGCTGTTCGTGTCGGGTCGGGTTCCAACTAAGGTCGTAGTGGACGACAGCGGTGAACAGGCCCTGCAGGTTGATACCCTCGGACAGGCAGTCCGTGGCGACCAGGACTCGGGATTCGCTCTCACCCAGTTGGTCGACCGCGGCCTCCCGCTCGTCGGGCGTCAGTTCGCCGGTCACGGCCTTGACGGTGGCGGACTTGAACTTCTCCTGCAGGGCCGCAGCCAGGTAGTGCGCGGTGGCGATGTAGCGGCAGAAGACGACGGGCTGGAAGCCGTCCTTCATTAGCAGCCCGACGTGCTCCTGCAGCTTGGCGAGCTTGGGGTCATTCTGCTGGCCGGCCAGCGCCGCAGCGCTGGTCATCAGCGCTTGCAGCCGCTGGCTGTCTTCGGTCTGAGCGCCGGGCTCGATGTCATCGGTGGATAGCGCATCGTCGGTACCGTCCAGCACGCGGTCGCTGGCCTGAGCCTCGAACTCCTCCAGCGACGTGGCTGCGGCGCCTTCGGCCTCACCGAGTGCGCCTTGCAGCCGGGTTCGCAGTGCGTTGACGGCCGCCGCGGGGGATGACGAGATGCAGCGCAGCAAGGCCAGCGCGGCCCACCAGTTCATGCGCTGCTCGCGCAGGCCTTGGCCTTCAGAGCGCTCGACCAGCTCGCGGGCGTAGGCGAGCACGTCGTTGAAGAGCTGACCCCAAGCACCAGTGAGCTTGTAGGTGATTTCGGCGGACTTGCGGTCCGGGAACATCGAGGTGTCTTGCCACTCAGCGATGTCGGGCCGGCGGCGCTGGACGAAGTGCCGCGAAAGGTCTTCGCGCAGGTCGCTTCGTTGGCCGGCGGGCAGGTCCTTCAGCTGGGTGAAGTCTGCCCGCAGCAGGCCCAGCAAGTTGAAGAAGGCCTCTTCGTCGCCGCTGTGCGGCGTGGCGGTGAGCATCACCAAGTGACGCGCTGGGTCGGCTGCCAGGCCCTTGAGCAGTTGGTAGCGCTGCTGACGGCCCTGGCCGGCTTGGGTGCAGGTATGGGCCTCGTCGACGATGACGAACTCGGGGCAGAAGCGCTGGAAGGCTTCACGACGGCGCTCGGACTTGATGTAGTCCAGGCTGACTACCGTGTAGGGATGGGCGTGGAACACCGAAGTGCCGGGCAGCAGGTCCCGCTCCAGGCGGTCGGCGGTGTTGGAGCGCACCACCACGGCGGGGATGTGAAAGCGCTCGGCCAACTCGCGTTGCCACTGCTCGCATAGGTGCGGCGGGCACAGCACGGTCATGCGGTGGACCTCGCCACGGTCGAGCAGCTCGCGTGCGATGAGCGCACCTTCGATGGTCTTGCCGATACCGACGTCGTCCGCAATCAGCAGGCGCACCGTCGGCTGCTTCAACGCCATCAACAGCGGCACCAGCTGGTAGGCACGTGGCTCGACGGCAATGTTGCCGAAGCTGCGGAATGGGCCAGCGCCGCTGCGCAGCTTGAGCTGCAGTGCATCCAGGAGCAACTGGCTCGCCGAGTGGTTACGCGCCTGGGCCGCCGAGGGCCAGGGGAACGTGGCCGGCTGGACCGGCTGGCGTTCCAGGGGCAAGTAGATGAGCGTCTCGTCGCGCTCACCGCCGCCCAGGGGGCGCAGGCGCAGGGTCTGCGTGTCGGACTCGGGCAGGACTATCCACTCGCGGCCACGGGCCGCAACCAGGCTGCCCGGTAGGAATTCCGGCGTCGGAGCATTCATGTCGTATCAGGCCTTGCCTGGACCAAATAGGTCGGCGTTGTTCTTAAAAATGTCGGGCCAGCGAGCCTGCTCCTTGGGGAAGCGCACCACCAGATAGCCCAGTTCGTCGAGGACTCGGTCGATGGTGGCGTCCGCAGCCCGCTGGGTGTCGGTCTCGTGATGAGGTCCGTCGATGAAGACAGCGAGATTCAGGTCGTCGTAGAAGAAGTCGGCACAGGCGTTGGCGCCGCTGACCGTGTGCTGCCCGCGGTCAGGCTTGCGGTAGCCGTGCGCATTGACGTGGTCCAGCCAGGCCTGCTCCAGCGTGCTGCCTGCGGTGCGGGCGAGCTCGGCGTCGTGCTCTTGCGGCCCGCGACCTTGCGTGCCCTGGTGAGCCCGGGCAGCCGCCAGGCGGCAGAGGATGTCGAGCAGCAGCCCGCCGGCATCCTTGTCCTTGCGGTCGATGAGCGTGTGGTCAGGCTGGTTGTAGTACGAGAGCAGGCAGCGGTAGCAGCCGGCCTCACACAAGGGCTTGCCATCGTGGTCGAGCTCTTCGGTCAAGGTCTTGCGGGCCCACGGCTGGCCGGCTGGAGGCGGCAGGAAGTGCAGCACCTCCAAGGCCTTGGCAGCCACCGCAGCCAAAGCGTCGGGCTCGGTGGCCAGACGCGTCAGCACGCCAGCGCCACCCTCGGCCGCCTCGAACAGCAGAATGGACTGGCGGTTGTCGCGCGTGGGCAAGGGCTCGGCCATCAGCTCGCTCTCTTCGAGCTGGTAGACCGCCTCGATGCCGCGTTTGAGCGCGTACTGCAGCGTGGTCAGCGTTTCAGCCGCGAGTTCGCCCAGGCGGTAGTGCGGGCGCACGATGAGGATGTTCCGGCGGTCCTCGACGTAAGGAACGATTCGCTGCGGCGGTGTTTTGTCCGGCGGGGCCTCGCCCTCGGCCTCTTTCTCGCCGTTGCCGTCGTCGACGCCACCAACCCAGTGGCCTGTGACCGGGTTCATCATGAACCCCTGGATGGCCTTCTCTTTTCGGCGGCGCCAGCCGAAGTTCATGCGCCAGACCGTTGCGGCCGGGCCGTACTGCATCTCGAGCAGCGGGCCTTCGTCATCCTCGACGACCGTCGTGACCATTTGCAGCTTGCCTTCGGCCTCGGCGAACTGCAACGTGGTCTGCATCTCGTAGCCCTGGCGTACCCGCTCTTCCTCGTTGGCGGTGATGCGCTCGGCGCGCTTGGTGGAGACGTTCTCGATGCGGTACAGGTTCTTGATTTCCTGAGCACAGGACAGTGACGCCCCGCAGGAAATGCAGCGGTCCGAGTCGCGCTGTGAGCGGAAGTGGCCGTAGCCGCACGCGGGGCACAGGCGGGCGATTTCAGTGGGCAGGCGAGCGCCTTCGCTGACCTGGTCTGACCCGGTGATGGTCAGCAAAGCCTTGGTCACGCGGTACTGGCTGCCCTCGTGATAGATGAGGCTGTAGGGGCCAAACTCACCGAGCGCCAGGAAGCGCGGCCGTGACAGGAAGCTCTCACGGCCAATGGAGCCACGCCGAGCCGGCAGGTAGGCCAGCAACGGCAGGCGCGGGAAGTTGTAGCCCGGCAGGAAGCCTTGGCTGGCGAGGTAACGGTAGGTGTAAAAGTCGCTGTTGAAGGCGCTGTCGCCTGCCAGCAGCAGGTCACGCTGCTTGCGGGCTTCGTTGTGACGCTGCTGGGCCTCACGACGCTCGCGTTCGCTGGCGGCGGGGTTGTTCTCGATTTTGAAGTTCAGCTCGATGGCCTGTGCCGTGGCGCGGTACAGGTCGCGCCAGCGCTGCAGGGCACCGTCGAACTCTTGGTACGCCCGTTGGAACACCGCTTCGGCCCACTTGTCTGTGTACCAAGGCGCGTTCGTGGGCGTCAGCTCGTTCGTCAACATGCCCAGCACCTTCAGGCCACGCTGATGCGCGCGCTTCTTCGCTTCCGGCTTGTCCAGGTCCGACGCCATCTCTTCGGTCACCGGCAGCACTTCAGGCTGATTCATGTCCAGCAGGTCGCGCACGCTGTTGCCCAAACGCTTGCCGGTCTCGGCAAGCCAGATGGCGTGCATGTGGCTCTTGACCAACTCCAGGTTGGCCAGGTCCAGCGTCGGGGCGTTCACCTGTCCGTGCACCATGCGGACAGGGTCGCGGAAGTAGTACTGGTCGTGCGGGCTCTGCGAGGCGCAGTAGGTAATGACCAACGCCGGCTGGCCAGCACGCCCCGCACGACCACTGCGTTGAGCGTAGTTGGCCGGCGTAGGTGGCACGTTGCGCATGTAGACGGTGTTCAGCGACGAGATGTCGACGCCGAGCTCCATCGTCGGGGAGCAGAACAGCACCGGCAGCCACTCGAGTTCGACGCCGTTCTTGCCGCGCCACTCGGCACGGTCCTTGTCGGTGAAACGGAAGCGAGCTTCGCGCTCCATCCGGTCTTCCTGCTCGACCTGGGCCGTGTGCTCGCGGGCTTCGAACTCGAAGAGTTGGTGCACGGGGCTGTCGAGCAGGCCGGCGATGTTCAGGTACAGGCTGCGGAAGAAGGCGTTGTCTTCGGCCTGACGCTTGCTCTCGCCAGAGCCGAGCTCCCACTGCAACGCGGTGCCGTTCAGCTGCCACCCCAGCACACCGAAATCCGTCTCCTCGTGCTTGACCATGCCGTAGGACTCGGCGGCCTGCAGCAGCGCCTGGATGACATCCGGATAGGTCTGGTCGTTGATGTGCTTGTAATAGGGGTTGCCACCGCCCCAGGTGCTGCCCTGGCGTAGCAGCTTGCCCAGGCGGGAGCGGCTGGAGCCAATGACCAGGAAGTCTTCGACCACCACCCGACGACCGCGACGGTCAGACTCTTCGCGCGGTCGCGAAGTGGCGAACCAACGGGACGGCACTGGGCGTTCGTCTTCGGTGAAGCCCCAGGGCTCGCACAGGTTGGCGTAACTCTGGGTGCGAAGCTGCTCGAGTTCTGTGCGGTCGAGGTAGCGCGTGGCGATGCACAGGCCCTGGCGCATGAAGTCGAACAGCTCGCGCAACACCTTCGCGCGCTCGGCGGGGCTGGCCGCCTGGAGCACCTGCGGGGCCTGGGCCCATTCGGCGGCGTCGGCGGCGAGGTCGTCGATGTCTTGGTAGCCGATGCGAATCAGCCCGAGCTGTTCGAGGTTGGGGTTGTTGAATCGCCAGCCACGGCGCAAGTCAAAGTAGCTGCGGTAGCCCAGGATGCCGCGCATGGCCTCCTGGACCTGCCGTCGGGTGTTGCCCTTGACCTCCGGCTGCTGCATGTACTCGGCACGCACGGCGGGGTCATCGCGGTGGAACCCGAGTGATTCGAAGACCGCGTTGGCGACCTCACGCTCGGACAGTGCCTTGCCGCCGGCCTTGCGCACCGCCGACAGCAGTGCCGACCGGGTCAGCAGCACCTGCAGGAAGTCGTTGAAGTGCCCGGCTTGCAGCGCGGCGTCCTGCCGGTTGTCGGAGAAGCCAAGCACTTTTTTGGCATCGGACGACAACTCCTGGTCCTGCTCGTACAGGTAGCGCAGGGCCGACAACGTCAGCATCGTCGTCGCCGAGCTGCGACCCTCGCCAGAAAGCGACGTCAGGCGCAGGGCGTCCTTGCCGGACGTCGTGTGCGACACGCCACAGGCCAGGCAGAAGCGGAAGGCGCCCGGAATGAACCAGCTTGGCAGGCCGCTGTCGGTGCTGACAACGCCATCAGGTCGCACCTTCAACGACTGGGGAAGGAACTTTCGTTGGCCAGACTTAATGCGCCACTCGCCATCGGCCCGTTCCTCGAGCCAGGACTCCGGATAGCGTTCCAGTGATTCGGGGTCCCAAAGGCCTCGACCATCCGGCATCAGGAAGCCGAACTTGACCTGCTCGTCGTCGTGCTGCCGTTCTTCGATGCTGCGAACGTTAAACGTCCGGCCCTCGTGGCCGTCTGTATCCCAAACCGGGATGTACTCCTGGCCGCAGTCGCGGCAGAAGTGCACGTGGTAGTAGCGGCGCTGCCGCTCGTCATCGCCCGAGACGAACTGCTGACCGTCGAGCGTGATGGCACGATGTCCCGGCGCTTCCAAGGTTGTGAAGACCTTGCCACCGCCAGCGATGAACTGGTGGAGCTTGAACGCGAACAGGCTCTTGCCGGCGGCATCGGTGACGGCGTAGGCCCGCAACATGAACTGCTGCAGGTAGGCCAGGCAAGTCTCGATAGGCTCGCCGGAGGCATCGTGCAGCAGCTTGGCGGCGTCGGCCAGGGTGCGAGGACGTGCGCGCCGTGGCTTGTCGTCTTCGTAGGTCAGGCCCAGCGTCAATTCGACCCAGACCGACATCGGGTGGGCAGCCAGGGCCTCAAAGCCAAGGTCGGCGGGAACGCCGGACCGGATGGCGGGGCCGAGGCTGCTGCGGATGGATTCGAGCGTCTGGCTTTCGGGCGTCGTGCGCCGCAGGGTCTCGGTGATGACGTTGCGGTCGGCGATGGCGGTGCCGAACAGCCGGCGAGCCACTCGTGCGACGACGGCGTTGCGTTCCATCTGGCTGCCCTCGGACGCCATGGTGGCCGAGGTGCCGATGCAGATGAGCTCGTCGGCCAGCGCTTCGCGCACGCGGCGCACCAGCAGCGCGACGTCGGCGCCCTGGCGACCACGGTAGGTATGAAGCTCGTCCAGCACCAGGAAGCGCAAGCCCTTGGCGTTGCGCATCACCGCCTTGTCGATGTCGTTCTGCCGGGTCATCAGCAGCTCGAGCATCATGAAGTTGGTCAGCAGGATGTCCGGCGGATTGGCCGCCATGGCTTGCCGCTCTTCGTCCGATTCCTGCCCGGTATAACGGCCGAAGCTCACAGCGCGGGTCGCTGGGTCAGAGCCCAGGAACTTCTTCAGCTCCTCCAGCTGGGAGTTGGCTAGCGCGTTCATCGGGTAGATGACGATGGCGCGCGTGCGCGGCGTGGGGTCGGCCTTCTTGGCCTTGAGGCAGGCGTCGACGACGGGGATGAAATAGCTGAGGGACTTGCCGGAGCCCGTGCCGGTGGTGAGGACGTAGCTCTCACCGGCCAAAGCCAAGCTGATGGCCTCGGCCTGGTGCTTGTGCAACGGCAGTGTCACCCCGGCCGAACTGGCCGACTTGCCAAGACGGAAGATGTCCGAGCACTCGGGGCTCAGCTGGCCGGCTTGGACCAGCTCATCGACCGTGCCCCCCGAACGGTAGTTCGGGTTGATTTGGATGAGCGGCTCTGGCCAGTAGCGCTGGCTGTCGTACTCGCGGTCGACGAAGGCCCGAATGTCATCGGACCGGATGCGTGTGAAGCTGCGGGTGAACTGCTCGTACTCGCCGACGAGGTGTTCTCGGAATTCAAAGACGTCCACTGTTCTCCTCCCTGTGTTGGTCGCTCAGCGGCTCTGTGGCTGCTTTAGCTGGACCTGGATGTCCTGTTCATCGCAGTGTTTGCGGACCAGCACCTCAATGAAGTTGGCCAGGGTCCGGTGTTCTCGGTCCGCCGCCAATCGAATCAGCTCCTTCAACTCCGGCGAGACCCGGAGGTTGAGGGTTTCTGTCTTTCGTTCCATGGAAGCGTCCACGCGGTTGAGTACCGCAAATGTAACGCAGATGCGCGCCATCTCGTTTCATGGACATCCTCTGTTCGTGGGGCGGCATTTCGGTCGCTACACGTCGCTCCACAGGACAACTTTTTTGGAGCGCTTATGCGACAAGGCACTGGCCATTCAGCGGCCCATCCGCAATTTCTCAACGAGCTGTACGGCAACTGCCATCGCGCTCGTCCGGCGGCCCTGCTTTCCCCCGAGGACGTGGCCCCCACGGCAGCGGAGCAGTACCCGAGCCTACGCGCCCGAGGGTGGGCGCTGCACGCGGTGTTGAGTGACGAGGACATCGAGCTGATGGCCAGCCAGAGCGGGCCGCAGCCGATGCGGTTCATGGTCATAGAGCTCGACCGTGGACTGCCGATGTGCGTGCTCGTCACGCAGATTGGTGACGTCCAGTGGCGTTGGGTCGTCCCGATGTGGGAGCTTGGCGCGATGGATTGGCTGCGCGAGGCCATCGAGCAGGACCGATTGCTCATGCTGGTCGAGTCCCCGATGTCCACCACCGGACTGACGTTCTTGGCTGGTGGTGGCCTGTTCGGTCGGCCGAAGGACCTGATGAAAAGCGCGACTCCCAAGGCTGTATCAGCCGAGGAGGCGGTGTTCGGCATGGTCCTGGGTGGAATGAAGTTGATGGCTCCGCACGCCGTCATGCCGCCCGTCGGCCAAAGACAGCCGACACACATCCGTGTGATGGTCTCGGCCAGGGGTGTGAATGCGGTGCTGCTGATGGAGACCTATCAGCGCGCCATGCATACGCGACCCGCCGGAGCGTCTTCCGCTGGCACAGAGGTCATCCACTCTCCGCTGCCGTAGCCGCGCAGCGGCGTACTTCGGGCGGGACAGCATCGGCTGTCCCGCCCATTTCTTCAGCGCATCAAACTTGGCAACGCCGGTCTTGCCGTGCGGCAAGATTTCAGTGAGAGGCGATTGCCCAGCCACTGCAAGGGCGTTTCGGGGACACCAACGTGTGTCCCTTGCACGGTTTCCAGTCGCGAAACTGGCGCTGTCACTTCAGTCCTCGGCCAGGTAGGCCATCTGAGTGCCCATGCACAAAGCCGCGCAGCGGCAGATTCGGTGAAGGGCGCAGCCATCGGGTTGCCCGCTGTCTCTGTGCATGGATGGCGGTAACCAGGGTAACGACGGTCATCCTGGCAAGGGCCATCGGTCGGCGTCTTGCCGCGCGGCAAGATGGGGGTGCCGACCATTTCCAGGGGCAGCGGGTTGGTGGTTAAGGCAGCCGCCCTCGCCAGGGCTCGAAGCACTCCGGCAAAGGCAGGGAGCGGGCCATTGGCCGCGCCCTGCCAGGGCCCACACTTCTGTCTATTACAAGGTAGTACGAGCCTCGTCATTTCGCGGCAAACCGTTGTCGGTGCTCAGCTTTTGCCAGAACGGCTGCTCGCCATATGACGAGGAATGCAGCGCGAAAAGACTGGGCCTCGTCATTTCGCGTGCGGCTGGCGTCGGTGCGCGCAGCTCCGTGGGCTCCGCGCCGGCAGTCGGCATGCCATTCGACGCGCAGGCGCTCGACTTCATCCGGGTCACCTCCGCTACGGTCGACGCCAGCTCAACCTTCCAGTTTTCCAAGCGGCCGATGGCGGCCACTGCCGACCTGACGTCGCTGAGGCGGCGGTTGCGCCTTCTCGCCGGAACCGGGGTCCCGCCTGACGGCCACAGCCTTTCCACCAAGGTCTCGTACCCGATGGACATCGACTTACCCTGACCGAGGCAAGTCGACAGAAACGCGTGCACCAGCATCGCTGTGTGCGACGGCAGGCTCAACCGCTCCGACAAGAGCACCTGTGCATACCCCGGCGACAGCAAGGCTGCGGCGAGGCGGTGGTTCAGGGCCACATGAACGCGCTGGTTGTCGCCGACCAGCCAACTGACCAAGCGGCACGAGCGCAACTTGTGCGTGACGCCGTCACGTTCCCAGACTGTGACCTCGCAGAGGCGCGTCAGGGACTCGCGACGAGCGTCGTTCGCGGAGCCGCCCACGCTCGCAGCGCCGCAACGGCGGTGCAGTTCGCTCCATGAGCACGCCAGCCTCAGCGTGGGCGGCAGGTCCTGAGCTGCCTCGGTCTCGGCCTGGACGTGCAGGGATGCCCACAGCAGAGAGCCTACTTCGCTGCGGTCGGCCTGGTCCAGACGGTGTTCCGAAGGGCGCCGCCGATGCTGCTCCTGAGCCAGCTCCAGCAGAGCCAGCAGCAGCGTTTGCTCTGGCACCCCCAGTGCTTCTCGGGCGCTGAAGCGAAGGCTCAATTCACCGTACTGATAGGTTTCGTTCAATACGGGCCGTGGCGACCCGTCCTTGGCCAGCGGTCGAAACAGCTGGCAGAGACCGAACGGGTGCGACAGTCGCACCACCCTCGGCGGCACCGAGGCATTCTTCATTGCGGCGCGGGTCATGCCGCCTCCTCGAAGAGCATCAGCACGCCATGTGGACCGCGCGTCAGCACCATGGTGTCGGTCGTGGCGACGTAGTTGGCCTTCGGGATGTCCAGGAGTACGTGGCGGTGCAGTTGCTCCTTGGCGATGCCGAACTGCTTGGCGGTTGCGCGCGTGGGCCGACTGAGGTTGAGTTGCCAACGTACGGCGTTCGGCAGCGCTGTCGAGCCTCGCGCGGCATCTGCCGAGCCCCCATAGTCCTGCAGCGCCGCAGCACGGTTGGTGTGGTGGACCAGCAGCCACGCCGCGTGCGTCGAGTAGGCATAGCTCGCGATATGACGAGCCAGACTCTTCATGGCGGTGGCATCGTTCTCGTCGGCGTTGTGGAAGTCGCGGATGGGGTCGAGGATGACCAGACGGGCGCCTTCGCACGCGCGTCGCAGCATCTCGCCGGCTGGCGTCTTCTCCCAGCAGTCACCCAGCAGGTTCACCTGGTCCCCGCCAGCCAGAGCATGGATGACCAGGTTCTGGCTCAGTAGGTCGGCCGCGTGGTGAGGGTCAATGTCGGTGGCAGCCAACTGGACGCTGGCGATGGCGTGCAGGCGGTGCCAGACCACGTGCGCCGATTCCTCGGCCAGCACCAGGACCACCCGCGCAGGCTCAGCGCTGCGGGGACCAGCGCCGCCTACAAGGCCGCCCAGCAAAGGCGTGCCGGTGGCCATGGCAATCGCCATCTGAAGGGCCAACATGGTTTTGCTGACCGCACCGGGGCCGACAACCAACCCCACCGTTTCAGCCAGCAGCCCGGGCAACACGTGGTCCAGTGGTGGCGGCGGATGGCGCAGCATGTGAGCGATGTTCAGCGGGCTGGAGAACGGATTCTTCAGAGCCTGCTCAGACATGGCGGGCTCCTTCGACACGCTGGGCCAGCCACGCGTGAACGTCCGTTGCACGCCAGCGCAGTAGCCGGGTGCCGGTGATGACCAGCCGCGGCGGGACGGCGGCGGGGTTGCGGTGAAGGTCCTTGCGGATGGTCTCCGGGCTGCGGCCAAGAAGGCTTGCGAGGTCCCTAAGGTCGAGGACGGGTTTGGTTTCGGGCATTGAATGCTCCACGCCGGTGTGCAGAGCACGTGACGACCGGCTGCGCCCGTTCGTGCCCGCTGGAGCATCGGTTCGGCCCCAGCTGGCACGTCTAGCCTCGACTTTTATTGCCTTCAGAAAGGAAAGGGGCGAGCCGCAGCCCGCCCCTCAATCACCCGGTACGTCAGGTCCGGTTCAATCCACTTCTGCCAGGTCCCTGTGACCACGTACGGCCTCCGCGCACGATTCGTCGTGAATGGTGGCTGCACGCTGTAGCCATCGAACCAACTCGGGGAGTTGGCGGGCGCCGAGCAGGTCACGGCCGGAGCACTCGAGGTACATCGCGACGAGCGACTGCTTGGCCTCCAGGCTCAGCTGCGACATGTCGGCCGGAAGCACATGCCTGGCGACCGGGTCGTCGAGCATTTGGGCCATGGCACGGTTCACAGCGTCCTCCAGCGGCTCGCGCGGGTGCACGAAGTCGCTCATGGGAATTCGGCCGGCAATCATCTTGACGACCACGGGAGGGACGCCAAGATAGCGGGCGCAGTTGACGGCGAACTCGTCACTGATTTGCCGCACCAGGCGGACGCCGCTACGGAGCTGGTTGATGTACCCGTAGGTCACCCCCAACTCGTCGGCCATCCTCTATGGTCCCGCAGCGGGGTAACGCGGGTAACACCCTGCCTGCCACGGGAAGTGCCGAGAGGCCAGCCGCCGCCTGCCCCAGTGGCACATCTCGACCTTCCACCGTCGGCAGCATCGCTCTGCCGAGGAAGCTCCGGGGCACGCTTCAACGGGGGCTGTCGGGTCAACTCTCGACCAACGAGCTCCAGACTCGCAGCTGGACCATCGCGCTGTCCCTGGCCAATCGATTCCGGGTCATCCGCACGCTCGATGTTGCCGTCGCCTGTTACCCCGAGCGGCCGTTCAAGACGGCCTTGGGGGCTGCCCAGCGCGCGGTCCGAGGGATGGTCAAGGCCAACCTGCTGAGGCGCTACAAGACGGCACGGTTCCAGACGACCTATGGCCTCACCGCCCGAGGCGCAGCCTGGCTGGCCGAGCGCGGTATCGAGGCCCAGGCTTCGGTTCGGCGGGTGAGCGACATGACAAACCCGGAGCACCTGCTCTGGGCTCAGTGTCTGGTGCTTTGCGCCGAGCAGCGTGGTCTGCAGGCGCTGACCGAGCGCGAGTTGCTCGCCAAGCTCAATGAGGGGGCCAATCCGGGCTCGCCAATGCGCGGGGGCCTGCTCGTGGCGACCGCTACCGTGCGTGGCAAAGCACGCCGGATTTCGTTGCGCCCTGATGCTGTGGTACTGGAAGCAGAGGGGCTGACCGCCATCGAGGTCGACTGCAGCGCCCGCGGCTCACAACGGGCGGCATCGCTATGCGCTGAGGTGCTCAGCATCGGTCGCACGACCACGGTCGGCGCCGTCCTGCGTCGAGTGGTCGTCTACTGCCGAACACCTCGCATCCGCAATAGGGTCAGTGCGACGCTTTCAGCACTCAAGCGCGACCAGGACGCCCTCAGCCTGGACGACGGCCGCTGTCGGCTCAAGGTCGGCGAGCAGCCCGACGAGTACGAAGTCTGGAAGGCCAAGGAGGTTCCCATGGGGCCTACGCACAAGGCGTTGCGCGAGGTACTGGTCGGGCGCGTCATTGTGCAGGACCTTCCAGTCTGGCTTCCGAAGTACCGGGCAGATGGGCGGCAGCAGCACGCTGAACTCGGCTGGCTCGACGACAACTATCTGCCTTGGCGACGGCCGGCATCCGATGGTCCTTGGGCGGCGCCAACCAGTCCGCTGTTGACCTTCGCAGTCTCTCGATAGATAGGCCCGTGCGCTCCTTGACCCGCCAGGGCCTTCGCGTAGCGCGCGACGGTCGCTACACGTGAAGCGCAATTCCGCGCACACGAGGCCAAAGAATGGATTCCCTGAAGACCCTGAGCTATCCGCCATCAAGGCATACCGGCCAGCGAGCCCGTTTGTTCCCCGCAACCATCATGTCGCCGGAAGAAGTCCAAGCGGGTATGCCGCCGGGACAGCAAGGCGTGGCTGACCAGCTCCGCGGCCACTGGATGCTGTGCGGTGATGTTGACCACCGCATGTTTAAGCTGCTGATGTCGTCAAAGGTGTATGAGGTCGGCCACCGGGCCAGTGCGTTCACCTCACCGACAGGCAGCGGCTACGCGCTGTTCACCCACCAGGTCGGCGCGCACCAGCACCGCTTCGTGCTGCCCATGTGGTCCGAGGAGGTTCGCCATTACCTCGACGCGCTGGAACATGAGCCTTACGGCTTCATGCTGGGCGACGAGGGTGAGCGCTCTGGCTGGGTCCTGCCCGGTGTGGCCACGGCCGACGAACTCGCGCCGCTGCGCGAGCTGTGCCTGAAGCAACCTGCGCTGTCAGACGAACTGCTCGCAGAGAGCCAACGGGGCGTCGACAACGAGCCGACGTGGTACACGGTGCGGGTGATGAAGGAGGACAAGCCGACGCTCGACAAAGGCGACTTCGTCAAGGTCACTGGCAAGCTCAAGACGGACTACTACCTCTCTCGAGAAGGCAAGCCGACCGGGACGCTGCTCATCATCGCGTTCGAGGCGGCCAAGATTGCCAAGCCTGCTTCAGTCGCGGCGGAGGGAACAAGCTAATCCTGGCTCAACAATGTAAGGCCACTAAGACCAACGCAGGCATCAAGCCGCTGACGTTCGAGCAATTCGAGAAGGACCACCCGGCGGGTTGGTCCTTCTTCTCTCGTCGCCTCCAAGCGTTTGGGGCCGCCTATCAGAGGGGCCGGCTGCAATCCTCAGGCATCTTCAACAGCCTACTTTCGCACGCCAGACCTGGGCGACGGCTTGCGTCCCCGACGCCCTTGACCGTTCAGAACCACGAAGCCGCGCCCCGGCTCCCAAGGACGCGCAGGGATAGCAGGAAACTTGATGCGCGCGAAATGCTTCACCAGGCGGTCGAATGGCAGGTCGGAGCCATAGCCGTCGGTCACAGTGCCATCCCCGGTGGTGTGCCCCAGCGCCCGCTGCAAGTACTTGGTCGGAACATCGGCCGCCTCGAGCAAGTCCTTCATGCAGTGGCGGAGCGAGTAGAGAACCTTGCGGCTGTCGTCGATGCCGAGCTTGCGCTTGTAGCGACCGAAGAACTTGGAGAAGGAGCCCGACAACTTGCCATGGAAGTCCTTGCGTAAGGTCGGGAAGAAGACCGTCTCCCCCTTGGACCGCAGCCAATCAACATATCGCAGGAGGCCAAGGTCAACCAGTTCCCGTGACACCGGCACCCGACGGATAGAGACCGCGTTCTTGAGTGTTCGCCGGTGCGACTCTGGCACCTCGGCATCGTCGAACAGGTCCCTGTCCTCGTCGCTCGGCCTGTCGACAATGCGCAGGTACCAGCCAAGTTTTTCATCATTGGCGAGGTCGCTCAGGGCAAGGCCCGCCACCTCCTCTGGCCGCGCGCCGGTGTAGAACATCAAGATGGGAATCCAGTAGCTGGCCTCGCCCGACTGCCCCTGCGAGCGCTTGTGTTCGGTGAAGACCTCTGAACCGAATAGCGTCGCCAGTTCGCCCGCATCAAAGGGCAGACGACGCTTTTTCCGCTTCTTGACACTGCTTTCCTTGAAGCCCAGCGTGTTCGCGGCCGGGTTAAAAGGCAACACATGCTTGCCCACGGCAATCTTGTAGATGGCCCGGAGCTTGGAAAGCCGCTCATTGATGGTCGGCACCTCAAGCCGGGACCGCATGTCCTGCGCGAAGGCGGTCATCAGTTCCGGCGTGACCTCACCGGGCTGGCGAACCCCTTGGCTCGCTGCGTAGCGGCGCAGGTCACGCCAGGGGGTCTGAGACGCAATGGTGGTCGGCTTGGGGCGATTCTCGACATAGTCCCGCCAGGTCGCGAACACCTTGTCCCATGTCGGTGCGTTTGGGTCTTCGGGTGCGCGCTCGGGAGCCACTGCCGGCAGTGGATGCAAACCCTCCGATGCCACCTTGGCGGTGTCGACCAAATCACCTCGCTGTCGAGCAAGCTGATGGTCCAGACTCTCGACCACTGCCCGCAGGAAGACGTTGGAGGCACGCCTCGCTTCGTCCCCGTCCGGATTGAAGTCGAGCCCACAGAGGTACAGGAAACCATGCAGGGCCGGAAACACGCCGAGGCTCTTGCCTTGTGCGAGCATCCTTCCGAGCTCGGCGCGTTGGGTGGCGAGCTGGTCGCCGAGGTCCTCGAACTCGACGTCCCCCAGGCCTTGTTCCCGGTAGTGCTCGTCGTTCAACAGAACCTGACGCACCCAGAACTTGGCAACGCCGCGCAACTGTTCGTCGTCAAGTTTCGAGATGCGCTTGGCAGCGAGTGACGCCCTGCCGAGGTCGAGCTCGCGCCGTCGCTGTTGGAACTCCGCATCAATCCGGGTCAGTTCGGTGCGTGCGAGCTCCTTGGCTTGTCGACGGTCGCTCGTGCCGAGGCTACGGAGGATGTGTTCCTGCCCGCGCGGGTAGGCCGCGCGAAGAGCCGCCGGGATGCGGCGGCGCACATAGAGGATGCCCTGCTTGCCGCGGGCGTAGATAGATTCAGAGACTGCTTTCATGGTCTGCTCCACATGGGTTGTGTGACAGACCGTGTGGCAACCATGTTTAGTCACCAAGCGAAAAGGCCTTGATTTCCAATGAAATCAAGGCCTTACGCGCTCAAGCAGAAATTTTGGGGTGGCTGATGGGACTCGAACCCACGACAACAGGAATCACAATCCTGGACTCTACCAACTGAGCTACAACCACCGCTGAGCCATAAAGTATAGCCTAAAAATTAAGGCGCGCTAGCTGCCGAAGCAGGAGATGCAATTTTAATTGCAGCCTTGTACTGCGACTTGAGTGCCGCGAGGTAGGCCTGGCCTTCCGCACGCGCCCAGGCGCTGGCGTATTGCTGTGTGGCACGCTTGTCATCAACGATGGCCGGGTCACGCGGTTGCAGCTGGTTGATGCGCACAACCACATAACTGCCGTCGTCTGCGGACACGCCGATCACGGTCGGCAGCTTGGCAGCATCCGCACCCAGCACAGCCTCGAGTTGAGCACGCGTGAAGTTGGCCGGCTTGGCACGCGAGATGGCGACCGCCGCATCCAGGCCTGCCGTGTCCGTCGGCGTTGCCTTCATGGCTGCCAGGCGCGCTTCGCCAGCTTTGCGGGCTTCGGCGCTGGCGAGCGTGTTGACGAGTTGCGCGCGCACCTTGTCCTTCACATCAGCCAGCGGCGGGATACGGGCCGCGTTGTATTGCGTGACATGCGCGGAAACGAGCTGGCTCGGGCCTGTTTCGACCGACTCGGTGTTGCGCTTGTTGTGCAGCGCCTCGTTGCCAAACACGGCGTCCAGCAGCTTGGTCGATGCCAGCGGGCCGGCGGCACCCGGCGCGGGCTTGCGCGTCACGGTCGCAGTCTGGATCTGCAGCTTGAGCTTGTCGGCCGCGGGCTGGAGGCTGTCGGACTGTTCGTAGACCAGATTGCCGAACTGCTCGGCCGCTTCGGAGTAGCGGCGCTGGGCGAGTTGCTTGCGCACTTCGGACTCCACTTCCGCACGCACCGCCTCGAAAGGCTTCTTCTCGCCGCCGCGAGTGCCAGTCAGTTGGATGATGTGGTAACCGAAGTCGGTCTCGACCAGATTGCTGATCTCGCCTTGCTTCATCGCGTAGACGGCCGCGTCGAATTCCTTGACCATCGCGCCGCGGCCGAAGAAGTCCAGGTCACCGCCGTTCACGGCCGAACCTTCGTCCTGCGAATTCTTCTTGGCGACCTCGGCGAACGAGGCGGGGTTCTTGCGGACCTGAGCCAGCAACTCCTCGGCCTTGGCCTTGGCCTTGGCGCGCTCGTCGGCCGGCGCGCTGCGCTCGACCTTGACGAGGATGTGGCTGGCACGACGCTCTTCAGGCACGCCGTAGCGCGAGGCGTTTTCCGCGTAGTACTTGCGCAGATCGTCTTCCGTGAAGCTGACGTCCTTCTTCAGCGCCTCGAGGTCGAGAACGACGTACTGGATCTGCGCCGTCTCGGGCAGCTGGAACTTGGCCGAATTGGCTGGATCCTTGTAGAAGGCTTCGAGATCAGCCTCGCTCGGATTGATCTTGGCAGCGAAGTCCTTGACATCGAAACGCTGCGTCTGCACTTCACGCTGCTGCAGCAGGGAATCGAACGCCAGCTTCGCAATGGCACTACCAGCCACCGCAGAAGCCTCGACGGGAGCGGTGACCTGGCGCAGCGCATAGTCCTGGCGCAGACGCTCGAGGAAGCCCGACGGCGTCATGCCCTGCGCGGCAAGCAGGCCGGCGTTGATCGTGGCGCCATCCGCGTTGCGCAGGAAGGCGAACTGCGGGTCAGCCCAGAAGCGCGCCTTGGTTTCCTCAACGGTCGGCGTGAGGTGCTGGTGTTCAGCAGCCGCCTTCAACGTGCGCTCGGTGACCAGGCTCTCGAGCGCCTGATGCTTGGCCTCGGGCGTATCCAGCAGCTTGGCGTCGATGTTGGGGTTCTGGCGGCGGATGCGGTCGTTCTGCTCGCGCTGCGCCACCTCCCATTCGCCTTGCGTGATCTTGCGGCCATCGACGCTGGCCACGCTGGCATTGGCGCCGCCCATCATGCTCGTGTAGCCCTGCATGCCGACGAAGGCGAAGGACGGCAGGATCAGCAGCAACAGGATGAACTGGAACAGGCGCGTGTGGGCGCGGACAAATTCAAACATCTCGGAAAGCCTCGAGGGGTCTTGGGCGGCCGGTCAGGGCACGCATGAAATGCAAGCCAGAACGCGACGAAGGCGAACCGAGGTTCGCCTTCGAAGGGAAACGGATTCTATGGTGGGCGCTGACGGGCTCGAACCGCCGACAATCTCCGTGTAAGGGAGGTGCTCTACCAACTGAGCTAAGCGCCCGGTAAACCGGGGTGCGCACAAGGCGCCGAAACCAGCATTATCAGTTCACGGCATCCTTCAGCGCCTTGCCGGGCTTGAACTTGGGCACCTTGGCCGATTTGATCTTGATGGCTTCATTGGTCCGCGGGTTGCGACCGGTACGGGCCGCCCGCTTCGTGATGCTGAAGGTGCCGAAGCCTACCAGCGATACGGTGCCATTCTTCTTCAGCGTCGTCTTGACGCCGCCGATCACGGCTTCGAGCGCACGGCCGGCAGCGGCCTTGGAGATGTCCGCTTGCTTGGCGATGTGCTCGATCAATTCTGATTTGTTCACTCGTGCCCCCAGGTTGGATTCAGCGGTTGGGCCCTGCCGTCGCGGACGATCGACAGGGCTGCTAGCGACTGGCCACCCGCGTACTGCCGGAAGCCCGAACTGGCCGTAGATTCGACGGCCCGGGCTCGCGCGGGGAAGCGGATTCTAGACGGGCGCCAGACGCCGGGAAGGGCAGGAAAAGTCCCGATACAACTCGGGCCGCGCTCAGCCGGTCAGCGAGCCTTGGCTCGGATCTCCGGTGCGGCCTTGCGCAGGTAATACACCATCGACCAGATGGTCAACACCACCGCCGCGTAAATGAGCCATGTCCCCCAGACCTGGGTGTCGATGACGCCAAACAGATGGCCGTGAAAGAGCAGGAAGGGAATGGCCACCATCTGCGCCGTCGTCTTGAGCTTCCCGACCATGTGCACGGCCACGCTGCGCGATGCACCAATCTGCGCCATCCATTCGCGCAGCGCCGAGATCGTGATCTCGCGGCCGATGATGACCAGCGCGACGAAGGCATCCACGCGCTGCAGCTTGAGCAGCACCAGCAGCGCTGAGCACACCATCAGCTTGTCGGCCACCGGGTCGAGGAAGGCGCCGAAAGACGAGGTTTGGTTGAGTTTGCGAGCCAGGTAGCCGTCCAGCCAGTCGGTCAGTGCGACGACGATGAACAGGCCGGTGGCAAACAGGTTCTGATGCGCTGGTGTGAGGTCCAGGTAGAACACCCCGACGATGAGCGGGATGGCCACGATGCGGGCCCAGGTCAGCAGAGTCGGCAGAGTCAGGAACATATGGGGCATTGTGCCCAAGGCGCAGCCCTCTCCAACCGCTGCGCTACCCCGGCGTGGTGCGCGGGTCTCAATTCAGCGTGAGGGGCTTGAAGCGGCGGTCTTCCTCGAACAGGAAGGTTTCGGTGAACTTCCAGGGCTCCGGCATGCGGCGCACATCGCCGAACGGCGCCGCGCGATGCACGGCGTCGATCGCCATCTGCAGCGTTTCTGGCGCATAACGCGGCTTGCGGATGACGTTGACGCGGCGCACGCTGCCATCGGCCCGGACCTCGACTTCGAGCACGATGACCGTCAGCAGATGCGTGGGCGCCGTCGTCGTGAATGTGCGATCCGGATTGGCCAGCACGAGGCGCTCGGCGGCCTGGCGGCGCAGCTCCTCCTGCGTGCGCACGGCGCGGGGCGGCGTCAGGCTGGGCGCAGCGCGCGACAGCGGCGCTGCCGACGGCGCCGCGGGCGTGGCGGCAGGCACGGCGGCCACAGCAGGCGGCGCTGCTGACGGCGCCGTCACGGGCACAGGCGCGGGTGCCCGGGGTGCGGCGGTGCAGCCGGCAAGCAGCGGGCCAAGCAACCAGCGCAACGCGCGTTTGACAGGGGCGATCACGGGCATGACGTCTCCTTGACGCTGCGGCTCAGTGCAGCGCGCGATAGATCTCTTCGGCCAGCTCGCGGGACACGCCTTTCACGCTGGCCAGTTCGTCGACACTGGCGCCGGCCACGCCACGCACGCCGCCAAAACGTTGCAGCAGCTGCGCGCGCTTCTTGGGGCCGACGCCCGGCACATCTTCCAGCCGCGAGCCGCCGGTGCGCGTGGCGGCGCGCTTGGCCCGCATGCCGGTGATCGCAAAACGGTGCGCTTCGTCACGGATCTGCGCAATCAGCATCAGCGCCGCCGAGTCCCGACCGAGGTAGACCTTCTCTCGACCATCGGCGAACACCAGCTCCTCCAGGCCGACCTTGCGTCCCTCGCCCTTCTCGACGCCGGCGATGAGGCCCAGATCCAGCCCCAGCTCCACGAACACCTCGCGCGCCATGCTGACCTGGCCCCGGCCACCGTCCACCAGCACCAAGTCCGGCAGCCGCCCGGTGCCGAGCTGGGCCGCCTCGGCCATCTTGCTGTAGCGGCGCGTCAACACCTGGCGCATGGCGGCGTAGTCGTCACCGCCCGTGATGCCCTCGATGTTGTAGCGGCGGTATTGGCTGCTCTGCATCTGGTGGCCTTCGAACACGACGCAGCTCGCCATCGTCGCCTCGCCCGCCGTGTGACTGATATCGAAGCACTCGATGCGGAAGTTGTCGATCTCCGTGACCGAGAGATCCAGCGCCTCGATCAGCGCCCGCGTACGCGCCTGCTGCGAGCCCTCCTCTGCGAGCAGGCGCGCCAGGGCCAGCTCGCCGCCCTTGACGCACATCTCCAGCCAGATGCGGCGCTGGCCGCGCGGCTGGGCCTGCACGGTCACGCGGCTGCCGCCCTGCGCGCCCAGCGCCTCGGCCAGCCCGGCATCGACCGCTTCGCTGACGACGATGAGACCTGGCACCGGCGCCGCCAGGTAGTGCTGCGCCATGAAGGCCTCCAGTACCTGGCGCTCCGGGGACAGGGCATCCTCGTCGTCCAGCCGCACGGCGGTGGCATCGTCCACATGCTTCGGAAAGAACGCGCGGTCGCCCAGGTGGCGCCCGCCGCGCACCATGGCCAGGTTCACGCAGGCCTTGCCGCCCTGCACCTTCACCGCCAGGATGTCCACATCGCGGTCGCGGCCGGTGGCGCTGCTCTCCTCCACCACCTGCTGCTGCAGCACCTTGGACAACGCCTGGATCTGGTTGCGCACCTCGGCCGCAAGCTCGTACTCGAAGCGCTCGGCGTAAGCGCCCATCTGCAGCTGCAGCGACGCCATGACCTCGTCGGTCTCGCCGCGCAGAAACGCCTCGGCACTGCGCACGTCGCGCGCGTATTCGCCCGTCTGGCCGGCCGGCACACAAGGGCCGGAGCAGCGCTTGATCTGGTGCAGCAGGCAGGGTCGGCTGCGGTTGTTGAAGACGCTGTCCTCGCAGGTGCGCAGGCGGAACACCTTCTGCATCAGCTGGATGGATTCCTTCACTGCCCAGGCGCTGGGAAACGGCCCGAAATACTGATGCCGCTTGTCCACCGCACCACGGTAGTAGGTCATGCGCGGGTAGGCGTGCGACGTGATCTTCAGATAGGGGTAGCTCTTGTCGTCGCGGAACAGGATGTTGAACCGCGGGTTCAAGGTCTTGATGAGGTTGTTCTCGAGCAGCAGCGCCTCGGCCTCGGTGCGCACGACGGTGGTCTCCATGCGGGCAATGCGCGCCACCATCATGCCGATGCGGCTGCCGCCATGGTTCTTCTGGAAGTAGCTGCTGACGCGCCGCTTCAGGTCCTTGGCCTTGCCGACGTAGAGCACGTCGTCCTTGGCATCGAAATAGCGATAGACCCCCGGCAGCGCAGGCAGTGCATTGACTTCGGCCACCAGGCGCTCGCGCTGCTCGCGGGCGGCGGCCTCCAGCTCGATGGCGCTCTGCCGCTCGGCGGCTTCGATGGCGGCGCGCTCGGCCAGGAACTGCGCGCCGGCGTCGGCGCTGGGAGGGGTCGTGCTGGACATTGCCGGGATTTTGGCCTGGGACAATGCCGGCGATGAGCTCTCCGCGCCTTTGGGAAATCTTCTGCCGCGTCATCGACAACCATGGCGACCTCGGCGTGTGCTGGCGGCTCGCGCGTGATCTGGCCCGGCGCGGTGAGCGCGCGCGGCTCTGGGTGGATGACGTCAGTGCGCTGGCATGGATGGCCCCGCAGCACCCCGCAGGCATCGAGGTGCGCCCCTGGCCCGCAGGCGATGTCGACGTGGTGCCGGGCGATGTCGTCATCGAGGCCTTCGGCTGCGACCTGCCCGACCCCTTCGTCGCCCGCATGGCCGCCCGCCGGCCCGCGCCGCAGTGGATCAACCTCGAATACCTCAGCGCCGAAGACTATGTCGAGCGCAGCCACGGCCTGGCGTCACCGCAGTTCAGCGGCCCCGGCCGGGGGCTGACCAAGCACTTCTTCTATCCGGGCTTCACGCCGCGCACCGGCGGGCTGCTGCGCGAAGTGGCGCTGGCCACGCAGCAGGCCTCGTTCGACGGCGCGGCCTGGCTGGCGCAGCACGGCTGGGCACCGCGCCCCGGCGAGCGCGTCGTGAGCCTGTTCGCCTATGCGAACCCGGCCCTGCCCGCGCTGCTGCAGGCCTTGTCGGGCCGGCCGACGCTGCTGCTGGCCTGCCCGGGGCCGCTGCAGGCGCAGGTTGCGAGCGGCCCCAACCTGCGCACGATCGCCCTGCCCTATCTGCCGCAGGACGACTACGACCGACTGCTGTGGGCCTGCGACCTGAACTTCGTGCGCGGCGAGGATTCCTTCGTGCGCGCGCAGTGGGCGGGCAAGCCGTTCGTCTGGCAGATCTATCCGCAGCACGATGACGCGCACCACGCCAAGCTCGAAGCCTTCATGGCGCGGGCCGAACTGCCGCCGGCCTGGCGCGCGCTGTGGCGCGGGTGGAACGGCCTGGCCCCGATGCCGCCGGCCCTCACGGGCCTGGACGAAGCCGCCGCGCACGCACCAGGCTGGCGCAGTCAGCTCACCGCCCAGCCCGACCTGGTGACGCAATTGCAAGGCTTCCTGGGGGCTTGCCGCTAGAATGCCCGGCTTTGCCGCGCCACACCGGACATTTCTGGGGGCTGGTGCGCCAACAGCCGAAGCCCGCCTTCGGCCCCCAACTCGAGATATCGCACCATGAAACTCGCTCAAGAAATCCGCGCCGGCAACGTGATCATGCAGGGCAAGGACCCGATGGTCGTCCTGAAGACCGAATACAGCCGTGGTGGCCGTGGCGCCGCCACCGTGCGCATCAAGATGAAGAACCTGCTCAACGGCGCCGGTGCTGAACTCGTGTTCAAGGCCGACGACAAGATGGAGCAGATCATCCTCGACAAGAAGGAGTGCACCTACAGCTACTTCGCCGACCCGATGTATGTGTTCATGGACACCGAGTACAACCAGTACGAAGTCGAAGCCGAGAACATGGGCGACGCGCTGTCCTACCTGGAAGACAGCATGGCTGCGGAAGTGACCTTCTACGACGGCAAGGCCATCTCCATCGAACTGCCCACCAGCGTCGTGCGCGAAATCGAGACGGAACCGGCCGTCAAGGGCGACACGTCGGGCAAGGTCATGAAGCCCGCCCGCCTGAAGGGCACCGGCTTCGAAATCGCCGTGCCGCTGTTCGTCGAAAACGGCGACAAGATCGAAATCGACACGCGCACGCACGAGTACCGCAAGCGCGTCTAAGCCGGTCTCGACCGCCACGGACAACGCCGCCCTCGGGCGGCGTTTTTCATGCGGCAGCCGCCTCGCCTCGGCAGCCCTGCTTCAAGACTTGAAGCCGTCGCCCTTCACCAGCGCCAAGGCTTCCTCGAACGAATAGACGGTGCGGTGCACCCGGCCGGCGTCCAGGCGGTCGACCGGCATCGTGCCGTCGAAGGCATGGATCATCAGCAGCAGATGCGCCGCACCCAGCCGGTTCAGCACCTCGGTGACCCGTTCCCACTCCTCGACCGTGGCAGGTTCGCCGGCCGTCACGAGGATCATCGTGCCCACGACATCGGCGCGCGCACCTTCCGGCGGCTCGGCCAGCTCGCCCAGCGTCACATGGCGCGCATCCACGCCATCGGCGCGCAGCGCCCGGGCCAGCAGTTCGGCAACCAGTTGCGAAGCGGCACCCGACGTACTCAGGCACAGCGTGACCGAGCCCGGCGCGACGTTCAATGCGCCCTGCCAGCGGCCGGCCGTCTGCATGCGGGCATCCCGCAGCGTCAGGCCGAGGCTGCCTCCGTCCAGCACCGATCCGCGGTGACGCCGGGCCGGCCGGCTTTCGTGCGCGAGATCCGCGAACACCTGGACGACCACCTGCTGGGCCACACGCTGCTGCTCGGCGCTGATGAGCTGACGCTCGACATCGCCGCGCGCCAACTCCAGCGCCGGCATCACGATCTTGTCGCAGTACGACGCCAGCGAACGTCGCCGCACATAGCTGCGCGCCTCGGCCAGGATCTCCACCGCGTCGCCACTGAGGCAGCGCTGGTAGAAGCGCTGCGACAAGGTCAGCGCCGGCGCATCGCCGAACAGGATGTCGAAGAAGGCCAGCGCCGGCACATGCCGCCCCGCCACCACCAGGCACAGCGTCAGCGGCGTGGACAGCAGCAGGCCCACCGGCCCCCATAGCGCACCCCAGGCCACCGCCGAGACGACGACGGAGAACGGCGACAGCCCGGTCGTGTGACCGTAGAGCTGCGGCTCCACGACGTTGGCCACCAGCAGCTCCACGACGACGAAGACCAGCAAGGCCATGTAGGCCAGATGCCAGCCCGGGTCCACCGCCGCGGCGAAACCTGCGGCACAGGCGGCCGCCGCCGGAAAGCCCACGTAGGGGATGAAGCGCAGCAGACCCGCCAGCAAGGCCCACACGGCGGCCTGCGGCAGCCCCAGCAGGGCCAGCGCGATACCGACCACCACCGCCACGCCCAGGTTCACCGCGAACTGCGAGACGAAGTAGCGCGACAGCCGCTCGCCTGCGTCGTTGATCGCATTGGTGGCGCCGCGCAGGTCTTGCCCACCGACCAGGCGGATCAGCCGGTCGCGCAGCGAGTCCTGCTCCAGCAGCACGAAGATCAGCACCAGCGCCACGACACCCAGCATGCCCAACGGCCCCCAGACTGCAGCGAGGGCCTTGGCCACCAGGCCGGCGGCGTCATCCGCCGCCGCCGCGGCAGGCGCGGCCACCGGGGCATGTGGAGCGACGGGCGCCACCGGAAGCAGGTCCTCACGAAGCGGCGCGGGCGCGGCGGCTTCACCGATCAAGCGTCCGGCCCTGTCCTTGGCCTCAGCGATTCGGTCGATCGTCAGGGCACGCACCGCGGCTGCCTTGGCCCGCACATTCGCTTCGTAGCTGGGCAGGCTGCTGGCCAGCGCGCCCACCTGGGAAAACACGGCGCAGCCGACGCCGAACACGACTGCACCGCTGAGCGACAACGCCGCCAGCGCCGCCGCCGTCTGCCCCAGGCCCAGCCGGCGGATGCGCCGCACCACCGGCGCCAGCGCGAAGCCCAACATCAACGCCAGCACCACCGGCACGAGCACATCACGGGCCACGTACAGCAAGCCCAGCACGGCCGTGCCGGCCAGGATCTTGAGCGCCAGTACGGTGGAAGGTTCGGTCGGGGCGGGAGCGGGGGCTGGTGTCGGGACTGGAGGGGTCATGGTTGTGACGACGCGGCGCCAAACGGCCGGCCGCGTATTTCAACCTACAACCCGAGCCCTGCCGACATGCATCTTGCCGCCGACCCGATTCTGGCGATCAGACGGGCCAGCGCAGAACCAGCGCCAAGCCCCCTCGACAAAGGCGCCCGCCGCAGCGGGCGTCTTGCGTCAAAGCGCGTCGTTGGAGAGGTCGGGGATGTCCAGCTCGGGCTCGGCGTCGATCTCGCTGTCGAAATCGGCCGAGGCCGAGCCGCGCAGCGGAATCCACGGCCGGTCCAGCGGGCGGTAGACGCGGCGCTGCAGCCGCGCCAGGCGGTCGGAGCACTCGATGGCGTGCATCACCTCGTCGGGCGAGATCAGCATCGCGAAGGGGTCTGCCAGATTCGGGGTGGTGGACAGCATGGTGGGCCTCGGGCGTTTGTCGATGTATCCACTGTAGGCAGTGGCCCCGCTCCCTAGAAGTCGGCCCAGCGCGGTAGGGGCTGTAAGACTTTGCCTTACACGCCCACCACGCCCCGCCCCGCTCTATGGCTGGCGGCCGGCGCTCGGGCGCTGCGCCATGGCGGCGCGCAGCTCTGCGGCCACCCGGTCGCGGCCACCACGCTGGGCGAAGTCCGCAGCCGTCAGTTCCTGCTCGTTGGCCGCACGGGGCTCCGCGCCCGCCTTCAGCAACAGCGGCACCAGGCTGCTGTTGCCATAGCGCGCCGCCATCATGAGCGGCGTCGTGCCGTTGTCGGAGCGCGCATCCAGCGCCGCGCCGGCTTCGATGAGGTAGGCCGCCACGCCGTTGTCGGGGCCGCTGCACGCATAGTGCAGCGGCGTCCAACCCTTGCGGTTGATGGCCGCGCCGCGCTTGACCAGCGCCTGCACGGCCGGCAGCGAGCCCCGCAGCGCCGCGAGCATCAACGGCGTCTCGCCGCTGGCGTTGGCGGTGTTCACGTCGAGCTGCGGCGCCAGCAGCAGGCTCTCCAATGCATGGGTCGAGCCCTCGCGCACCGCCGTGAACAGGGCCGTGCGGCCACGTGAATCCGTGACATTGGGGTCCACGCCCTTGGCCAGCAGCGCCTTGACGACGCGCGGGTCGTTCATCTCGGCGGCCATCACGAGGTCATCCACCGGCGTGGCGACGGCCGGCAGCGCGAACGCGGCCGCCATCAGCAGCGCAGCCCAGCGCCTCATGCCGGCTCCGGCAAGCGGAACAGCCGCCGTGTGTTGGCGGCGGTCAGCGCGGCCAGTTCGGGCACCGGCAGGCCAACGGCCTCGGCCACCGCCTTGGCCACATGCGGCACATAGGCGGGCGTGTTGGTCTTGCCGCGAAACGGCACCGGCGCCAGGTAGGGGCTGTCCGTCTCGATGAGCAGGCGATCCAGCGGCAGCAGCTTCAGCAGGTCGCGCAGGTCCTGGGCGTTCTTGAAACTGACGATGCCGGAAAACGAGATGTGGTAGCCGCGCTCGATGGCGGCCAGCGCCACCTCGGCCGACTCGGTGAAGCAGTGGAACACGCCGCCGGCCTGCTCGGCGCCCTCTTCGTCGAGCACGCGCAGCGTGTCGGCAGCACTCGAGCGGGTGTGGATGACCAGCGGCTTGCCCGCCTGCCGGGCGGCGCGGATGTGGGTGCGAAAGCGCTCGCGCTGCCATTCCATGTCGGCCACGCTGCGGCCGTTCAGGCGGTAGTAGTCCAGCCCCGTCTCGCCGATGGCGACCACGCGCGGCCGGGCGGCCAGCCGCACCAGTTCGTCCACATCGGGTTCACGCATGTCCTCGGTGTCCGGGTGGACGCCGACGGTCGACCACAGCTGCTCGTGGGCCATGGCCAGCGCGTGAACGTCCTCGAACTCCTCCATCTGTGTGCAGATACAGATGGCCTGCTCGACCTGCGCCTGGCGCATGTCGGCGAGGATGGATGGCAGGTTCTCCCTCAGCCCGGGGAAGCTGAGGTGGCAATGCGAGTCGACGAACATCAGAGCGTCTGCGTGGGCTTGCTGGACGACACCAGCGTGCCCAGGATCTCTTCGATGCGCACGCGGATGACCCGCGTCTTGTCGTCACCCGGGAAACGCACGCCCACGCCCTGCGTGCGGCCGCCGGACGCATTGGCCGGCGTCAGCCACGCCACCTTGCCGGCCACGGGGTAGCGCTGGGTGTCTTCGGGCAGCGCCAGCAGCAGGTAGATGTCCTCGCCCAGCCGGTAGTCCCGCGTGGTCGGCACGAACAAGCCGCCCTCGGTAAAGGCCGGGATGTAGGCCGCGTACAGGGCCGACTTCTCACGGAAGACCAGCTGAATGACGCTCGGCCGCGAGCCAGACGTCGCCCCCTGGCTGGGGGTGGCCGGCGACTGGGCGCCGCCGAATTGGCTGGGCTGGGATTGCTTGGGGGTCGCGTCGCTCATGGCGCGAGTGTAAGAGCCTGGAAACGCGCGGCGGCCACGCCCACGGCGGCCGTTTTCAGGCTCAACGAATCGACGCCGTGACCGCCGCCTGGGCTTGTGCCACCAGCGCCTCGATCCACAAGCTGGCGTTCAAGGGGTGATCGGCGTGCCGGGCCGCGCGCCGCAATTCGGCCTCCCAGGCCAGCAGCGGGGCCGCCTTCTTCGGCGACGGCAGCGACGCCGCCGCGAAAAACTGCCCCGGCTGGCCGTGGCTGCGGCGCACCAAGTCATGGCAGAGCCGCTGCAACGCGTCGATGGCCCGCGGCGGCGCGAGGTCGGCCAGCGACTGCGTCTCCCCGCGCGCGATGCGCTTGGGCAAGGCCTGCCAGGCGGCGTCCGTCAGCCCGGCCTGGAACCATTCCAGCGCCTGCTGCGGCCGCCCGCCGGTGGCCGCGAGCAAGCCCTCGGCGCCCTCGACACCACGGGCCGCCAGCCAGGCCAGTGCCGCACCGCGCTCGGGCAACGCCAGCGGCAGCGGCTGGCAGCGGCTGCGGATGGTGGGCAGCAGGCCCGCGCTGTCATGGCTGGCCAGCACGAAGCGCAGCAGCCCCGACGGCTCCTCCAGCGTCTTCAACAGCGCGTTGGCCGCGACGCCGTTCAGCGCCTCGGCCGGGAAGATGACGACGACCTTGGCCCTGCCGCGCGCCGACGTGGCCTGCGCGAAGGCCAGCAGGCTGCGCACCGCCTCGACCTTGATTTCCTTGCTGGGCTTGGCCTTGCCGGCCTTGGCGTCCGGCTCCTCGAACGGCAGCCCGAGCGACTCGCGTGCGGGCGCTTCCAGCGCCTCGGGCAGCAGCAGCTGGAAGTCGGGGTGCGTGCCGCTGGCGAACAGTTTGCAGCTGGCGCAGTGGTCGCAGGCCGGCTGGCCCGGGGCCGCGGTTTCGCACAGCCAGCTCTGCGCGAGCTTGACCGCCAGCTCCAGCTGGCCCACGCCCGCCGGCCCCTGCACCAGCAGGGCATGGGAGCGCGCTCGCGTGAGTGCGTCGGCCAGCGGCGCGCTCAGCCAGGGCAGATCGGCGTTCAGCATGCCGGGTACCGCGCTTGCAGCACGTTCAGCACGGCGGCGCCCACCTCGGCCACCGTGCCGCTGGCGTCGATGCGCACGATGCGCCCGGGCGCCTGTGCGGCGCGCGCCGCGTAGGCCGCGCGCACACGCTCGAAGAAGTCCAGGTCCAGCTGCTCGATGCGGTCCGCCTCGCGGGCGCTGGCTCGGCGGGCCGCCGCCTGTTCGGCCGGCAGGTCGAACCACAGCGTCAGCTCCGGCTCCGTGCCTTCCTGAACCCAGTCGGCCAGCGTGTCCAGCACCGCCAGCGGCAGGCCCCGGCCGCCGCCCTGGTAGGCGAAGCTGGCGTCGGTGAAACGGTCGCACAGCAGCGTCTTGCCGGCGGCCAGCGCGGGCTTGATGACGGTCTCGACGTGGTCACGCCGGCCGGCGAACATCAGCAACACCTCGGTGAGCGAGCCCATGGCCTCACGGAGCACGAGGTCGCGCAGCGCCTCCGCCAGCGGCGTGCCGCCGGGCTCGCGGCTGAGCTGCACGTCGGCACCGCGCGCGCGAAACCAGTCGGCCACCGCCTGGATGTGGGTGGACTTGCCGGCACCGTCGATGCCCTCGAAGCTGATGAATCGTCCCGTCACTTGCCGCGGATGTATTTGTTGACCGCGCGATTGTGCGCGGCGAGGTCGTCACTGAACTCGCTGCTGCCGTCGCCACGTGCAACGAAGTACAGCGCTTTCACGGGCGCCGGGTTCAGCGCTGCCTGCAGCGACGCCGCGCCCGGCATCGCGATCGGCGTGGGCGGCAGGCCGCCCCGCGTGTAGGTGTTGAACGGCGTGTCAGCCTGCAGGTCGCGCTTGCGCAGGTTGCCGTCGAAGCCGTCGCCCAGGCCATAGATCACCGTCGGGTCGGTCTGCAGCGGCATGCCCAGGCGCAGCCGGTTCACGAACACGGCCGCGACGCGGCTGCGGTCCGCCGGCGAGCCGGTCTCCTTCTCGACGATGGAGGCCAGCACGAGCGCCTCCTCGGCCGATTTCAGCGGCAGGTCCGCCGCGCGCTGACGCCAGGCGGCCGCCAGGCGCTTCTTCATCGCCTCGCGGGCGCGCTTGAGCACAGTGAGATCGCTGACGCCACGACTGTAGGCATAGGTGTCGGGGAAGAAGCGCCCTTCCGGCGCGACACCGGGCTCGCCCAGCGCCGCCATGACCTCGGCGTCGCTCATCGCCGCTATGCGTGACTTCAGCGCCGGGGCGGCCGCCAGCGCCGCGCGCATCTGGCGCCAGTTCCAGCCCTCGATGACGCGCAGCTGCTCCAGCACCTGGTCGCCGCGCACCATCTTGTCCAGCAGCTCGTAGGGCGTGATGCCCGCGTGCACCTCGTAGCTGCCGGCACGGATCTGCTTGGCCTGGCCTGACCACTTGAACCACTGGTAGAGCACCCGCGAGTCGGCCTGCACGCCCGCCGCCACCCAGGCACGGGCGACTTCGGCGGGATTCGTGCCGGGCTCGACGGACAACTCGACCGAGGGAGCCGCCAGTGTCAGCGGACGGTGCAGCCATTGCCACACGCCAGCGGCGGCCAGCGCCGCGATCAACAACAACGCGAGCACCGCTCGCCACATCCACTTCATGCCCTTGCCCGAGCCCTGCCCAAAGGGGGCTGATGATAATTGCGGCCATGTCTGAAATCGCCCAACCCCTCTCTCAACTCCGGCTCGATGACTGGGGCGTGATCCGCGCCCTCGGCGCCGATGCCGCCAGCTTCCTGCACAGTCAGCTGACCCAGGATTTCGCGCTGCTCGACCGCGAGCACGCCCGCCTGGCCGGCTTCTGCACCGCCAAGGGGCGCTTGCTGGCGACGATGGTGGGCTGGAAACAGGGGGACGACGAGATCCTGCTGGCACTGCCCGCAGACACGCTGGCAGCGACGCTCAAGCGCCTGTCGATGTTCGTGCTGCGCGCCAAGTGCAAGCTGAGCGACGCGAGCGCCGAGTTCGCCATTCACGGCCTGCTGGGCGCGCCGGCCGCGCCCGCCTGGACGCTGTCCCGCGACGGCGACGCGGTGGACATCCGCTTGCCGGGCGAGGGCCGCGCGCTGCGCGTGCAGCCGGTGGGCAACCCCGCGCCGGGCGGTGCCGCGCTGACGGCCGATGACTGGGCCGCTGCCGAAGCCCGCGCGGGCGTGGCCTGGGTGCGCGGCGCCACCGTCGAGGCCTTCGTGCCGCAGATGATCAATTTCGAGCTGCTGGGCGGCGTGAACTTCAAGAAGGGCTGCTACCCCGGCCAGGAGATCGTGGCGCGCAGCCAGTACCGCGGCACGCTCAAGCGCCGGCTGCAGGTGTTCGAGACCGATGCCGCGGCCACGGTGGGTCAGGAGATCTTTCATAGCGCCGATCCGGAGCAGCCCGCCGGCGTCGTGGCCGGCAGCGGCTTGCATGATGGCCGCACGGTGCTCACCGCCGAGATCAAGCTCGCGGCGCTGGAGGGGGGCAGCCTTCACCTGGGTCACGCCGGTGGCGCGCTGCTGCAGCCGCGCCCCCTGCCCTACGAGATTCCGCCGCAGGACTGAGAAGCTGTGAACGAACCCGGCACGCCCGCTCACCCCGTCGCAACGTCGCCACTCGGCGTTGCAAATGCTCGCCGTAGCCCGAGCTACGGCTCCGTTTTGCGCCTTGACTGGCAGCGCCGCAGCGATCTGCTCGGCCGCACCGAGTCCATTCACAGCTTCTAATGCAGCTCTACGTCTACTACCGCATCGCCGCCGACAACGTCGACGCCGCCCTCATCGCCTTCCGCAAGGCCCGCGTCGAGGCGCCTCTCGAGTTGCTGCAACGGCCCGAGGCCAACGACGACGGCAGCTGGACGTGGATGGAGATCTACCCCGAAGGCTGGGGCCACCGCGAACCGACCGTGGCGGCGGCGATGGCGCAATGGCTGGCCAGCGAGCGCAAGGTCGAGCGGTTCGAGATGCTGGGCTGAAGTCCGTCCGCCAGCACATCGGCCGACGGGATCACTGCTGACGACGGCTGCGCAAACGTGCCAGCTCTTTGCCCACTTGATTGATGGGCTTGGACGGGCCGCACATGCTGAATTCGTACGGAGGCTTACCGTCGCCGAAGATCAGCCAGGCCCCTGGCAACTTGGCATCCAGGCGCTCGTCGGTCTTGCGCCTCCTGCTCACTTCCAGCCAAACCGGTCGATTGACCGCGCTGACACCGCATTGCCCTCCACCGATGGCGGAACGGATTGACAGCTCGCTGCCAACCTTTCGACTGCCTTTGAAGACTTCCGTGACAACGAAGATGGCGTCTTCTACAAACATGTCCCCGTTGACGTAGCCACTGATGTCGCCTGGCGTCAGCCGCGTTGACTGCACGCTTGCGACCATCACCTCGCTCGCCTGCTCGAAGTGACGATCCAGATTCTGTTTGTACTCATTCTGGGCTGGCCAGACACAACTGCAGCCCATAGCCGGGCCCTGAAGGAAAGCAAGTCCAGCAAGCGCCATGCGCAGCGCCCAACCGATGCGTAAGGGGCGCCGCACCAGGCTCATAGAGCCCTCACCATCTCCACATGCCCAATGCCCGCCTCCTCGAACGGCTGGCCGCGGCGCTGGAAGCCGGCGCGCACATAGAAGTTCTCGGCGGCCAGCTGGGCATGCAGCAGCACTTCGCGGTAGCCCTGCCGGCGGGCTTCGGCCATCAGGGCTTCCAGCACCTGCCGGCCGATCTGCGTGCCACGCATGGCGCGCAGCACGGCCATGCGGCCGATCTTGGCCACGCCGGGCACATGCTCCAGCAGCCGCCCCGTCGCCAGCGCCATGCCGAAACGGTTGCGCGCCAGCGCATGCAGGCAGCTGGCGTCGGCGCTGTCCCACTCCATGTCCGCCGGGATGTGCTGCTCCTCGACAAACACCTCACGGCGAATCGCCGTGGCCTCGGCGCCCAGCTCGGCCCAGCCGCCCAGCGTGACGTCCACGACCGGCTGGCCAGCCTCGAAATCCTGGATCAGGCCGCGCAACGGTGCGGGCAGCGGCGCGGGTGACTGCGTCGACGGGTCCGCGAACACATAGACCATCTCCGCCTGCACCAGCAACTGCTCGCCATGGAAGATGCCACCGTCCACCTTCATCGAGCTGTTGCCGAACTCGCGGCAGCGGATGCCGATGTCGAGCCGATCGTCGTAGCGGGCGGAGCCGCGGTAGTCCAGCATGGCCCGGCGCACATAGAGCTCACCGCCCAGGCTCTTCATCGTCGCGGTGTAGGGGATGGCCAGCGCGCGCCAATACCCGCTGACGGCGGTGTCCAGATAGGTCAGGTAGTGGCCATTGAAGACGATGCCCTGGGCATCGATCTCGGCCCAGCGCACGCGCAGCGGCTCGGTGTGGCGAAAGTCAGTGCGTTTCATGGTGGTGGAAGTGAGCGGGAGGTCGCCTGCGGGGCTGCGTTGCGCGCGCGCGAGTGCGTCATCGTGCACCCTCAAGTCGCCAGATGTTGCTTCAGACTGTCGGCGCAGGCATTGAGGGCAGTCAAGGCTTCGGGGATATAGCGCCCCATCTTGATGAAATCATGGGTGACGCCGCGATAGAGCTCCAGCTGCACTGACACGCCAGCAGCCCGCAGGGTGTCGGCGTAGGCGATGCCTTCGTCCACCAGCGGGTCGCATTCGGCCAGCACGACGCAGGCAGGCGCCAGGCCGGCGTGGTCGTCGGCCTCCAGCGGCGCAAAGCGCCAGTCGTGACGCTGATGACGGTCCAGGTAATGGCCGAAGAACCACTCGATGCTGGCGGCGTCGAGCAGGAAGCCGTTGGCGAACAGCCGGTGCGATGGCGTGTTCGGGAGGCTGGCAGTGCCCGGCGTGATCAGCAACTGCAGCTTCAGCGGCAGACCGCGGTCACGCGCGAAGAAGGCCGAGACCGCCGCCAGCGTGCCGCCGGCGCTGTCGCCCCCCACCGCCAGCCGCGAGCCGTCCAGCCCCAGCGTATGCGCGTGCTCGTGCACCCAGGCCAGCGCCGCCCAGGCGTCGTCCACGGCGGCGGGAAAGCGATGCTCGGGCGCGAGCCGGTAATCCAGCGACAGAACGGCAGCGCCGCTGCGCAATGCGAGCTGACGGCACAGGCTGTCGTGGGTTTCCAGGCCGCCGATCGTGAAGCCGCCGCCATGCAGATACAGCAGCACGGGCAACGCCGTGGCGGCCGGGGCGTACAGCCGGGCCGGCCGGCCGGCGACCTCCAGGTCTTCCACGCGCGGCAGCGGCGCGCGCGGCAGATCCAGGATCTCGGCGCCCATGCGGTAGGCGAGCCGGGCCTCGCCCGGCGTCAAGGTATGAAAGGGCGGCCGGTTGGCCCGATGGATGCGGTCGAGCACGCCGGCCATTCGCGGCGTCAGGAGTTGGGTGGGTGGGCTCATCGGGCTCGCATTGTCTGCCGACACGGCAGTCCCTCGACAACCTGCACACCCGGCCCGCGCTCGCCGACAGGCCGCGCCAGCCCGGCGCCGCGTCACCTGCATGACTTCCCGCACCGGCGGCCGAGCCTAGGATGCCCCATCATGGCGACTGCGGAGTCCACACGATGGCCCAGATCCTCTACCTGACCCGCATCGAGCTGGCCTTCGGTGCGCGCAGCCTGTTGCCGGCGGAATGCGAGCGTGCCGGCATGCGGCGGCCGTTGATCGTCACCGATGCCGGCGTGCGCGCGGCGGGCGTGCTGGACATGGCGCTCGGCGCGTTCACGCCGGCGCCGCCGGTGTTCGACCGCACGCCCCCCAACCCCACCGAGGCGGCCGTGCGGCAGGCCGTCGAGCAACTGCGCGAGCAGGGTTGCGACGGGCTGGTGGCGGTGGGCGGTGGCTCGGCCATCGACCTGGCCAAGGGCGTCGCCATCGCAGCCACGCATGCACCGCCGCTCAAGCGCTGGGCCACCATCGAGGGCGGCGCCGGCGACATCGGCAGCCAGGTCTTGCCCATCATCGCCGTGCCGACGACGGCCGGCACCGGCAGCGAGGTGGCGCGCGGGGCCATCCTCATCGTCGACGACGGTCGCAAGCTCGGCTTTCACAACTGGGTGCTGCTGCCCAAGGCCGCGATCTGCGACCCGGAGCTGACGCTCGCCCTGCCCGCCCACCTGACCGCCGCGACCGGCATGGACGCCATCGCGCATTGCATCGAGACCTTTCTCGCGCCGGCCTTCAACCCGGCGGCAGACGGCATCGCGCTGGAGGGCTTGCGCCGCGGCTGGGCCGCCATCGAACGGGCAACCCGCGACGGCCAGGACCGCGACGCGCGGCTCGACATGATGTGTGCCAGCGTGCATGGCGCGCTCGCGTTTCAGAAAGGGCTGGGCGCCGTGCACTCGCTGAGCCACGCGCTGGGCGGGCTGAACCCGAAGCTGCACCACGGCACGCTGAACGCGGTGTTCCTGCCCGCCGTCATCCGCTTCAATGCCCAGGCGCCGAGCGTCGCGGGCGAGCAGCGCATCGCGCGGCTGGCCCAGGCCATGGGGCTGGCCGGCAGCGGTGCGCACGCGGTGGCGGATGCGCTGCAGTCGATGAACCACCGGCTGGGCCTGCCGTCGGGCCTCGCGGCCATGGGGGTCGACCCGGCGCTGAACGAGCGCATCGTCGAGCTCGCGCTGCTGGATCACTGCCACAAGACCAACCCGCGCATTGCCAGCGCCGACGACTATCACGCGTTGTTGGCGGCCTCCCGCTGACCATCTGCAGCGCGCCTGTGGGGCCGTACCGACAGCGCCCGAGGTCGGGCGTCGCGTTCACCCAGCCAGCGTGACCGAAGTCCCACCCCGGCAGGCTTGTCACACTCAACTGGGCGCTAGCATGGTGGGTTATCGCGTCGCACGAAGCGCCCCACCGCGCAGAAAGAAATGATGAACAAGCTCTCGATCGGCAAGCGGCTCATGGCCGGCTTTGGCCTGGTGCTGGCGCTCGCCGCCGGCGTCATTCTGTTTGCGTCCTGGCACCTGACCGACATGGCCCGGGAGACCCACCAGATGATGGATGAGCCGCTCGCCAAGGAGCGCCTCATTTCAGACTGGAACCGCAACATCAATTCGGGCGTGCGCCGCACGATCGCCATCGCCAAGAGCGCCGACGCATCGATGGCCGACCTGTTCAAGGATGAGCAGATCCAGTCGAGCAAGGCCTCCGGCGAGATGCAGGAGAAGCTCAAGGGCATGGTCCGCTCGCCCGAAGAACAGAAGCTGTTCGATGCCGTCGGCGAATCCCGCAAGGTCTACCTCGAATCGCGCGACCAGATCACCAAGCTCAAGAAGGACGGCCAGGCCGACGCGGCTGACAAGCTGCTCAACGAGGTCTTCGTGCCCGGCTCCAAGGTCTACCTCGCGCGCATCCAGGAGTTCCTGGACCATCAGCGCAAGCAGATCGACAACACCGCAGCCCGCATCGACACCGCCAACCAGGACGGCAAGCTGATGCTGTGGGGCTTTGGCGTGCTGATGCTGGCACTCGGCGCAGCGGCGGCGTGGAGCATCACCCGCAGCATCATCGTGCCGCTGGGCGCCGCCAACGATCTCGCGGCCCGCGTGGCTGACGGCGACCTGCGGCGATCGGGCCAGGGCCTGGCGGCCGGTGCCGACGAGATCGGCCAGTTGCAGACGACCCTGCGCCGCATGCGCGACACGCTGTCCCAGACCATCGGCAGCATCCGCGACTCGGCCGAATCCATCGACACCGCCTCCACCGAGATCGCCAGCGGCAACCAGGACCTGAGCGCCCGCACCGAGAAGGCGGCCTCCAGCCTGCAGCAGACCGCCAGCGCGATGGAAGAACTCACCGGCACGGTGCAGCACTCGGCCGCGTCGGCTGGGCACGCCAACACGCTGGCCGTCTCGGCCGCCAACGTCGCCCAGCGCGGCGGCGACGTGGTGGCGCAGGTCGTGCAGACGATGGACGAGATCAACACGAGCTCGCGCAAGATCGCCGACATCATCGGTGTCATCGACGGCATCGCGTTCCAGACCAACATCCTGGCGCTGAACGCTGCCGTGGAAGCCGCGCGCGCCGGCGAGCAAGGGCGCGGCTTCGCGGTCGTGGCGGGTGAGGTGCGCTCGCTGGCCGGCCGCTCGGCGGATGCCGCGAAGGAGATCAAGAGCCTGATCGGCAGCAGCGTCGACCGCGTGGAAGCGGGCTCACGCCTGGTTGCCGAAGCCGGCAGCACGATGGAAGAGCTGGTCAGCGCCGTGCAGCGCGTGCGGGACATCATGGGCGAGATCACGACCGCCACCTCCGAGCAGTCGGACGGCATCGCCCAGGTCAACATCGCCATCTCTCAGCTCGACCAGGTCACGCAACAAAACGCAGCGCTCGTCGAGGAATCGACCGCCGCCGCCGAAAGCCTGCGCGAGCAGGCCGCCACGCTGAATGGCGCGGTCAAGATCTTCCAGGTTTCGCGCCGCTGAACGATCAGGGCTGCGCTGGGCGAGCCGAGCAGGTGTCGACGGGGCTCAGCAAGGTGATCGTCGAACAGAGTTGATCGGCGCCCCTCGGTGAGCGGCTACCGAACGGCTTGCACGGCCGCGCCGTGCGATGCCAGGGGTCGGCCCGTGCGCTGCGCTAACGCATCCCGTCAGGCGGCGGCCAAGGCGCTCATCGCGGCGGCATCGAGCGCCCCCTGGTAAAGGCGGAAGTCGTCGATCTTGCCCTTCAGGAAGGGATCGGTCGTGTACTGCGAGCGCCCGATCCAGCCGTCCATGCCAACGCCCAGACGGTACGGGGCGAAATGCATGTCCGGGTTGCTGCCCACAGGCAGTCCATTGACGTAGAGCGTCCCCACGCTGCCCGACAGCGTCACCGCCACATGCGTCCAGGTGCCCGTGGGCAGTGCAGCGTTGCCTGTGATGCCCTCGGCAACATAGCCATGTTCCGTGTCGATCGTGAACTGAGCGACGCCCGCCGCGTTGCACGCGGTGAGGAACATGGCGCGGCGCGGGCCCGAGCCGATGTCGAAGATGCGCGCCCAGCGCGTGGCTGCATCGAGGTAGACCCATGCAGCGATGGTGAAGTCGCTCAGGTCCTTGACGATCTCGGCCGGCAGCGTGACGTGGTCGTTGACGCCGTCGAGCGCCCAGGCAGCGCCGGGCCCGCGGCCTGCCGTCCATCCGGCTGCTTTCGTGACCTGGCTGGCCGGCCAGCGCCCCGTGGCGTCTGCGACCGTGAGGCCCGCGCCTTCATCGAACTTCAGATGCAGTGACAACTGGGGAACCATGGAGACAGCCACCTCGTTGGAGGCCCCGCTTTCACCGGTGGCGTTGACGGCGGTGACGACATACCAGAGCGACCCTGCGGGCGCGGCATCCGTCCACGTGAGCAGGTCGCCAATGCCGTTGGCCACGACCGTGTAGGGCCCGCCGGCGCGCGTGGCGCGCTTGACGTTGTAGGAAACGGCGTCAGGCGTCCCCCACCACGACAACTCCACCTGGCTTGCCCGGCGCCGTGCGGTCAACCCGCTCGGGCTGCCGCCCAGCACCGCGTCGCGGGCGAACGTGAGCGAGCCGAAACCCAGCTGGTCGCCGTTACCGCCGTCAGACTCGGGGCGCATTTGCAGGGCCATCTGGCGGGTGTAGGCGGCGGCGACGCCCAGGCGACCTTCATAGTGGTGCAGCACCGACTCAAAGACAGGACGCATGCTGCCTTGGCCAGCCGCAGAAACGCCCGTGGACACGCCCTGCTTGTTGGCATACCTGAGATAGGGAAGGCTGTAGAAGGCGCCGCTCGCATCCTTCAGGTTGGACTTGGCCACGTACTCCACGCCGCTGAGGTAGCGGCGGTTGTCGTAGCTGTAGAAGTCGTCGCCCTGGTTCCAGGCCATCTCCATGAACGCACCGGCCAGGCCCACGCCCAGCGTGGCGTGCCCCTGGTCTCGCCCGCTTTCCTGTGCCTGGCCAAGATAGCCCGGGTGGACGTGGTAGACCGCCTGCAGCCCTGCCCCGTTGCCCTGACCGTGGCGGTAGTAGTGGGTGGCCTCGTCGTAGAGATCCTCGCGATCGCACAGCACGCCGACGGCCAGCACGCACGCCATCGCGCATTGGTCCCAGTTGGCCCAGTAATTCGTGATGACGGCGTCGTTGTGCTCCCGCAGGAAGCGGCTGCTCAGCGGGTAGAACACCTCGAGCATCATCTGCTGGAAGCGTTTGAAGTCGGATGCCGCCCAGCCCGGGTAGGTGCGCATGATCTCGGCGGCATTGGCGAATTGCCAGCCGTAGATGCCCGCCGCCAGGTAGCGGTCGGCGTTGCCGGTGATGCTGGTCAACGTCGACGACCAGGCGTTGAGAAAGACCACGGCTCGGTCGGCATAGCGGGTGTCGCCCGAGACCTTCCAGCGCAGTGCCAACTGGTAGCTGCGGGCAATGTCGATATAGAGCTGCGCGAAATTCGATCCATCCCCGCCTCGCACCACCGTGGCCAAGGGACGCGGCACCCCGCCCAGCTGGCTGCGGCCGCTGGATTGCAGCGCAGTCCAGCCGTCGAGCCACGGCTGGGCCTGGGCAGCCACCTTCTCCCGCATCCGCGCGAAATCGGCCTCGGTGTGCAGCAGGCCGGGATGAACAAAGGTGCGTGCCGTCGTCGGTGCAGTCGTTGGTGCAGGTGCCGGTGCCGGTGTTGCGGCTGGCTGCCCACTGTCATCGCCATCGCCCACCTGATTGCCGTCTTGGCAACCCGTGAACACGGACAGCATGGGGGCGACGCCCAGCGCCTTCAGCACGGCGCGCCGGTTGCTCGCGAGGTCAGTTTTTCTCGTTGTCATGTTGACGCGGGTGGTCGAGCATCGGCCCCCGTCCAGTGTTCACGCCCAGGCGGATCAGCCCCGCCATGTCACCCTGCCCCGCGCTTGAAGCGCATGGGCCGGTGACGCGCTGTACGTGGCCCATCGTTGTGCTCCTTGGCCGTTCAGTCCACGAGGGTGGTGATGCTCTTGGCCGGCAGGGAGATCGAGAACATGTTGCCGCTGACGCCGATGGCCGCCTGCTTCTCGAACGTCGCCGTCGCAGTCGTGCGGTACGGCGTCAGGCTCGTCAGCGTGCGGCCTGCCGGCGTGATCGACGTGGTCAGCGTGACGTCCGTCGCGTTCTCGTTCACGAGCACCACGACCGCCTTGCCGGGCGCCGAACCCGCCGGTGTGCCGTACGCCGACACGCGCACGCCCTTTTGCGGCAAGGCGGTCGTGTCGTAGCGCACATAGCCCGGGCGGATGAAGTACGAGAAGTGCTTCATGCCCAGGCCGAAGTACGTCGGCTTGCCCGCGCTGGTGATCAGCCCGGTGGGCGTCGAGTCGTTGGAGTTGACCAGCCACCAGTGCACGTAGGCGTTGTATTGCGCCACCGTCATCCCGTCGTGGATCTCCTTGGCCAGCGCGATGGCGTCGTCGATGCTGGTCTGCCACGCGGTCTTGCTGGATGACTTGTTGACGGAGTCCAGGAAGTGCTCGGTCATCCAGAGCTCCTTGCCGAGCTTGGCCGCCGAGCTGGCGTAGTCCGGCTGTGCGCCGTACAAGTGCCCGCCGATGATGCCGAGGTTGTTGGCGGCCTTGGCGTCGGCCATCAGCGCGTCGGTGGCGGTGGGCACATAGCCCAGCGATTCCGGCGCCATGAGCTTGGCCGTGGTGCCGGCGACCGCCGTCGCGCCTTGCTCGCCGATGAAGGTCTTCAGTTCGTCGGCGTTCCACAGGCAGGACTCGTAGTCCTTCGGGTCCCAGTCGGGCTCGTTCTGCACCGACACGGCGTAGAGGTTGACGTTGCGCGTGGCGGCATAGCGCACGTAGGCGTTCAGGTACTGCGCATACGCCGCGTACATCGTCGGGTTGAGCCGGCCGCTGTAGAGCGGGTTGGGCCGCTCCTTGTTGACGATCTTCATGCTGGCCGGGGGCGACCACGGCGAGGCGAACACCAGGGCGCCGCGCGCCTGGGCACCGGCGCCGTTGACGAGCTCGGCGGTCCACTGCGTGGTGTCGGCCGTCTTGGTGGCCGCGTTCCACTCGGCCGGCGCGATGCGCAGCCGCATGATGCTCAGCCCGAGGCTGTCGGGCAGGCCTGTGCCGAACAGCACGTTGAGCCGGTCATCGGCGAGCTTGTTGTAGTACCAGGCCGCCGAGCCGCCGAAGCCCTTGATCGTCTGCTTCGCGTCGCCGAAGTCGATGACCGCCGCGCTGGACAGCGGCTTGATGGTCAGCGTGGTGCTCGCCACCGAGGTGGTGTAGTGCGCCGTGTCCTTGGGCACGAAGGTGGCCATGACGACGGCGCTGCCGGGCGTGGCGGTGGTGGCCGCACTCAGGGGCTTGCCGTCTGCGGTCACGTAGGACGCCGCATCGAACGAGCCCTGCACGCCGTACAGCACGGTCGGGGCCGGCGTGATCTGCGCCGCCGTGAGCACGGAGCCTTGCAGGACTGCGGCCGGCACATCCCAACGCACGCCGGGATGGGCTTTGTTCACCGTCAACTTGCGCGTGATGGTGCTGGCCGCGTAACGGGTCTTGTCCTGCGGCGTGAACGTCACCGACAGCGTCTGCACACCGACTTCCAGCTTCGCCCCCGCGGCCGGCGAGTAGCTGAACGTGCCGGCGACATCGGTGCTGGCGTTCAGTTGCACCGTGCTCAGCGTCGTGCCCCATTCGATGGCCGCCGGATCAGGCCAGGTGATGGCCGCAGTCGGGCTTGGCGTCGGAGCTGGTGTGGGAGCTGGCGTAGGTGCCGGCGTAGGCGCTGGCGTAGGTGCCGGTGTCGGCGCTGGTGTGGGTGCCGGTGTCGGTGCCGGTGTGGGGGCTGGCGTAGGTGCCGGTGTCGGCGCTGGTGTGGGTGCTGGTGTGGGCGCTGGTGTGGGCGCCGGTGTGGGGGCTGGCGCAGGTGCCGGTGTGGGGGCTGGCGCAGGTGCCGGTGTGGGCGCCGGTGTGGGTGCCGGTGTGGGTGCCGGTGTCGGTGCGGGCGCCGGGTCGGGCGTGCCGCTCGGCGGCGAGCCTGCCGCCGCTCCGCTGCCGCCGCCGCAGGCAGTGATGGCCGTCGTCAATAGAAAACACAAAAGCAAGCTGGCTTTGCGTTGGGTGGCAGTGCGCGTCGGGTGGAGGTCCACGCTGTGTCCTGGCGTATGGTCAAAGTGCGCCCTCTCCCATGCGAGATGAGGGATTCAGAAGCGATCGAAGAAGGCCTTGATTTCCGTCGCGGCGAAGCCGGGCGGCCAATGACCACCGTTGCTATAGCCGCACCACGCAACCGGTTTGTCGGCGGCGCAACCCTGGTAGATCACGCAACCGTTGGTTCCGATCTTGGTGGCAGTCTTGCTGCAGCTGTTCTTGGCAATGAACTTGTCACGCGCCTCTTCGCCAAACTGATAGCCCACGACGGCATCTTCCTTGGCATGCAGCAAGAGGGCGGCCGTCTTGTTCGGGGAGGCCACACAGCCACTCCAGACCGACCCTGACATCGGCGCCACGGCGCGGAAGACGTCGCCCATCTGGCAACCGATCGCGTTCGACATCATTCCGCCGAAACTGAAGCCGGTGGCGAAGACATGGCTTGTGTCGATGCACAGGCTCTGTTTCAACTGGTTGACCATCGCACCGATGAAGCGGATGTCCCGGTCGTTCGGGTTGGCCCAACCCGCATCCAATCCGGCCGGCGCTACGAAGATTCCAGTCTCGCCGTAGAGCTCCTTCAAGCCGTAGAAGGGTTTGCCACTGGCCCAGCTGTTGCCGTTGTAGACATCGGTCGCGCTGCCGTCACGCCAGTGCAGCCCGACGATCAGCGGATAAGCGTTGTCGCTCCGATAGGCGGACGGCACCCGAACCCAGTAATCGCGCGTCACGCCGTCTGAGGTCAAGCTGTATTTGCCGCTCGCCAACTGAGCAGCTCGCCCACAGCCGGCACTTTTGCTCGACGGTCCGGGTGCGGGTGCAGGTGCTGGCGTGGGTGCAGGTGCAGGTGCAGGTGCAGGTGCAGGTGCAGGGGCCGGAGCAGGTGCAGGTGCAGGGGCCGGAGCCGGAGCCGGAGCCGGAGCCGGAGCCGGCGTGGGCGCTGGCGCCGGGGCAGGCGCACCGGCGGCTGGAGCGCCCGTGCCCCCACCACAGGCGCAAACCGCCAGGGCGGACACCAGGGCGCCCGCCAGGCGCGGTGAAACGAAGCGCAGGCGCCTCACTTCTGGCAGGGCGAGGTGGTCAGCGTGAGCAGGCCGAGGCGGTAGGGCAGCCGGCCGTAGTCCCCGCTGGCACCAGGCGTGAGCCCCTGGTAGAGGAAGCGCATGTCGCAGACGCTGATTTCGACGTTCTCGTCGTAGCCTGTGCGCAGAATTTCCCCGTGGCTGATGCCCTGGCTCCATTTGCCCGTGGGGAAGCTGACATTGGCATTGCCCGCGAAGGGGTTGGACTCAGTCGCGGCCAGCGGCGTCCAGGTCCCCGACAGGCTGCTCGCCGTCCAGGAGCGGAAGTACCGGCCACTGCCGCCAATCGCCTCGACGATCATCAAGTACTGCCCCGTCTCGCGCACCTTGTAGATCTGCGGCGCCTCGAAGAGGTTGTTGCTATTGGCGTCCCGCAGGGCAATCACGGTGTCGCCAAACCCATTCGGGAAGTTCGCCAACGTGGTCTGCGAGCGGTAGATCTCCCCGTTGTCACCAGCAGAGAACAAATGGCAGTTCGCCGCATCGCAAGCCACGGCGAAATCCAGCCAGCTGCCACGCCCGTTCGCGGTGTTCTGCTGCACGATCGCCGGCACGCTCTTGTAGAAATTGCGCGGCGCACTCCACCCGGCCGGGTTGCTGATGTCCGCGTTGGTCGAATAGGCGGCGTTGCCGTTCTGGAACACCAAGTACCAAAGCTTCGACGGCGTATGGAAGAAGACGAACGGCGCGGCGCGGTAGCCCGCGCCGATGGCGGTGCTGTCCAGGAAATACGGCGTCGCGGAGCCGGCATTGGACCAGTCCGAGAACGAGCGGTATTCCAGCCCCCAGCCGTCGCCCTTGGCCTGCGTGGAAAACACGTGCCAGAGGCCGTTGTGGAACACGACCGACGGGTCCTTGATCGCCACTTCCGGGAAACGTGCGGCCGGCTTGGCAACCATCAGCGGCGCGCTTGAGGTCCACTTGAAGCTCGACGGCATTTGCACCTGCCCGCCCGAGGCGCTGCCCACGGGCACGAGCGCCCAGGTCTGGTTGCGACCAGCGTAGTCGGTGTACTGGGTGATGTCGCCACCATCCGCAGTCGACGCGTTGGCGACTTCCAGCGCCTTGCCCGAATTGCGGTTGATGAAGCGCACGGCGCCGTTGTCCGCGCCAACGAGTTGCCACTGCTGGTTGGCCCCGTTGCCGTCGCTGAACTGGTTCACGGCGGCTCCGTCGGCCTTCGAGAAGTTCCAGACATCGACAACCTTGCCCGAGTGCCGGTTCTTGAGCCGGTAGTAGCCGTTGCCGGAACTGATCAGCTGGAACTGCTGGTTGGCGCCGTCATGCCGGGCCCACTGGCGGAACTCGCCGCCGTCATTGGTCACCCAGTTGTAGAGATCCAGCGCCTTGCCGCTGTTGACATTGACAACGGCATACCACGTGTTGCCGTCCACCGTGATGGCGGCCTGTGCCGGGGTTGCCGTGGCCAGCGCAGCAGCGCAGAGCACACCTGCCGCCAGCGCCGTGGGCGCGAAGCGCCGCTTCATGATGTGAGTCATGGGGTCTCCTTTCGAATCGACCTTGCGGCTCAGAGATCGCCGAAGCCGATGGCGCCGTTGCAATGCAGCCATTCGCTGCGCCCACTGCCGCCGCCACACCGGCCGCTCTGGTAGACGCCGGTGTTGTAGGTCTGGGTCTCGGCCTGGCGCGCGTTGCCATTCACGCTCAGGTAGTCGATCTGCACATCACGCCCGGTGGCGTCGTTCGTGAACTCCACCGTGCTGCCGCCGGACAGGCTGGTCGTGAAGGTGTAGTTCGTCATGGTCTTGCTGAGCGTCCACGACTGCACGGCGGTGCCGCCAATGCGCAGCGTGACGCGCTCCTGGCCCGAGGTGCCGCGGGCCCGCACGACGATGGACTTGCTGCTCGAGGTGTTGCGCACGTAGTTGGCGAGCCAGGTCAGCGCGGGCCGCTCGCTGCCGTCACGGCGCACGAGATGCGAATTGGCCACCCAGGTCTGGCCTTCGATGTAGCCCCACAGCGTGACGCCGGCAACGGCCGGGTGGGTCCACAGCAGCGGGAACTTCTGCTGGTAGCGCGACAACTGGGTGGCATCGTCACCGGTCATGTCCAGCTCGGACACGTAGATCGGCACACCGGCCTGGGCCAGCGAGTTCAGGTTCTGCGTGATCGTGGCCGGCGCCACGGTGTCCATGCTGAAGTGGTGCGACTGGATGCCCACGCCGTCGATCAGGCCGCGCGACTTCAGGATGCTGACGATGCCCTTGTAGCGGGTCACCGCATTGGCGTCGTTGATGATGCCGTACTCGTTGATGAGCAGCTTGGCGTTGGGGCAGTGCTGGCGCGCCTTCTCGAACGACCAGACGATCCAGTCCCAGCCGGTGGCGCCGGCACCGCCAAGCGCCGCGCGATAGCTGGCCGGCTGGTGCAGGGGCTCGTTGACAACGTCGATGTACTGCGTCTGCGGGTAACGCTGGCAGTACTGGCGCATGAAGTCCTCGACCTCGGCCGCCTGCTGCGGCGCGCTCAGCCCGCCGATCCAGTTGGGCTCTTGCGAACCCCACACGAAGGTGTGCTGCTTGAACGGCATCCCGTTGGCGCGCGCGTAGTTGTAGGCCGTGTCCAGCGCCCCCCAGTTCATTTGGCCGCGCACCGGTTCCACCGAGCCCCACTTGCCGGCGTTCTCCGGCGAAACCTGGTTCCAGTAGGTGTTGAAGTTGGCCGGCGGGTTGCCCGCAATGATGTTGCCGAGGAACTTGGTCTTGCCGTTGGCGATCTGCGCCTGCGCGAGCTGTGCCGTCCCCAGCAGCACGGCCGCTGCGCCGGTGCTGACGAGAAGGCGACCCAGGGTCTTGAAGCGTTGTGTGTTGTCCATCGTTGTCTCCTTTGTGGTTCAGTTCACGAGGGTGGTGATGCTCTTGGCCGGCAGGGAGATCGAGAACATGTTGCCGCTGACGCCGATGGCCGCCTGCTTCTCGAACGTCGCCGTCGCAGTCGTGCGGTACGGCGTCAGGCTCGTCAGCGTGCGGCCTGCCGGCGTGATCGACGTGGTCAGCGTGACGTCCGTCGCGTTCTCGTTCACGAGCACCACCACCGCCTTGCCGGGCGCCGAACCCGCCGGTGTGCCGTACGCCGACACGCGCACGCCCTTTTGCGGCAAGGCGGTCGTGTCGTAGCGCACATAGCCCGGGCGGATGAAGTACGAGAAGTGCTTCATGCCCAGGCCGAAGTACGTCGGCTTGCCCGCGCTGGTGATCAGCCCGGTGGGCGTCGAGTCGTTGGAGTTGACCAGCCACCAGTGCACGTAGGCGTTGTATTGCGCCACCGTCATCCCGTCGTGGATCTCCTTGGCCAGCGCGATGGCGTCGTCGATGCTGGTCTGCCACGCGGTCTTGCTGGACGACTTGTTGACGGAGTCCAGGAAGTGCTCGGTCATCCAGAGCTCCTTGCCGAGCTTGGCCGCCGAGCTGGCGTAGTCCGGCTGTGCGCCGTACAAGTGCCCGCCGATGATGCCGAGGTTGTTGGCGGCCTTGGCGTCGGCCATCAGCGCGTCGGTGGCGGTGGGCACATAGCCCAGTGATTCCGGCGCCATGAGCTTGGCCGTGGTGCCGGCGACCGCCGTCGCGCCTTGCTCGCCGATGAAGGTCTTCAGTTCGTCGGCGTTCCACAGGCAGGACTCGTAGTCCTTCGGGTCCCAGTCGGGCTCGTTCTGCACCGACACGGCGTAGAGGTTGACGTTGCGCGTGGCGGCATAGCGCACGTAGGCGTTCAGGTACTGCGCATACGCCGCGTACATCGTCGGGTTGAGCCGGCCGCTGTAGAGCGGGTTGGGCCGCTCCTTGTTGACGATCTTCATACTGGCCGGGGGCGACCACGGCGAGGCGAACACCAGGGCGCCGCGCGCCTGGGCACCGGCGCCGTTGACGAGCTCGGCGGTCCACTGCGTGGTGTCGGCCGTCTTGGTGGCCGCGTTCCACTCGGCCGGCGCGATGCGCAGCCGCATGATGCTCAGTCCGAGGCTGTCGGGCAGGCCTGTGCCGAACAGCACGTTGAGCCGGTCATCGGCGAGCTTGTTGTAGTACCAGGCCGCCGAGCCGCCGAAGCCCTTGATCGTCTGCTTCGCGTCGCCGAAGTCGATGACCGCCGCGCTGGACAGCGGCTTGATGGTCAGCGTGGTGCTCGCCACCGAGGTGGTGTAGTGCGCCGTGTCCTTGGGCACGAAGGTGGCCATGACGACGGCGCTGCCGGGCGTGGCGGTGGTGGCCGCACTCAGGGGCTTGCCGTCTGCGGTCACGTAGGACGCCGCGTCGAACGAGCCCTGCACGCCGTACAGCACGGTCGGGGCCGGCGTGATCTGCGCCGCCGTGAGCACGGAGCCTTGCAGGACTGCGGCCGGCACATCCCAGCGCACACCGGGATGGGCCTTGTTCACCGTCAACTTGCGTGTGATGGTGCTGGCCGAGTAACGGGTCTTGTCCTGCGGCGTGAACGTCACCGACAGCGTCTGCACACCGACTTCCAGCTTTGCCCCCGCGGCCGGCGAGTAGCTGAACGTGCCGGCGACATCGGAGCTGGCGTTCAGTTGCACCGTGCTCAGCGTCGTGCCCCATTCGATGGCCGCCGGATCAGGCCAGGTGATGGCCGCAGCCGGGCTTGGCGTCGGAGCTGGTGTCGGGGCTGGCGTAGGCGCTGGTGTAGGTGCCGGTATCGGTGCCGGTGTGGGGGCTGGCGTAGGTGCCGGTGTGGACGCGTCGGTGCCCATCGCACAGAAGCCGACGGACTCGATGCTGGACTTTCCTGCAACGGTCTTGTTCCAGTCCAGCCCCTTCAGCGTGAGCGTGCTGCCCGACTGCGACCACTGCGCATTCCACAGGCTGTTGACCGCACCGCGAACGGTGAGCGTGCCCGCCCAGGCCACCGCCTCGCTGTTCGGGTTGCTGACCTTCACGGTGGCGCAGTAGCCGCCGCCCCATTGGTTGTTGACCACATAGGTCAGCGTGACCGGACTCGCGGCCATCGCAGACTGGGCAAAGAGGGCCGACAGCGCAGCGCAGAGGACCAAAGGACGAAGGCGTGACATGGCGTTTTGCTCCGGGTTATTTCTTGTTAGCTGATGGCAATCGATAGGCATCGAAGCTCATCTTCAGGGCATAACGTTGAGACTCGGTGTCAAAACGTACCCCCGCGGAACCTAACCACGAGAAACGCAAGTAGCGCGCAAGCTCCAACGACCAGGCCTGTCGGCGGCGCAGCCCATTGGCTCGCTATTGCGACGCGGCCGGCACTGCCATTTCGAAAGCCAGCCGCCAACGCGAGGTTCGCAGCCATTTGCAAACAATTGCATCTTGCGAAGTGCCGCGGCAGAACGGGTCGCATGGCGCGCTTCCGGTGGTAGCGGGATGACCCCGAAGATGCGCCGCCCGGCGGCTGCCATGCACCCTCAGAGTCGATCCGGGACGGCGCCAAATGCCGGCGCTGCGAACGTGGCCCTGCGTGGAGATCTGGGCCTTAAACCATGACGGTGTCCGGCAGATCGCCCCGCGTGCGCAGCCGGTCGGCCCAACCACCGGCTTCGGGCGTCCCGGTCAGTAGCCGACCGAGTCGGCGTACTTCAGGATGGCCGTGCCGTAGCTGCCGCCCCACTGGTAGCCGTAGCGGCGCTCGGCTTCGATGTCCATGATGTTGTAGCGTTTGCCGGCGCCGGGCGGGTTGTCCGTGGCGGAGCGGCCGCTGAAGAAACCGACGTCCGCGTCCAGGTCGTAGAAGCGGTACCACATCGTGCTGCCGGCCTTGGCCACGATGGGGTTGTACTTGTCATCGGTGTTGCCGGACGGGCGGCTGACGTAAGCCGTGTTGGCGACCTGGACGGCGGTGCTGCGGTACCACGCGAGCGCCCCCTGCACAGCCGACTTGACCGCCGCCGTCTGCGGCCGGGTCATCAGGAAGGCCACCACCTGGACCGACTCCAGCCCGCTCTTGGACGGCAGCTCGAACGAGCGCGCGCCGCGCGGCTCGTAGCTGACCGGGTCGTGCTGAGCGCACCAGACGGTGCGGCGCCCCTGCTGCACGATCTGCGCATGCACGATGTAGTCCACCGCCTTCTCCAGCGCAGGCGCGATCGCATTGCGCTGCGCCTCGGTGAGCAGGTCGCCCGTGAACGGCGCCTTCTGCTTGGCCGCCTGGTCCAGCGCGATGAGGACCCGCACCATCGCGTTGTCGTTGAACGTCACGTAGTTCGAATACAGCGTGCCGGTGCGCGCCGGGTAAACCTGCGGCCAGCCGCCACTGGGGTACTGCATCTTCAGCAGGAAATCGACGGCCTTGCGGGCGGCGTCGCGGTAGGTGGCCTCACCCGTGCGGCTGTAGACATCAGCCAGGAACATCACCTCGCTGATCGTGGCGTCGTTGTCGATGGTGCCCAGCTCCACGCTGTTGGCGCCCTTCCATTCGGCCCTGGCGGCCTTGCCGTTCCAGGCGGCCTTGTAGACGGTCGTGGCGTTCTTCCACTTCCAGAAACCACCGTGCGGCATCTGCCAGGTGATCATGTTGTTGGCCAGCTGCTTGTCGGCCGCGAGCTTGGCGGCATCGGTCGAGGCGCTGCTCAACCAGCTCTTGTAGGTGTTCAGCTCGGAGTAGACAGGGTTGCCGGCTTGCTGCAGCACTGGCGCGCCAGGCGTTGGTGCGGGTGCCGGCGTCGGCGCGGGCGCCGGGGTCGGTGCGGGCGTGGGAGCCGGCGTAGGTGCCGGGGTCGGGGCGGGAGTCGGTGCAGGCTTGGGTGCGGGGGTGGGCGCCGGAGCAGGCACGGGCGCAGGGGTCGGGGCGGGCTTCGGCGCTGGTGTTGGCGCGGGGGCCGGTGTGGGGGCCGGCGTGGGGGCGGGTGCCGGCGATGGAGCCGGCGTTGGTGCCGGTGACGGCGCGGCGGAACCCGTCGCACAGAAGCCGACCGACTCGACGCTGGCCTTGCCGGCGATCGTCTTGTTCCAGTCCAGCCCCTTGAGCGTGAGCGTGCTGCCGCTCTGCGTCCACTGCGCATTCCACAGGCTGTTGACCGTGCCGCGAACGGTGAGCGCGCCGTTCCAGGTCACGGCCTCGCTGTTCGGGTTGCTGACCTTCACCGTGGCGCAGTAGCCACCGCTCCATTGGTTGTTGACGACGTAGGTCAGCGTCACCGGGCTCGCTGCTTGGGCTTGAGCCGCCAGCAGGCCGGCCAGCAACAGGCCGTGGGTCAGTTTCTTCACAGGGTGCACGGGGATCTCCATTGGGGGCGAACGATCAATCCAGGGGCGAGTCGTTTAGCAGCCCCGGTGGGCAGGCGCCAACGGCTTGCAAACCGTCACGCGCGGCACACGCCGCGCGCAGGGGGCTGTCAGGGCAGGAAGCGGCCGGGCTGCTGGCGACTCAGCTCCGTCCAGACGCGGCGCAGCATCCATCCATCCCACGGCGTGATGCGATCCGACGCACCGGCTTGCATGATGGATTTGGGCAAGCCGGTCGGCGGGAACTGCTCCGGCTCATAGAAGTCGGGCAGGTTGAAACCATGGCCGATCTCGTGCTCGATGATGTGCGCCTCGGCCTGCGGGCGGCTGGCCACGGACAGGATGTAGGCACTGGACACGCGCTGCCCCCAGTCCCCGCCCGCGCCGCCGCCGAAACCCTGCGTGCCCCACAGCGACATGTCGAAGTGCGAGGGCTCGCCACCCGGGCAGGCGCCGTAGTTGCCGTCGCGGTGCTTCATGCGCGAGCAGGTGTCGGGGCAACGAGGTGCGCCGCCTTCATCCAGGTCGCCGACGTAGACCTTCATGCTGCCATCGTCCGCCCAGTCGAGCACGCTGCGGTCCTTGACGGCCCAGCCGACGACCTTGACGTCGATGCGCGGATAGGCCCAGCCGTCGTAGTTGGCCAGCCAGGTGCTGACCCAGTTGTTGATCTGGGTGTTGATGAGTTGAGAGATCTGGTTCCGCTGGGCCAGGCTGACGCGCTCGTTCGACTCCCAACGCACGCAGTAATTGAGCTTGCCCTTGGTGGCGTAGATCTGATCAAAGATGAGATTGCGGAAGTTCAGCGCCTCGTTGCCGATGCGGTTGTTCCACACCCAGGAAATGGTTTCGGGCTTGACGTCCGCCGTGTTGGGCGGCGTGGTGCTCGGCGCCGGGGCGGGAATCGGCAGAGGCGTCGGCGCAGGAGCCGGCGCCGGCACAGGGGCCGGCGGCTTGGGCGTAGGCGCGGGCGCGGGAGCTGGTGGCTTGGGTGCGGGCGTGGGCACAGGCGCAGGCGGCTTGGGTACCGGTGCGGGAGCCGGCGGCTTGGGCACCGGCGCCGGTGTTGGCGCGGGCGTCGGTGCGGGTGTCGGTGCGGGATTGGGCGCGGGTGCAGCGTTGCTCGATGCACAGAAGCCGACGGATTCGACACTGCCCTTGCCGGCGACTGTCTTGTTCCAGTCCAGCCCCTTGAGCGTGAGCGTGCTGCCGCTCTGCGTCCACTGCGCATTCCACAAGTTGCTGACCGTGCCGCGAACGGTGAGCGCACCGCTCCAGGCCACGGCCTCGCTGTTCGGGTTGGTGACCTTCACCGTGGCGCAGTAACCGCTATTCCACTGGTTGTTGACGACATAGGTCAGCGTCACCGGGCTGGCGGCCTGCGCTTGAAAGGCGAGCAGCCCCGCGACGGACAGGCAGCAGGTCAGTTTGATCAATGGGTGCACAGGCGTGCTACTGGTGGAGGGGTCAAAGAGGGGTTGATTCGTTCGGTGGGGCAGTGGCTCAACGAGCCGGCAGCCGGCAGGCCGCCACGCGTTGCACACGCAGCGTGCTGCCGCCGGGGCTGTAGGCCCAGACCACGTCGCCCGACGGCGTGGTGGTCATGTCCTGGAAGGTGTCGATCGGCAGCGTCGTCGTGACCGGGCCCTCCAGCACTGCGCCCGTGGTGGCATCCGCCACGGCGAGCACCAACTTGCCGGAGGACTTCCAGCCCAACAGCAGCTTGCCGGTGCCGTAGGCGGCCATGTAGGGGCGAAACGGGTAGGTGCCGTCGATGCCCGTGGCGGCGGCGATGGTCGTGGCCGCCGGCCAGGCGCTTCCGCTCTCGGGCACCTTGGCCAGCTGCAATGTGAGCCGGCTGTTGACGGTCTCGACATAACTGATCCAGTGCCCGCCACTCACCGGCACCAGGCCGCCCAGCGCGCGCTGCGTAGGGTCGCTGCCGCCGAGCCACTGCAGCGAGCTCGGCGCGGCCGTGCGCGTGGACAGCCGGGCCAGCTGCATCGCATTGGGGTAGGCGTCGCCATGGCAGCCGGCGGCCCATTGCTTGCCGTTGTGCGCCAGCCGCACCGACCAGCTGTGGCTGCAACCCCAGTCCCAGCCGCCGTTCAGCAGGCTGCCGTTGGCCGCGTCGACGAACTTGAAGGTATCGCCGGCATGGATGTCCACCTCGCCGGCCGCACCCGGCCGCTGCGTGGACATGGCCGAGCGGTAATAGACCCCGATGGCCGTGCCATCGGTGGCCAGGCGTGCGGTGTGGCCGTACCACCAGATGAACTGGGCACCGACGCTGTCGGCGTTGCCCTTCTTGGTGAGCGTCGTGCGCGTGAGGGTGTTGCCGAGCGCGTCCAGCCGCACCAGATCCATCTTGCCGCACACGGCATTGCCGGGCGTGGCGCTGCCCTGGCAGTACTTGGCGCTGTAGATGTCGGGGTCGTTCGCCATCACCGCCAGCGCAGCCCCGTCGGGCATGGGCAGCATGGCGTGCACTTCCAGCCCCGCCACACCCGGCAGCGCCGCGCCCAGCGTGTCGGTCGCGGAGAGCGAGGCCATCTTGATGGAGGGCCCGGTCTTGTCCGTCCAGGCCAACCAGGCGCTGCCATCGCTTTGCGGCGCAATCACCGCAGGCGTGTACTCGTCACTGGCCGCCGCATTGCCACCCACCGCGACCGTGGTGCTGCGCAGCCGCATCTCCAGCGTGTCGCAGGCAGCTGGGGATGGTGCAGGGGTAGGTGCAGGCGTAGGCGCTGGCGTAGGCGTAGGCGTAGGCGTAGGCGTAGGCGTAGGCGTAGGCGCTGGCGTAGGCGTAGGCGTAGGCGTAGGCGCTGGCGCTGGCGCTGGCGCTGGCGTGGGCGTGGGCGCGGGCGTTGGCGTTGGCGTTGGCGTTGGCGTTGGCGTTGGCGTTGGCGTTGGCGTTGGTGTTGGCGTTGGTGTTGGTGCCGGCGTCGGCGTCGGCGTCGGCGTCGGCGTCGGCGTCGGCGTCGGCGTCGGCGTCGGGCTGGGCGTGGGCGCAGGAGCCGGCGCCGGTGCCGGGCTACCACCAGCGGCTGGCGGCGCCCCGGCGGAAGGCGCCGCGTCGCGGCCGCCGCCGCAGGCCGACAGGCTCAGGCACAGGAACAAGACGCCCAGCGGGTGCGCAGGCGAGACGCTGGGGCGAGTGGCAGTCACGTGAGGCCGCATGGCAGGCGTGTGCTGAGGGGGGCAACGACTTGACGACGCTCGTCAAGCTCAGGGGCGCCAGGTCAGCGGCGTCTTGCTGTTGACGTCCGTGGCGCGGCCGACCGTGGAGGTGGCGTCCACATAGCCGGAGCGGTTGCCGCTGCTCAGGTTCAAGCCCACGCCGCGGTACTCCACGTCACCGTACAGGTTCAGGCTGCCCGAGGCGGCCTGGCCCGATTCGAAGAAGCCCAGCGGGTAGAAGGTGGTGCGCACCTGGGCCGAGCCGCCGACGACGAAGTTGTTGTTGCCCCACGGGCTGCCCGTCACGCCCACCACGCTCAGGCCGCCGACCGTGCCGCCACTGACTGTGCCGTTGGCGATGATGGCCTGGTCTTCGATGCGCGCCGTGCCCGACACCGAGGAGCCCGGCATCACCGTCGCGTACGGGCCGACATACACGCTCGTGGCCGTGCCGCTGGGCGCGCAGCCGCCGCCGTTGCTGTGGCGAACCGTGCCGCTCGGGCAGGCGTCACGCTGGCCGTTCTGGAAGCCCTGCGGCCAGGCGTTGGCCAGCTCCACCATGTACGGGTAGCGCCAGATGGTGGCGTAGTCCTGGTCCCAGGTGACGGTCTTGAACACCGTCGGCGTGGCCGACACCACCATGAACAGCGGCTCGCCGGCGTTGACCTTGAACGTCACTTCGCCGTCCAGGCCTTTTTGCATCGCGCTGTAGCGTGCCGTCGTGAACTGCGTGTTGGTGGCCACCAGGCCCCAGCGGAAGTCGG
>NZ_JBIGIA010000020.1:0-92014 GCF_043555975.1 Pelomonas nitida | reverse complement strand
AGTCCCTGGCCAGCCGCACTCCGCGTTGCAAGCGCTTGCCGGGTGCCTACACGCCTGCGCGCTTGCGCCTTGATTGCGGCTGGCCAGGGGCTCACGCACCACCGATTTCACTGATTCGCTGGACTAGGATGCCCGCCCGCCTTGCGCTATCTCAGGAGCCCCCACGATGTACCGGTTCAACCTGCCCGACATGAGCTGCGGCCACTGCGTGGCCGCCGTCACCCAGGCGCTGAAGGAGGCGGACGCGCGGGCCGGCGTGCAGGTCGACCTGGCCACCCGCACGGCCCAGGTCGACAGCACGCTGCCGCGCGACACGCTGTCCGCCGCGCTGGCCGAAGCCGGCTACCCGCCGGCCCCGGAAGCCTGAGCGCCGGCGCCACAAAAAAAGCGGGCCCGCAGGCCCGCCCTCTCGATGCCCGCCGAACTCAGGCGAACTTGAACGGCAGCTCGCGCTGGCGCTGGCCGGTCAGGCGTGCCACCGCGTTGGCGAGGGCCGGCGCCAGCGGCGGCAGGCCAGGCTCGCCCATGCCCTTGGGCGGCTCGCTGCTGGGGACGATGCTGACGGTCATGACCTTGGGCGCGTCGGTGATGCGCGGCATGGCCATGTCGTAGAAGTTGTTCTGCTCGACGACACCGTCCTTGAACGTCACCCGGTGCGTGGGCATCGTCGTGCCCAGCGCCATGATGGCCGCGCCCTGCACCTGCGTCTCGACGGCCTTGGGGTTCACGCACAGGTTGCAGTGCACGCCGGCATGCACTTCCTGCAGCACCGGCTGACGGTCCTTGCCCTTGCCCTTCATGCTCGCCACGACGATGTAGGCCACGACGGACTCGAAGCTCTCGTGCACCGCCACGCCCCAGGCCTGGCCGGGCTTGAGCTTGCGCTTGCCATAGCCGCTCTTGTCGACGGCCGCCTGCAGCGCCTGCTGGTGGCGCGCCGCCTTGGCGTTGCCTTCCATCAACTTGAGCCGGTAGGCCACGGGGTCCTGCTTGGTGGCGAACGCGATCTCGTCGACCAGCGTCTCCATCACGTAGGCGGTGTGCGTGGAGCCGACCGAGCGCCACCACAGCACCGGCACGTTGACGTCCGGGTGGTGCACGCTGAGGTTCATCGGGAACTCGTAGGGCTCGCGCATGCCCTCGGTGGTCGTGTTGTCCACGCCCTTCTGGTAGCCGAAGCCCTCCAGCGGCGAGCCCTTCAGGATGCTCTGGCTGACGATGCGGTGCTGCCAGCCGATGATCTTGCCCTTGGCGTCGAAACCGATCTCGGCGCGGTGCACGGTCATGGGCCGGTAGTAGCCGGCCTTGACGTCGTCCTCGCGGCTCCAGATCACCTTGACCGGCATGCGCTGGCCGGCCTGGGCCAGCGCCACGGCCACGGCAGCCGCCTCGCGCGGCCATTCGGAGGCGGGAGTGGCCCGGCGGCCGAAGCCGCCACCGGCCATCTGCACGTTGATCTGCACCTGCTCGGGCTTGAGGCCCACCGCCTTGGCCAGCGCCATCGCGTCCAGCCCGGGCATCTGCGACGCGTAGTAGACGTCGCAGCGGTCGGCCTGCAGGTCCACCGTGCAGGCCAGCGGCTCCATCTGCGCGTGGTTCAGGTAGGGGAAGACGAAGTCCGCCGTGATCTTCTTGGGCGCCTTGGCCCAGGCGCTCACGTCGGCCTGGAACTCGGGCTTGGGTGCCGGCGTGCCGGGCGTCTTGGCGAGCGCCAGGTATTGCTGGGTGAGTGCTGTGGTGTCGGGCTTGCCGACGCCGGCCAGGTCCCAGTCGACCTTCAGCGCGTCACGGCCCTTCTTGGCGGCCCAGTAACCCGTGGCGACGACGGCCACGCCCTGGCCACCGCGGTCCAGCGTGATCGGCAGCACGGCCTTCACGCCCTTGACCTTCAGCGCCTCGGCCGAATCGAGCTTGGCGATCTTGCCGTTGAACACCGGCGGACGCTGGATGACGGCCACCGCCATGCCGGGCAGCTGCACATCCATGCCATAGGCCTGGGTGCCCGTGCTCTTGGCCTTGGAGACCACCAGGCCGGTCGGCTGGCCGATGAGCTTGAAGGCCTTGGGGTCCTTCAGCGTGACGGCTTCGGGGACCGCCTGCTTCATCGCGGCGTCGAAGAACTCGCCGTAGCCGGCCGTCTTGCCCGCACCGCTGATGACGCCCATCTCGGCCTTCAGCGACGACGCCGGCACGCCCCAGCTCTCGCTGGCTGCGGCCAGCAACATGGCCTTGGTGCGCGCGCCCAGCTCGCGGTACTGCTGGTAGCTGTTCTTCACCGAGTTGGAGCCGCCGGTCAGGTGCATGCCGAACAGCGGGTCGACATAGGCGCCCTTCTGGTCACCGAAGCCGGTGCGAACCTTGCTCCAGTCGGCCTCCAGCTCCTCGGCGCAGATCATGGCCAGGCCGGTCTCGATGCCCTGGCCCATGTCCATGCGGTTGCACAGGATGGTGGTGGTGCCGTCACGCGCGATGGTGACGAAGGCGAGCGGCTGCTCGGTCGGCTTGCTGCCGGGCTTGGCCTTGCCGTCCTGCGCCAGCGACACGCCGGGCAGGAGTGCCAGGCCGACGGCGCCGCCGACGGTGGTGGTGACGAAGGCGCGACGGGACAGGCCGCCCGTCAGCGCTTGGTCGATGCGTCTCGGATTCAGCATGTCGGGCTCCTCAAGCGAGCTGCGCCGCGGCCGCATGGATGGCGGCCCGGATGCGGGTGTAGGTGCCGCAGCGGCAGATGTTGCCGGCCATGGCTTCGTCGATCTGCGCGTCGGTGGGCTTCTTGTTGCTCTTGAGCAAGGCCACGGCGCTCATGACCTGGCCGCTCTGACAGTAGCCGCACTGCGCCACGTCATGCGCGACCCAGGCCGCCTGCACGGCCTGGCCGACCTTGTCGCCCGCCACGCCTTCGATGGTGGTGACCGGGCCCTGCACCGACGAAATCGGCGTCAGGCAGGCGCGCACGGGGCTGCCCGCCACATGCATGGTGCAGGCGCCGCACTGGGCGGCGCCACAACCGAACTTGGCACCGGTGAGCTGCAGTTCTTCTCGGACCGCCCAAAGCAGCGGCATATCGGGGTCGGCGTCGAGCGCGACGGCGCGACCGTTCACGGTCAGGTTGATCATCGGGGGCCTCCGGGTGTGGAAGGCCGCGACTCTAGCCAGATGGCCAGACCCCGTACAACAGTCAGGCATTGCCCGCCCCCTACCCTCCCGCCGCGGCGAGGCCCGCCGCCGCCATGCCCGAGAATGCCGCGAGCTACTCAACAAATGAGGCCGGCGGCGCCACAAGCGCCAACGGCCCGATGACAAGACCCGAGGAGACCCCATGCCGGTTTTGACCACCCAGCTCAACCCACGCGCGGCCGATTTCAAGGCCCATGCCGACGCGATGCGTGCGCTCGTCGATGACCTGAACGCGCGGCTCGCGCAGATCGCGCAGGGCGGCGGCGAGGCCGCCCGCGCCAAGCACACCGCGCGCGGCAAGCTGCTGCCGCGCGAGCGCGTCGAGCTGCTGCTGGACCCGGGCACGCCCTTCCTGGAGATCGCGCCGCTGGCCGGGCTGAACCTGTACGACAACGCCGCCCCGGGCGGCGGCGTGGTGGCCGGCATCGGCCGCGTGTCGGGTGTGGAGTGCGTCATCGTCTGCAACGACGCCACCGTCAAGGGCGGCACCTACTACCCCATCACCGTCAAGAAGCACCTGCGCGCGCAGGAGATCGCCGCGCAGAACCGCCTGCCCTGCATTTATCTCGTGGACAGCGGCGGCGCCAACCTGCCCAACCAGGACGAGGTCTTCCCCGACCGCGACCACTTCGGCCGCATCTTCTTCAACCAGGCCAACCTCAGCGCCGACGGCATCCCGCAGATCGCCGTCGTCATGGGCTCGTGCACGGCCGGCGGCGCCTATGTGCCGGCCATGAGCGACGAGACCATCATCGTCAAGAACCAGGGCACCATCTTCCTGGGCGGCCCGCCGCTGGTGAAGGCCGCCACGGGCGAGGTCGTCACCGCCGAAGACCTGGGCGGCGGCGACGTGCACACGCGGCTCTCCGGCGTGGCCGACCACCTGGCCAACAACGACACCCATGCGCTGGCCATCGCCCGCCAGTCCGTCGCGCGGCTGAACTGGCGCAAGGCCAACCCGCTGGCCACCCGCGAGTCGCTCCCGCCCCTCCACGACCCCGCCGAGCTGCACGGCGTGATTCCCACCGACACGCGCAAGCCCTTCGACGTGCGCGAGGTCATCGCCCGCCTCGTCGACGGCAGCGAGTTCGACGAGTTCAAGGCCCGCTACGGCACGACGCTGGTGTGCGGCTTCGCCCACCTCGAGGGCATGCCGGTGGGCATCGTCGCCAACAACGGCATCCTGTTCGCCGAAAGCGCGAACAAGGGCGCCCATTTCATCGAGCTGTGCTGCCAGCGCAAGATCCCGCTGGTGTTCCTGCAGAACATCACCGGCTTCATGGTGGGCCGCAAGTACGAGAACGAAGGCATTGCGCGCGCCGGCGCCAAGATGGTGACGGCCGTGGCCTGCGCGCAGGTGCCCAAGTTCACCGTCATCATCGGCGGCTCGTTCGGCGCCGGGAACTACGGCATGTGCGGCCGCGCCTACTCGCCGCGCTTCCTGTGGATGTGGCCCAACGCGCGCATCTCCGTGATGGGCGGCGAGCAGGCGGCCAGCGTGCTCTCCACCCTCCGCCGCGACGCCGTCGAGGCCAAGGGCGGGCAGTGGAGCGCCGAGGAGGAGGACGCCTTCAAGGCGCCCATCCGCCAGCAGTACGAAGACCAGGGACACCCCTATTACGCATCGGCCCGGCTGTGGGACGACGGCGTCATCGACCCCGCCGACACGCGCCGCGTGCTGGCGCTGGGACTGAGCGCATCGCTGAACGCGCCCATCCCCGACACCAAGTTCGGCGTGTTCCGCATGTGATGAACATTCGACAGCTTCACGCCAGCGATTCGCTGGAAGCCCTGACCGCACTGCTGCACGCGGCCTACGCCTCGCTGGCCGCCCAGGGCTGGAACTTCACCGCCGTGAACCAGAGCGTGGCGGTCACCCGCGAGCGCGTGGCCCACGGCCAGGCCTTCGTGGCCGACCTCGACGGGCAGCTCGTCGGCACCGTGACCGTCTGCCCGCCCAAGCCGGCCGACGGCCAGTACCTGGGCGACCCGGTGCCCGCCTGCTACACGCAGCCCGACACGGCCATCCTGGCCCAGCTGGCCGTGCACCCGAGCCAGCGCGGCCAGCATCTGGGCGAGCGGCTCATGGACGCCGCCGAGGCCTGGGCTGCCGCACAGGGCTATGCGCAGATCGCGCTCGACACGGCGCGGCCGGCCGAGCACCTGCTGCGCCGCTACGCCCGGCGCGGCTATGTGCAGGTCGGCGACGTGCAATGGGCCGGCAAAACCTACGCCAGCGTGCTGATGGTCAAGCTTCTCGCGGCGAAGGCGGCCGCATGACGCGGCGGTTCACCCGGGCCTGGCTGCTCGCCGCCATCACCGCGTGCGCGGCACCCGGCACGCTCACCGCGCAGCCGGCCGCCGCCCCCGAGCCGGAGCGGCTGCAGGCCGACATCCGCGAGGCCGTCGTGCGCGTGCCGGCGCGTGTGGAGGACTCGTTCGGCAAGCTCGCCGAGGGCGAGTTGCCCGTCACCACTTTCCGCCCGGTCGGGCCGGGCCCGTTTCCGCTGGTCATCATCAGCCACGGCCGCAACTCGGAGAAGCGCGCCGACTACAAGCGCCAGCGCTACGAATCCGCCGCGCGCTATTTCGTCCGCAAGGGCTTCGCCGTGGCCGTGCCGCTGCGCCTGGGCTATGGCGAGCTGGCCGAGGCGGGCGACCCGGAAACCAGTGTGTCGTGCACCCAGCCCCGCTACGGCGCGGCGCTGCAGGCGGCGGCGCAGCAGATCCTGACCGTGCGCGCCTTCATGGCCCGGCTGCCGGACATCGACGCGAGCCGCACGGTGCTGGTGGGCGTGTCGGTCGGCGGCATCGCCACCGTCGCGGCCACGTCGGCCCACGTGCCCGGCCAGATCGCCGCCATCAACTTTGCCGGCGGCCACGGCGGCAACCCCGATGAACACCCCGGCGAGCCCTGCCAGACGGAGCAGCTGCGCCGCCTGTTCCGCGCCTATGGCGAGGCCAACGCCAGCGTGAAGCCGGCCACGCCGACGCTGTGGATCTACGCCGAGAACGACCGCTACTTCGGCCCCCGCCACGCGCGCCGCTGGGCCGACGCCTATGCCGCAGGCGGTGGCGCGGTGGAGCTGCGGCTGCTGCCTGCCCATGGCGAGGACGGCCACAAGCTGTTCACGACCGGCAACGACGTGTGGCAGCCGCTGGCCGACGCCTTCCTGGCGCCGCTCGGCTTCACCACCCCGGGGCAGCTGGCCCAGCCGGCGCCGCTGCAGCCCTTGAACGGCGAGGCCAGCGCGCCGGCCGGCGCCACCGCCGGCCAACGCAGCGGCTTCCAGAAGTTCCTCGAGGCCAAGCTGCCGCGCGCCTACGCGCTGGACGGCGCCGGCCATTGGGGTTTTGCGTCGGGCGACGACACGCTGTCCCGCGCGCTGGCGTTCTGCCAACGCAACATCCGCACCGAGCCCAACGGCACGCCGGCCACCACCTGCCATGTCCACGCGGTCGACGAGGCCGTCGTGAGGAGCGCTCCATGAGCTACCCGCATCTCACGCTGACCCGCCACGGCACGCTGGCCCGCGTCACGCTGAACCGCCCCGACGTCCGCAACGCCTTCAACGCCGAACTGATCACCGAACTCACCGAGGCCTTCACAGCGCTAGGCCAGGACGCCACGCTACGCGCCATCGTGCTGGCCGCCGAGGGCAAGGCCTTCTGCGCCGGGGCCGACCTGAACTGGATGAAGGCTTTTGCCCACTACAGCTGGGACGAAAACCATGCCGACGCCACGCGGCTGGCCGACATGCTGTGGGCGATCTACAGCTGCCCGGTGCCCGTCATCGCCCGTGTGCAGGGCGATGCGTATGCCGGCGGCGTGGGCCTGGTGGCCTGCGCCGACATCGTCGTCGCCGCCGACACCGCGGGCTTCTGCCTGTCGGAAGCGAAGCTGGGCCTGCTGCCGGCCACCATCGGCCCCTACGTCGTCCAGGCCCTGGGCGAGCAGGCCTCGCGGCGCTACTTCCTGACGGCGGAGCGCTTCTCGGCGGACGAGGCCCGGCGCCTGGGTCTCGTGCACGAGGTCGTCGCGCCCGAGGCGCTGGACGCCCGCGTCGACGAGTTCGTCGCCGCGCTCGCCACGAACGGCCCGGCTGCCGTGCGCGCCTGCAAGCAGCTGGTGAAGGACGTGGCCGGCCGGCCCGTCACGCCCGAACTGCGCGACGACACGGCCCGCCGCATCGCCGACATCCGCGCCAGCGCCGAGGGACGCGACGGCGTGCAGAGCTTCCTGGCCAAGCGCAAGCCGGGCTGGCTACCCGACTGACAACCATGCGCTACCGCTACACCGTCTCGCTGACACCCCCGCCGCCGGCCGACGCCGAGCAGCAGCTCGGTTATGTCTATTCGGAGTTCGAACTGAACCTGCCACCGCCCTGGCAGCCGCTCGCGCACGAGCAGGACAACGCCGTGGCCTTCCGCTCGCCCGACGACGACGCGGCCCTCATCGTGTCGGTGGACTTCATCGCGAGCGGCGCGGACGACCTGCAGGCCCTGGCCGAGCAGGTCATCCGCGACCGCCTGCAGGCCTTGCCCACCGACGGCCTCGGCCCCTGGCAGACACTGCAGCAGCAGATCCGCCCCCACCGCAGCGGCGCCGCGCTGGAGATGTCGTTCGCGGCCGAGCTGCCCCGCGAGCGCACGGCGCTCTACCTGGGCTACGCCACGCCGCGCAAGCTGCTGCACTTCATGATGGCCGGCGGCCCCGACCGCGCCGCCGCCATCGCCCTGTTCAACGCCACCGTGCCGCATTTCAAGCCGCGCCTGCCCTGACCCCGCCTGTCCGATGACCGCTCCCGACCTCGCCCAACGCAGCCGCGCCGCCGTCTGGCACCCCTGCACGCAGATGGCCCGCCTGGCCGACGTGCCCCCGCTGCCCATCGCCCGTGGCGACGGCCCCTGGCTCATCGACACCGAGGGCCGCCGCTACTTCGACGCCAATTCGTCGTGGTGGGTCAACCTGTTCGGCCACAGCGACCGCGCGCTGCACGACGCCATCAAGGCCCAGCTCGACACGCTGCCCCACGTCATGCTGGCCGGCTGCACGCACGAGCCCGCCGTGCGGCTGGCGGAGCGGCTGTCGGCCCGCACCGGCGGCGCGCTGGGCCATATGTTCTTCGGCAGCGACGGCGCCAGCGCCGTGGAGATCGCGCTCAAGCAAAGCTTTCATGCGTGGAAGAACCGCGGCCAAACGACCAAGCGCGAGTTCGTCTGTCTCAAGAACAGCTATCACGGCGAGACGCTCGGGGCGCTCAGCGTGACCGACGTGCAGGTGTTCCGCGACGCCTACGACCCGCTGCTGATGCGCGCCCACATCGTCATGTCGCCCGACGCGCGACTCGCCAACGAGGCCGAGGCGCTGGCCGCCATGCGCGCGCTGCTGGCCGAGCGGCATGCGCAGATCGCCTGCGTCATCGTCGAGCCGCTGATCCAGGGCGCGGCGGGCATGGTCATGTACTCGCCCGAGTACCTGCGCGGCCTGCGCGCGCTGACGCGCGAGTTCGGCGTGCACCTCATCGCCGACGAGATCGCCGTGGGCTGCGGCCGCACCGGCACCTTCTTCGCCTGGGAGCAAGCACTGGCCAGCGCCGGGCCGCCCCAAGCTGGCCGCGCGCCCTCGGGGGGCAGCTTGGGTACCCCCGAGCGTGGGGGCTCACAGTCCCAGTGGCCCGACTTCATGCTGCTGTCCAAAGGCATCACCGGCGGCACGATGGCGCTGTCGCTGGTGCTCACCACGGACGACGTGTTCGAGGCCTTCTGGAGCCAGGACGTCACGCGGGGCTTTCTGCATTCGCACTCCTACACCGGCAACCCACTGGCCTGCGCCGCCGCCAACGCCGTGCTGGACCGCTTCGACGCCGGCCAGCTCGACGACAACCGCGCCCAGGCTTCAGCGTTGACCCGCGCCTTCGCCCCCCTGGCCTCGCGCGTGACGCACCTGCGCCAACGCGGCATGATCCTGGCCTTCGACGTGGCCGACGCCCCCCCGCGCTTCGCGGAGACCTTCCACCTGAAGGCCCGCGCACACGAGCTGCTGATCCGACCGATCGGCAACACCGTCTACCTGATGCCCCCCTACCTGATCGACGACGCGACGGCGGCCTTCCTGGCCGATGCCGTGTCGAAAACCTTGAACGATGTCCTTGCTTGATCACCTGAGCGCCAAGCTCGCCGCCATCTCGGCGCAGAGCCTCACGCGCAAGCTGCGCACCGCCGACACCGGCACTGCGCCGCGCCAGACCATCAACGGCCGCGAGCTGCTGATGTTCTGCTCCAACGACTACCTGGGCCTGGCCGCCGAACCGGCGCTGGCCGATGCGCTGGCCGAAGGCGCCCGCCGCTGGGGCGGCGGCTCCGGCGCGTCGCCGCTGGTCAGCGGCCACAGCGCCGCGCACGAGGCGGTAGCCGACACGCTGGCCCGCTGGTACGCGCCGCACATCCCCGAGGCCCGCGCCATCGGCTTCTGCACCGGCTACATGGCCAACCTCGCCGTGGTCACCGCGTTGGGCGACGAGCACACCGAGATCTTCTCGGAGCAGCTCAACCACGCGTCGCTGATCGACGCCGCGCGGCTGGCCAAGGCCCGCGTCACGCGCTACGGCCATGCCGACGTGGCCGGGCTGCGCACGCTGCTGGCCGCCAGCACGGCCAAGGTCAAGCTCATCGTCACGGATGCCGTGTTCAGCATGGACGGCGACCTCGCGCCGCTGCCGCAGCTGCTGGCGCTGGCCGACGAGTTCGACGCCTGGCTGGTGGTGGACGACGCGCACGGCTTCGGCGTGCTGGGCGAGCGCGGCCGTGGCACGCTGGAACATTTCGGCCTGCGCAGCGAACGGCTCATCCTCGTCGGCACGCTGGGCAAGGCCGCCGGGCTGGCCGGCGCCTTCGTTGCGGCGCACGCCACCATCGTCGAGTACCTGCTGCAGGCGGCGCGCAACTTCATCTTCTCCACCGCCTCGCCGCCGGCCATCGAGCACGCACTGCTGACCAGCTTCGCGTTGATCGAAGGGCCGCTGGGCGCCACGCGCCGCGCCAACCTCGTCGCCCGCCAGGCCCAGCTGCGCGACGGGCTGCTGGCGTTGATCGACCGCCACCCGCGCCTGGGCTGGTCGCTGACCGATGCCGCCACGCCCATCCAGCCGCTGATCGTCGGCGGCAACGCCGAGGTCATGGCCCTGGCCGCCGCGCTGGAGGCCGCCGGCCTGCGCGTGCCCGGCATCCGCCCGCCCACCGTCGCCGCCGGCACGGCGCGGCTGCGCATCACGCTGTGCGGCACGCATACCGCCGCCGATGTCGACGCACTGCTGACGGCGCTCGACCGCGCCGCCGCCACACAGGAGCAAGCTGCATGAGCCGAGGCTTCTTCATCACCGGCACCGACACCGAGATCGGCAAGACCTTCGTCACGGCCGCGCTGACCCGTGCCCTCGCGGCGCGCGGCCTGCGCGTCGCCGCGATCAAGGCGCTGGCCGCCGGCCAGGACTTCGTCGAGGGCCGCTGGGTCAACGAGGATGTGGCCACGCTGCAGGCCGCGCAGAACATCGGCCTCGCCGACGCCGAAGTGGGCCCGCTGCAGTTCCGCGAGCCCTGCGCACCGCACATCGCCGCGCGGCTCGAAGGCCGCACCATCGACGCCGCGCCGCTGCTGGGCGCCATCCGCGCCACGGCCGCCAAGGGCGACATCGCCCTCATCGAGGGCGTCGGCGGGTTCCGCGTGCCGCTGGCCGGCAGCTGGGACACCGCCGACCTGGCGGTCGAACTCGGCCTGCCCGTCATCCTCGTCGTGGGCCTGCGGCTGGGCTGCATCAACCATGCGCTGCTGACGGCCGAGGCCGTGCGCGCCCGCGGCCTGACGCTGGCGGCCTGGGTCGCCAACACGGTCGACACCCATCAATCCCATGTGGCCGACAATCTGGCCGCGCTGCAGGCCGGCCTGAAGGCCCCTTGCCTCGGCCACCTGCCCCGATTCCCCGAAGGCGGCGCCCTGCACGACGCGCCGGCCCGCCTCGACATCTCAGCCCTGCTCCTCGCATGAACCAGATCCAGACCCTCACGCCCACCACCGACGCCGACCGCCGTCAGGCCAAGCCCTGGACCGTCGCCGAGGTCGCCGCGCTGTTCGAGCTGCCCTTCAACGACCTGCTGTTCCGCGCCCAGCAGGTGCACCGCGAGCACTTCGACGCCAACGCCGTGCAGCTGTCCACGCTGCTGTCCATCAAGACCGGTGGCTGCGAGGAAGACTGCAAGTACTGCCCGCAATCGGCCCACTTCGACACCGGGCTGAAGGCCGAGAAGCTGATCCCGCTGGAAGAAGTGATGGAAGCCGCCCGCGCCGCCAAGGCCAACGGCGCCACGCGCTTCTGCATGGGCGCCGCCTGGCGCTCGCCCAAGCCCCGCCACCTGGAGGCCATCGGCGAGATGATTTCCGAGGTCAAGGCGCTGGGCCTGGAGACCTGCCTGACCGCCGGCATGCTGGAAGACGGCCAGGCCGAGCAGCTCAAAAGTGCCGGGCTCGATTACTACAACCACAACCTCGACACCTCGCCCGAGTTCTACGGCCAGATCATCACGACCCGCACGTATCAAGACCGCCTGGACACGCTGGACCGCGTGCGCCAGCAGGGCATGAAGGTGTGCTCCGGCGGCATCGTCGGCATGGGCGAGACGCGCCGCCAGCGCGCCGGCCTCATCGTGCAGCTGGCCAACCTCGACCCCTACCCCGAAAGCGTGCCCATCAACAACCTCGTGCAGGTGGAAGGCACGCCGCTGGCCGGCACCGCGCCGCTGGACCCGCTGGAGTTCATCCGCACCATCGCCGTGGCCCGCATCACGATGCCGCGCGCCATGGTGCGCCTGTCCGCCGGCCGCGAGGAGATGCCCGAGACCATGCAGGCGCTGTGCTTCCTGGCCGGCGCCAACTCCATGTTCTACGGCGACAAGCTGCTGACCACGAGCAACCCGCAGGCCGAGAAGGACCGCGCGCTGCTGGCACGCCTGGGCATGCGCTGCGCGACGGAGGCCGAGCTGACGCCCTCCGAGGCGGCCGCCAAGGTCGAGGTCTGCCGGGCGCACTGAGCGCCGCGACACCTTTCGCTGCCTGCGAGCACATGCGCCGACGGCCCACCGGCCGGCGGCGCACCCCGATCCCGAATCCACAAGAAGACGGCTGAGGAGACAAACCATGTTCAACAAGATCCTGATCGCCAATCGCGGTGAGATCGCGTGCCGGGTGGCGGCGACTGCACGCCGACTCGGCATCCAGACGGTCGCCGTCTATTCCGACGCCGACCGCGACGCGCAGCACGTGCAGGCCTGCGACGAAGCCGTCCACATCGGCGGGCCCGCGCCGCGCGACTCCTATCTGCAGTGGGAGCGCATCCTGGCCGCCGCCAAGCAGACCGGCGCGCAGGCCGTGCACCCCGGCTACGGCTTCCTCAGCGAGAACGAGGCGTTTGCCCAGGCCTGCGCCGATGCCGGCCTCGTCTTCATCGGCCCGCCGCCCAGTGCCATCCAGGCCATGGGCCTGAAGGCCGAATCCAAGCGCTTGATGGAGCAGGCCGGCGTGCCGCTGGTGCCGGGCTATCACGGTGCCGATCAAGACCCCGCACTGCTCAAGCGCGAAGCCAGCCGCATCGGCTACCCCGCGCTCATCAAGGCCAGCGCCGGTGGCGGCGGCAAGGGCATGCGGGCGGTCTACAGCGCCGACGAGTTCGACGCCGCGCTGGCCTCGTGCAAGCGCGAGGCCATCAACAGCTTCGGCGACGACGCGGTGCTCATCGAGCGCTATGTGCAAAAGCCCCGCCACATCGAGATCCAGGTGTTCGGCGACTCGCTGGGCAACTGCGTCTATCTGTTCGAGCGCGACTGCTCCGTGCAGCGCCGCCACCAGAAGGTGCTGGAGGAAGCGCCGGCCCCCGGCATGACGCCGGAGCGCCGCGCCCAGATGGGCGAGGCGGCGGTGGCCGCCGCCAAGGCGGTTGGTTATGTCGGTGCGGGCACGGTCGAGTTCATCGCGGAACAAGACGGACGCTTCTATTTCATGGAAATGAACACGCGGCTGCAGGTCGAGCATCCGGTGACGGAGGCGATCACCGGGCTAGACCTGGTGGAGTGGCAGTTGCGCGTGGCCTCGGGCGAGCCACTGCCGCTGAAGCAATCGCAGCTGGCGATGCGCGGCCACGCGATCGAGGCCCGCATCTGCGCCGAGAACCCGGACGGCGGCTTCCTGCCCGCCACCGGCACGCTGGACGTGGCGCGCTGGCCTTCTCACGTCGCCTTCCAACGTGGCGACGTTCGCATCGATGCCGGCGTGCGCGAAGGCGATGCGATCAGCCCGTTCTACGACTCGATGATCGCCAAGCTCATCGTCTGGGGCGAAGACCGCGCGCAGGCGCTGGCCCGCCTCGACGCCGCGCTGCGCGACACCCACATCGCCGGCCTGCACACCAACGTGGCCTTCCTGCGCCGCTGTGCGGCGACCGACTCGTTCTCGAAGGCGGACCTCGACACCGGCCTCATCGAGCGCGAGAAGGCCCAGCTGTTCAACCAGTCCGGCCTGCCGCTGCGCGTGTCGGCCGCCGCCGTCGTCGCCCACACACTGGCCGTGGAAGCTGGCACGCAGGGCAGCGACCCGTGGAGCGCCCGCGATGGCTGGCGCCTGTTCGGTGCCGCCTCGCGCCGCTTCGACCTGGCCACGGGCGACACCCATCACGCCGTGCTGCTGTCCCGCCACCACCGCGGCGGCATGACGCTGACGGTCGACGGCGAAGCCATCGAGTTCGCCGTGCGGTCGACCGATGCTGAAACGCACGAACTCTTCCTCGGCAATGGATCGGAGCTGCAGCGCGTCCGCGTGAAGACCTACGCCCAGGGCGAGCGCGTGGCCGTCTTCGCCGCGAACGGCTCGACCGTACTGACCGAGGTGGACCTCATTGCCCACGCCGGTGACGGCGCCGCCGAGGGCGGGCGGCTTACCGCGCCCATGCCGGGCAAGCTCATCGCCTTCCTCGCCCAGGCCGGCGATACCGTCACGAAGGGCCAGCCACTGGCCGTCATGGAGGCGATGAAGATGGAGCACACCATCTCGTCCCCGCGCGACGGCACCGTGGCCGAGCTGCTGTTCGCCGTGGGCGATCAGGTGGGCGATGGGGCCGAACTGTTACGCCTCGAAGCCTGAGCCCCGCCATGTCGAACCGGCCACTCGCCACCGCGTTCTTCCGTTACGCACCGCACCTTGCGCTGGTGCTCAGCATGCTGCTGTTCGTCGCATGCCTGTTTAACGATGCATACGGGTTCAAGTCGAGTGGCACGGTGAAGGGAACGCCAGCCTACTTCGTGCTGCTGGTTGGCTGGTACGGCGTGCTGGTGGGCGGCAACCTGGGTTGGCTGGCCAATCCTGCACTGCTCGGCGGCTGGCTGGGGTTCGTCACCGGCAAGCACAAGCTGGGGGCGGCCTCGACGCTGCTGGCGCTGGCATTGATGCTTCGCTTTCTTGTTGACCCCACCGTCATGGTTGACGAGAACGCCACTCAGTGGATGTTTAACGTCTATGGCCTCGGTTACTGGCTGTGGCTCGCCAGCGCAGCCACGCTGCTGCTGGGCTACGCCCTGGCCGCATTGCCCACCGATTTCATGGATCTCGATGAGGGCTCCCCATGAACTTACCCACCCACGTCAAGCTCCTCGACGTCGGCCCGCGCGACGGGTTGCAGAACGAGAAGGCTAGCGTCGCCACGGCCGACAAGGCGCAGCTCGTCGCGCTGCTGCAGGATGCCGGGCTCAAGGAGATCGAGGTCACCAGCTTCGTGTCACCGAAGTGGGTGCCGCAGATGGGCGACAACACGGCCGTCATGGCGGCCATCACGCGCAAGCCGGGCGTGCGGTATTCGGTGCTGGTGCCCAACCTCAAGGGGCTGGAACCGGCGCTGGCGAGCGAGCCCGACGAGATCCTCGTCTTCACGGCGGCCAGCGAGGCCTTCACGCAGAAGAACATCAACTGCTCCATCGCCGAGAGCCTGGAGCGCTTCGCGCCCGTCATCGAGGGCGCGCACGCGGCCGGCGTGAAGGTGCGCGCGGCACTGTCGTGCTCGCTGGGCTGCCCGTATGAGGGCGAGATCACCGCCGACCAAGTGGAAGCCGTCGTGAAGCCGCTGCGCGCGCTGGGCGTGGACGCCATCGACATCGCCGACACCATCGGCGTCGGCACGCCGCGCAAGGTGCAGGCGGCGATGGAACGGGCGTTGAAGCACTTCCCTCGCCAAGAGGTGTCGGGCCACTTCCACGACACCTATGGGCAGGCGCTGACGAATATCTACGCCAGCCTGGAGCTGGGCGTGCACAGCTTCCACGCCAGCGTGGCCGGGCTGGGCGGCTGCCCCTACGCCAAGGGTGCAACGGGCAACGTCGCCACGGAAGACGTGGTCTTCATGCTGAACGGCCTGGGCATCGAGACCGGCATAGCCCTCGACAAGCTGGTCGACGCCGGCGCCTTCATCTCCCAGGCGCTGGGCCGCGAGCCGGTGTCGCGCGTCGCGCGGGCCGTGCTGGCCAAACGGCGCACCTGAGCGGGCAGCGCGCGGGATACCACTCGTCACGACTGAGGGAGTTTGCAACCCTCGGCAACCGCCGCGGGCAGCGAACATCGCGCCCTCGGAGGAATGAGATGACACGCGTGAACCGCAAGAGTGCCGTACGCATCGGCGCCAGCCTGAGCCTAGCGGCGCTGATGACCGCCTGCGGCGGCGGCAATACCGACGCAGCCACCCCAGGCCCTGCTGCACCTGCGCCCGCACCTACACCCGCACCTACACCCGCACCTTCGCCGGCTCCGGTGCCAGCTCCGGTGCCAGCTCCGGTGCCAGCTCCTTCGCCAACCCCGGCCCCGACGCCAGCGCCTGCACCCGCGCCTACGCCGGCCCCCACCCCTGCGCCAACACCGGCTCCGACACCCGCTCCGGCCCCCACTCCGGCTCCTACGCCAGCGCCGACACCGGCCCCCACTCCCGCGCCGACGCCTGCTCCGGCCCCGACACCGGCGCCCACGCCGGCTCCCACGCCAGCACCGACACCAGCGCCCACTCCTGCGCCAACGCCGGCGCCGACACCTGCTCCGGCCCCAACGCCAGCGCCGACGCCTGCTCCCACTCCTGCGCCGGCCCCAACGCCCGCGCCCACTCCGGCGCCCACGCCAGCACCCACTCCTGCACCAACGCCTGCGCCGACGCCAGCACCTACTCCTGCCCCAACGCCTGCGCCAACGCCGGCTCCTGCGCCAGCCCCCACCGACGCCATTTGCCCCGCCGGCCCTTATGCCAGCAAGCCGCTACCCAGCACGGTCACGGTGACCCGCCTGGACAACGCGCTGCCCAAGGACAACTACCAGACCCAGTTCGGCAATGTCGAGGGCGCGGTGTGGTTGTCCGGGTCGCTCTATGTCAGCGAGTTCGGCCCCGGCAACAACCCGCCGCCCAGCCGCATCCTGAAGATCGACAGCAGCGGCACCGGCACGGTGCTGGCGGCCACGGCCGGCACCAACGGCCTGGCGGTGGACAAGGCCGGCCGCCTCTACGGCGCCAGCCACAAGATCGGCGGCATCGTGCGGTTTGCGCTGCCCGGCGGCACCGAGACCGTGGTGGTCAACGGCTACAACGGCGCCCGCTTCAACTCACCCAACGACCTCACCTTCCGCAGCGACGGCACGCTCTACTTCACCGACCCGAACTGGCAGGCCGCCTCGCCCAACCCGCAGTCGCGCACGAGTGTCTACCGGGTCGCGCCGGGCAGCAGCACGGCGGTGCTGGTCGACGCCAATCGAAGCAACCCCAACGGCATCACGCTGTCGCCTGACGAGAAGACGCTCTACCTCACGGCCCAGGACGGGGTGTTCAAGTACGCCGTGGCCGCCGACGGCTCGGTCGGCACGGCCGAGCATTTCGGCGCCGGTATCGTCTCCAGCGGCGACGGCATGGTGGTGGACTGCGCTGGCAACCTGTATGTCACCTCCACCGACGTGATCGTCCTCAGCCCCGAAGGCAAGGAGATTGGCCGCATCCGCATGCCCAGCGGCGCGGGCTCGGTCACGAACGTGGCTTTCGGCGGAAGCGACCGCAAGACCTTGTTCATCACCGCGATGGGCAGCGGCAATGCCCGGGGGGTCTACAAGGTGGACCTCGCGATCCCGGGCTACCCGTACTGACCTGCAGCGCCGACGCGAACGCCCCCAGGTGACGCTTCGGCGGCGTTCAGGCGCGGGCCACTTCGGGCTGACGACGCGGTGAGCGAGACATCGCGCCGGCGAGCAGAAACGCCTCGTCACGACTGACGCGCCCCGGCTACGCCCGGGATGGCGAGGCGCGGCGAACATCGCTCGCCACGAAAGCAACCGGGGAGCCAAGCTTGGAGCACAAGGTCAACGTCGGGCGCTCAGGCGTCTGCCTGGGCCTGGCCGCGCTGCTCACCGCCTGCGGCGGCGGCACAGGCACGACCCCGGCGCCAGGACCGGGCGCATCGGCGCCGGCACCCTCGCCAGCGCCAGCGCCAGCGCCAGCTCCGTCTCCTGCACCTGCACCTGCACCTGCACCTGCACCTGCACCTGCACCTGCACCTGCACCTGCACCTGCACCTGCACCTGCACCTGCACCTGCACCTGCACCAGCGCCCACGCCCCCCTCGGCCAGCTTCGCCCCGCAGACCATCACCTGGAGCTCGCCGGTGCTTGGCGGCACCTGCCCGGACAGCGGCGTGTCCAACGGCGCGGCGCGCATCGACCGTGTCTGGCTCGGCCAGACCCATTTGATGGAAACGGGCTGGCCGTTCTTCTTTCTCGTGGAGAACCGCGCCACGCTGTTGAAACTGGACGTGAGCGCCGCGTCCGGCGCCGCGCCGACCGGCCGCGTCACGGCCAGCTGGCCCGACGGCAGCCGCCAGACACTGTGCCTGCGCGCGCCCGCCACGCTGCCCGCCAGCAACGACCTGCGCAGCCAGCCGCTGACGCAGGACCTCACCCGCAGCTACACCCTCACACTGCCCGCCACCTGGCTGCGCGCGGGGCTGGCGCTGCGGCTGGATCTCGACGGGGGCGCCAGCGCACAGCGCACGGCCGCCGAGTTGAAGGTGGGCTCCAGCCCTGACCTGACGCTGGTCGTCGTGCCGACGCTGCTGTTCGGCGACACCCAGCCGCGCCCACTGGGTGAGGCGCCGGCCGAGTTCGGCAGCAAGCTGCCCATCAGCACGCTGCGCGTCGCGACGACGCCTTTCAACCTCTCGCTGCCGCGCCTCGTCATCGCGCCCCGCACCGACTCGCCCACCCCCACCGGCGGCGTGCAGTCGACCGCCGCGCAATGGGCCAGCGTCAAGCCCCACTGCACCACGGCAGACCAGCAGGCCGCCCGCTGCGCCACCTACAGCGGCTTCTCGGTGCTGGACGCCACGCTCAACCTCGTCGCCGCACTGCAGCGCGCCAACGGCATGGACGACACCGCCCTCTGGTACGCCAACCACGGCATGAACAGCGGCGTGGGCGGCGGCCTCGGCGGCGGCAACCATGGCTCGGGCGACGATTTCGGCCTCATCTTCAACCACGAGATGGGCCACGCCATGGGGCTGCCCCACCTGGGCGACGTGACCGGCACCCGGCAGACCGGCGCCACCGGCCTGATGCACCCCTACGCCGGCGAAACCACCCGCGACGACGGCCAGCCGCAGGGCGGTGGCTTCGGCCGCACCTGGGCGCTGGACGCCCAGGACTTCACGCCCGTCTCACCCGTCTGCGCCACCACGAACCGCGAGCAGCAAGACCCGATGCAGCGCGGCTGCAACACCGTGCGCTCCGGCCGCCGCTTCGACCACTTCTCCGACGCCGCCAGCGCCAAGCTGCTGCGCTACTTCAACGGTGCCACGGCCACCAGCGGCACGGTGCCTTACTACAGCCGGCTGCTGGCCGGCAGCAGTGCCGACACCCCGCAGGCCACGCGTTACCAGCTACCCGCCGCGGACGGGCGCACGCAGATGCGCATCAGCAGCAGTGGTCAATGGACGCTGCACCGCTGGTCCGCCGCGACCGCCGCCTACGAGCAGCTGCTGCGGCCGCCGGGCGGCGACACCGGCTTCCTCGCTGCGCCGCCCACCGCACCGGCCGGCCAACGCTACGAGCAGTACCACGACTTCCGCTATCCGCAGCAGTTCGACGTGCCGGTCGTCACCGTCTTCGGCACCTTCGACGCCACCAACGACGCGACCAGCACCATCTATGCCGCCCAGGCCACCCGCGGCCATCTCATGCGCCTGTGGGACCCGAGCCAGCCCGAGCAGCTCGACGCCATCAAACGCAGCGTCAGCGGCGATACCTTCTGGTGGGGCTATGACCTGCATTTGCGCGTGCTCTACCGCGACGGCAGCCAACGCATGGTGGCGATGCCCGGCGAGGCCAAGGCGACGACCGACCCGATGGAGGGCTTCACGACCTGGGCCGTGAACCTGCCTGACGACGGCCGCGCGATCGACCGCATCGAGCTGCTGCACCGGCCGCTGTGCTCTCGCAACTCGGCGGCCAGCGAACGCGGCTGCGACGTCAACCTCGCCGCCAACAACATCACCGCCGCCAATGTCTACAGCAGCGCCCGTGTGGCGGCTTCATGGACGGCGCCGCGTTGACGCCCCACCCGCAAGGCCGCCACGCCGTGAAGCCCCAGCGGCATGCCCCCGGCCGCAGCCGGCCCTGGCCTCAACCGCCGGCCGCCGCCACCACCCGTTCGCGAAACACCTGGGCGCGCTCGGCACTGGCCACGGCCTCGATGTGGGCGCAGGCATCGGCCAGCCACACCAGAAAGCTGGCCTCGCAGTCCACCAGACGGGCGCTGTCCCTCAGTTCGGCATCGCGCCCGGCCAGCATGCGGGCCGCCAGGTCCAGCGCGAACATCTTCGCCCGCATCAGCCGGCGCTGCCGTGCGCTGGGGTCCACCTGCCGCGCAGGCCGCGCGGTGACGAGGCCGGCGTCCCGCAGCGTCTGCAGCGCCTGATCGTCCAGGCCCAGCGAGCGCGCGATGTCCAGCAGCGCGGGCTCATCGCGCCGCCCATCGACATTGATCAACAACATGCGCAGCGGCACGGGCAACGTGCCCCGCGGGCCAGCCAGCAGCTGGCGCGCGGCCTCGGTTTTTGCAGGGGCGGCAACGGCGGTTCTGGACATCTCGACTCCTCGGCCTGACGATGATGTCAAGCGCATTTGCAGGCCCGATGACAGTCCCGTGTCGTAGGACCCCGCTGCGCTCCCATGCCAACACCTCACCTGCGCGCTGTCACATGAAACTCGCCGTCTGCCTGCTCGCCCTGGCCTGGGCCGCCCTGCCCGCCCACGCCCAGGACGCCCTCCCCACGCCCGCGTCCACACCAGCGTCCGCGCCGGCGGCGGCTGCCGGCATGAGCGCCAATGCCTATGACGCCGCCCGCGCCCAGGCCTGGGGCGCCAACGACAACGGGCTGCGCCCCTACATCCTCGTGCTGCTGAAGACCGGCCCGCAGCGCACACCCGACGGCCCGGCCCGCGACGAGATGTTCAAGGGCCACTTCGCCAACATGCAGCGCCTGGCCAAGGAAGGGCTGCTCGTCTACGCCGGCCCGCTGGACGGCGCGCAAGACCTGCGCGGCCTGTTCATCTTCGCCACCACCGACGCCGACCTCGTGCGCAAGGCCATCGGCGCCGACCCCGTGCTCATCAACGGCGAGATGGTGGCCGAGCTGCACCAGCATTTCGGCTCGGCGGCGCTGATGGGGGTCAACGAGTGGCATGCCAGGCTCGTGAAACCCAAACCGTGACACCGCTGGGAAGCGGCTAAGCTGCGCCCGTTTTCATGGGAGATTCGTACACATGATCCTGGGCATCGACCTGGGCACCACGCACAGCGCGGCGGCCATTTTTCGCGACGGCGCGCCCGTGCTCATCCCCAACGCCCACGGGGACTACCTGACGCCGTCGGCCGTCAGCCTGGACGAGCAGGGCCACACGCTGGTGGGCCTGGCCGCACGTGAGCGGGCCGGCCTGCATGCCCAGTCCACCGCACTGGCCTTCAAGCGCTGGATGGGCAGCGAGCGCAAGATCACGCTGCGCACCGGGCCGCACGTGAAGGAGCTACGCGCCGAGGAGCTGTCGGCCCTCGTGCTGCAAGCCCTGAAGGCCGATGCCGAGGCCTTTCTCGGCACGCCGATCACCGAGGCCGTTATCACCGTGCCGGCCTATTTCAACGAAGCCCAGCGCCGCGCCACACGCACGGCCGGCGAGATCGCCGGGCTCAAGGTCGAGCGGCTGCTGAACGAACCCACCGCCGCCGGGCTGGCCTACGGCCTGCAGCAGCGGCCCGAGCACAGCAGCTTCCTCGTCTTCGACCTGGGCGGCGGCACCTTCGACGTGTCGGTGCTGGAGTATTTCGAGGGCGTGGTGGAGGTGCGCGCCAGTGCCGGCGACACGCGGCTGGGCGGCGAGGACTTCAGCCGCGCCATCGCTGCGCTGTTCGCGAAGCAGGCCCAGGGCCTGAGCGGCGAGGAGCGCGAGGCCTGGCTGGCCAGCGAGACCTGGTGGCGGCTGGCCGAGCAGGCCAAGCGCGACCTCGGCGAGCGCGACAGCGCCGAGCTGCGCACCGTCTGGCGCGATCGCGAGCTGACCGCCACACTGACGCGCGCCGATTTCGAGGCCGCCAGCGCCGAGCTGCTGCAGCGCCTGCGGCGCCCCATCGAGCGCGCGCTGGCCGACGCGCAGCTGAACCCCGCAGGCCTGGCCGAAGTCGTGCTCGTCGGCGGCGCGACACGCATGCCCATGGTGCGCCAGCTCGTCACCCGCCTCTTCCAGCGCCTGCCGCTGCGCAACCTCGACCCCGACCTCGCCATCGCGATGGGTGCGGCCGTGCAGGCCGGCCTGAAGGCCCGCGACGCGGCGCTGGACGACGTGGTGCTGACCGACGTGATGCCCTATTCGCTGGGCATCATCGCCGCCTCGCAGGTGGGCGACCGCATGGTCAGCGACCGCTTCTCGCCCATCATCGAGCGCAACACGCCCGTGCCGGTGTCTCGCGTGGAGAGCTATCACACGGTGGTCGACGGCCAGAAGCAGATCCTCATCGACGTGCGCCAGGGCGAGTCGCCGGTGGGCTCGGAGAACCTGAACCTCGGCAAACTGGAGATCCCCGTCACGCCGGCCCCGGCCGGCCAGGCCGGCGTGGAGGTGCGCTTCACCTACGACGCCAACGGGCTGCTGGAAGTCGAGGCGCGCGAGCTGCCGGGCGGCGAGCGCCACGAGCTCGTCATCGAAAGCCAGGGCGCGCGGCTGAGCCCGGCCGAAATCGCCGCCACGCGCGAACGCCTGCAGGCGCTCAAGCGCCACCCGCGCGACGAGCAGGACAACCGCTACCTGATCGAACGCGCCAAGCGCCTGTTCGAAGACCGCCTGGGCAACGACCGCGTCATGCTGCAGGACTGGCTGGCCCAATTCGAGGCCGTGCTGCAGACCCAGGACGCCCGCGCCATCCGCCAGGCCCGCCAGCAGTTCAAGGAAGCGCTGGACAGCATCGACAACACGTTCAGGTTCTGAGGATGGAAAACGCGGACTGGGCGCTGCTGGGTATTGCGCCGACCACCGAGCTGGCGGCGATCAAGAAGGCCTATGCGCTGAAGCTGAAGACGACGCGGCCGGATGATGATGCCGACGCCTACCAGGCGCTGCGCGGCGCCTACGAGCGCGTGCAGCAGTGGCTGAAGTGGCAGCAACAGCAAGCCGCGATGCCGGCGCCGGAGCCCGTGGTCGCGCCGCCCCCCGTCGTGGAGGCCACGCCGCCAACACCGGCTGAACCCTTGACGCTCGATCAGCCCGTCACGCCGTCGATGCCGCCAACACCGACACCCCCGCAGCCACAGCAGGCAACGCCCGCGCCGCCGGCCTCGCCGCCAATGGCGGCCGACGCCACGCCGGCACCCGAGGTGCAGCCTCAGCAGCTGACCGCAGCGCTGGAACGTCGCTGGAGCCTGGCGGGCGAGGCGGCATTGCGCGAGGCCTGGGCACGCACCCGCGGCGAGCTGGATCAGCAGCCGCTGAGCCGGCAGGCCGAGTTCTCGGCCGCCTTCGCGCAATGGGCGCTCGGGCTTCCCACCTTGCCCAACGACTTCCTGAAAACACTGGACAGCTACTTCGGCTGGCTGCACGACTTCCGCAGCGAACGGCTGCTGGGCCCGGCGCTGGTGCAGGCGCTGAACGAACGCCTGCGGCCGCGGCCCGTGGACCCGGCCGTGCGTGCCGTGGGCGACCCGCTGGTGCGGCTGCAGGCGGCGCGGCTGGCCGGCGTCGGCTGGCTGAAGCTGCAGTGGTGGCTGTTCCTGCTGCAGCCGGTCTTCGGCCGCAGCCAGTCGATGCTCGGCGTGCAATGGCTGCAAGTGCTGGGGCTGGATCTGGAGGCACAGCGCTGGCTGCGCGACGCCGTGAAGCGCGGCCTGTGGTGGCGCACGGGTGCCGCAGCACTGATCTACGGCAGCTGCGCCGGGCTCGTGTTCAGCAACCCGGTCGTGGTCATCGGGCACACGCTGGTGTGGCTCGCCCTCACGGCGTTGCTGCTCGTGCTGGGCCTGCTGGGCGGCACGTTGCTGGGCGTGCAACTGCAGGCCATCAATCCGTCGGCCAGGCGTTGGTCGCATCTGCTGCCCGAGTGGACACGCGATGTCGGCGCGCTGGGGCTGGGCATCATGTGGCTGCTGTTCGCCGCGTGGCTGACCGGCGTGGACGCCCAGGCCAGCGTCAGCGCCGTGCGGGAATGGCTGCCCTTCGTGCCCCGGCGGATCGTCGAGTACGCCACCTGGGGCTTCGCCCTGTGCGGCCTCGCGATGGCCCGCCCGCGCGGCGGCATGAGCCGCTACGTCGTGGCCGGGCTGTTCCCGATCACCGCATTCCTGGCCATGCGATGGCTGGACGCCTGGCTGCCACCGACGGGCGCCTACTTCATCGCTGCGGCCTGGCTGCTGGCGGGGGCCGCCGTGCATGAAGACCGCTTTGGCCAGGCCGCCCCGGCGCCCGTGCAGTGGTTCCTCCGCCCCGTGCTCAACACGCTGGTGCTGGCGGATCGATGGACTTACGTCACCGCCCTGGCGCCGCTGGCCGTGGCCATGGCCTACGCCACGCTGGTGGACGGCCAGGTGCGCCCGCTGAGCCTGTTCATGTGCTGGGTGCTCGGCATCCTCGCCGTGGGCTGGCTGCAGACACAGGCCGATGCGCTCGGCCTGCGGCTCTTGCCCGCGCCGCCCGCCCCGGCCGATTCCGCCGACGCGCCCTAGCCCGGATATGTCGCGAGGTACGCGGGAATTGCGTGGATGCCAGGCGCCGGGGGATGCGCCGAGACGGCCGCAGCCAATGCCCGCAGGCATTGGCGAGGAGTTGAGGTGCAGCCGACAAGCCTGGCGCCGCGCAAGCCCGCGTAGGCCCGTGAAGCCAAAGTGGATATCAGCTTGAACGGCGAGATCGCCGTGTTCATCGGTGTTGCAGGTCGGCGGGGGCCGGCCTCGCGACATATCCGGGCGAAGCCTCAGCCGCGCCTGAGCACCTTCTCCACCGGGTTCGGGCGCAGCCGGAACGCATCCGGCATGCCCGACCCCAGCAGCGGCCGCAGGTAGAGGCGGAAGGCATCGGTCACATCGGTGCCGGCGTCATTGATGAAGTGGCTCTCCATCGTGCGCGTCTTGCCCGCCACGGCGGCCAGCGGCAGCAGCTCGTAGTCGACCGAGTAATAGCCCACGCGCTTGATGGCGACCGAGCCGTCACGGTCGCCGTGGAAGGCGTATTGCACGGCCTTCTCACCGACCTCTCGGGCCTCGCGCGCATCCACGTCGCTCACGCAGCCGAGGAAGCTGCGCTGCAAATAGCCGAAGGTATCGCCGCGCACGCGCTTGATGCTTAAGCGGGTCTTGATCTCCTCGCACAGCAGATCGGCCAGCGCGCCGGTGCCGCTGAGCTGCACGTTGCCGTGCGCGTCGCGCTCCAGCTCACCGGCGAGTTTGGACAGCATGGGCGTGCCGGCTGCGTCGTGGATGCCCTCGCTGACAGCGATGACGCAGCGGCCATAGCGCTCATGCATGGCCTTCACGTCGCGCAGGAACTGCCCCGTGTCGAAGGCGCGTTCGGGCAGGTAGATGAGGTGCGGGCCGTCGTCATCGAACTTCTTGCCCAGGGCGGCGGCCGCAGTCAGGAAGCCCGCGTGGCGACCCATGACGACGCCGACGTAGACGCCCGGCAAGGCCGCGTTGTCGAGGTTGGCGCCGGCAAAGGCCTGGGCGACGAAGCGCGCGGCGGACGCGAAGCCGGGCGTGTGGTCGTTGCCGACGAGGTCGTTGTCGATGGTCTTGGGGATGTGGAGGCAGCGCAGCGGGTAGCCCGCGGCCTGCGCCTCTTCGGACACGATGCGCACGGTGTCCGACGAGTCGTTGCCACCGATGTAGAAGAAGTGCGTGATGCCATGTGCCTGCAGCACGGTGAAGATCTCGTGGCAGTAGGCCGCGTCGGGCTTGTCGCGCGTGGAGCCCAGCGCGGACGACGGCGTACCGGCCACCAGCTCCAGGTTGTGGCTGGTCTCCTGCGTGAGGTCGACGAAGTCCTCGTTGACGATGCCGCGCACGCCGTGGCGCGCGCCGTAGACCTTGCCCACGCCGGCCTGCCGCCGCGCCTCGAGCACGACGCCCACGAGGCTCTGGTTGATGACGGCGGTGGGGCCGCCGCCCTGGGCGACGAGGATCTTCGCGAGACTCATGGGCGCTCCTGACTTGTCGTCAACGGACGGCGGAGTTTAGGAGCGCGGCGCGCGCGCAAGGAATGCGTATTTGGGAGCGGTTGGCGGCCTCAGCGAGGCGTGTTGGGCAGCGAGGAATGGTGCACGACGATGCGCAGCCGGCCGGCGTCGTCCTTCACATAGCTCCAGGTCTTGTCCACCGTCGTGACCTTGCCATCCTTGCCGGTGAAGCTGACGTTGCCCTGCGTGCTGGCGGAGTCACCGGCGATGAAGAGCGCGCTGTTGCTGATCTCGCAGCGCGTCCAGCCCTTGAGCGCGAAGCCCTCGTCCTTCGGGAACGCCGGGTCGCCGCCGACAAAGTAGGCCAGTGCGCCAGCCTTGGTCGTGCGGAAGGTCTGCGGCGCGACGGTGAGCGTGGGCTTGAAGAGCACCGGGCCGAGCTGGTAGCCGTAGGCGGTGTCGATCACCTTCTCGGCCAGCGCCTTCGCGGCGGCCCGACCACCTTGGGCGTGGGCGGCACCAATGTCCAGCAACGCCTGGCACCAGCCCTGCTGCGCGGCCAGCACCTCGGCCTGCGTGATGGCGCGGTTGGCGACCGGCACATCGGCCACGGCGGGCAACGCGGCCGCCAACAGCACGGCGGGGAGGCAGATCCGGGACAGCGACTTCTTCATCGAAACACTCCTTCAGTGGGCGGCGCGGCTTGCGCCGTGCCGCCATTGAGCCCCGCGGCCATGAACCGACCGTGGCCTGCGCATGAGCGCTGCCTGACGCGGTCATGAACGTGCCCGCATGCGTCGTTCATCTGCCGTTCATGCACGGCCGCCAGGCCGCCGGCCACAATGCCGCCCATGTTCGGACGCCGCCTCACCTGGGCCCTGGTCTTCCTGGCCGCAGCGGCGCTGGCGCAATGTGCGCTGGCGCTGTGGTCAGTGCGCGTGGCGGAGCATCAGGTGCTGCGCGGGCGCGTGGCGGCGGACATCCAGCTGGGCTTCGCGCAGCTCGTCGCCGACAAGCAGCGCATGCGCGCGTGGGCCGCGCAGCGCGAATTCGGTGCCGGCGCGGAGCTGTCGGAACTGCAGGCGCTGGCCGTGTCGATGCGCGGCCGGCTGGATGCGCTGGACGCGCTGGCCACGCGCGCCATCGTGCTGGACGACCGCCCTCGCGCCCGCGAGCGGCAACTGCAGCGGCGCGACGCACTGGCCGTGCTGCGCCGAAGCCTGGAGATCCTCGTGCCGCAGCTGAGCACGCTGCCCGTGCCGGGCCCCGTTGGCAGCCCGGCCGCGATGTGGGCAACAGCCAACGAGCATTTCGACATGGCCCAGGGCCGCGACCTGCGGCTGCTGCTGGCCGAGAGCGTGGCCCGCGAGGACGAGGCCGTGCGCGAGAAGCGCGACGACACCGACCGCGCCATGGCCCACATGCGCGCGTTGTGGATCGCCGCCGCCGCCACGCTGGGCCTGCTGGCGCTGGGGATGGCGCTGCACTTCGCGCGGGCGCTGCGCCGGCCGCTGGCGGCGCTGCAGGACGCGGCGCTGGCCCTGCAGCAGGGCCGGCTGGAGCACCGCATTCCGCTGCAGGGGCACGACGAGTTCGCGCTGCTGGCCGGCGGCGTCAACGACATGGCGGCCGAGCTGTCAGCCCACCGCGAGCGCGACGCCCGACGGCGCCAGGAGCTGGAACAGCAGGTGGCCGAGCGCACCCAGGAGCTCAGCCAGGCCCTGCAGGCACTGCAGGCGGCGGAGGAACGGCGGCGGCGGCTGTTCGCCGACATCAGCCACGAGCTGCGCACGCCCACCACCGTCATCCGCGGCGAGGCCGAGGTGACGCTGCGCGGCCGTGACAAGCCGGTGGACGAATACCAGGGCGCGTTGCGCCGCATCGCCGACACGGCCGGGCAGCTGGGCCACGTCATCGACGACCTGCTGACCGTGGCACGCAGCGACATCGAGGCGGTGGACATCCGCCGCGTGCTGATCGACCTGGCCTCGCCGCTCGGCCAGGCCGTCGAGCAGGCCCAGGCCCTCGCGGCAGCCCACGGCGTGGCGCTGCCCGCACCGGACATGCCGGCCCGCGCGCTGCCGCTGCGTGGCGACGCGCAGCGCCTGCGGCAGTTGCTGATGGTGCTGATGGACAACGCCGTGCGCTACTCGCACCCGCAGGGCACGGTGCGGGTGAGCGTGCGCGTCACGGGCGACGCGCCGGGCTGCGCGGAGATCCGCATCGAGGATGAAGGCATCGGGCTGGCGCCCGAGGATCTGGACCGCGTGTTCGAACACCGCTGGCGCAGCGAGCGGGCTCGCCGTCACCGCGCCGACGGCAGCGGCCTGGGCCTGGCCATCGCCCAGGCGCTCGCGCGTGGCCATGACGGCAGCATCCGCCTGGCGCCGCGCCCGGGTGGCGGCACGGTGGCCACCGTCACGCTGCCGCTTTGCGCCGGGGCGCCCGCATGAAGCTCATCGTCGCCGAGGACGATGCCCGCATCGCCGCGTTCCTGGAACGCGGCCTGCGGGCCGAGGGCTATCACGTGCAGTTGGCGAGCACCGGGCCGCAAGCGCTGGCGGCCGCCCAGGATGCCTGGGGCCGGGGCCCCGATGCCGAAGACGCGCTGATGTTGCTGGACCTGATGCTGCCGGGCATGAACGGCCTGGAGGTCTGCCAGACGCTGCGCGCCGCCGGCGTGGGGCTGCCGATCCTGATGCTGACGGCCCTGGGCTCGCTGGAGGACCGCGTGACGGGGCTGCGCACCGGCGCAGACGACTATCTCGTCAAGCCCTTCGAGTTCGAGGAGCTGCTGGCCCGCATCGAGGCGTTGGCGCGGCGCGGCCGCGGGCTGGGGCCGGTGCGCGCGGCACAGCTGGTGGTGGACGATCTCGTCTTCGACCGCACGCAGATGCGTGCCAGCCGCAATGGCCAGGCGCTGACGCTGACCGCGCGGGAGCTGGCATTGTTGGAGCTGCTGATGAGCGCACCGGGCCGCCTGTTCAGCCGCGAACGCATCCTGTCCACGGTCTGGGGCACGCACGAGGACCCGCTCACCAACGTGGTGGACGTGTTCATCCGCCGACTGCGCGCCAAGATCGACGATGGCCACCCGAGGCCGCTGATCCACACGGTGCGCGGCATGGGCTACCGGCTGGAGGCGCCGGCGGGCTAAGCCAGCCGTTGCATTCGGGCCGAGCGCCGGGCCGCCCCAAGCCGGCCCGTCGGGCGATGTGCGAGCAGCTCAATGCTGCGAGCATCGCCGTCCCCTCGGGGGCTGAGGCCGGACACATCAAGTCCTGAGGACTTGTTGTGCCTGCCGAAGAGCGGCCGCTCTGCCGGCTGCGCGGTCTGCAAGACCGTCCAATACGCCCGCGTTCAGCGCGGCGCATTGGGCGAGGGGCGTCATTTCTTCAGCCAGGCCTCGAGCTGATCCGCCGGCATGGGCTTGGCGAACAGCCAGCCCTGGCCCTCGTGGCAGCCCAGGCCGATGAGGTACTGGCGCTGTTCCTCGGTCTCGATGCCTTCGGCGATGACGGTCAGCCCCAGGCCGTGCCCGAGGTTGACGACCATCTGCGCAATCGTGGAGCCCGCCGTCGAGGACTGCGCCTCATGCACGAAGGCCCGGTCGATCTTCAGCCGGTCCACCTGCAGCTGGCGCAGCTGGCTCAGAGACGAGAAGCCGGTGCCGAAGTCGTCGATGGCGACACCGAAACCCAGCCGCTTGATGTCGGCCAGCACGCGCAGCACGAGCTCGGCATCGTCCATGGCCATCGACTCGGTGATTTCGAGCTCCATGTGCCGGCCCTCGACGCCGGCATCCTTCAGCGCGCGCGACAGCATGTCGAGAAACCCCGGGTGGCGGAACTGCGCCATCGAGATGTTGACGGCCATGCGGAAATCGTCGTGCCCCAGCCGGCGCAGCTTGGCCAGCTGCTGGCAGGCCGTGCGCACGACGAATTCGCCGATGGGGATGATCAAGCCACTCTGCTCGGCCAGCGGAATGAACTGATCGGGCGCAACGAAGCGGCTCTCGGCCGTGCGCCAGCGCAGCAGCGCCTCGGCGCCGATGACGGCGCCGCTGGCCAGGTCCACCTGCGGCTGGTAGACGACGAAGAGCTGGCTCTCCTCGAAGCCGGTGCGCAGGCCCTTGAGCAGCTTGAAGCGCTCACGGGCATCGCTGCCCATGGCCGCGGAGAAATATTGGGATGACCCGCGCTGGTGCTGCTTGGCGCGCTTGAGCGCGATCTGTGCATCCAGCAGCAGCTCCGAGCCGACGGCCGTGGACTCGCCCAGCCGCACCAGCCCGGTGGTGGCCGACAGCTGCAGCCGCTCGCCGGCCACGACAAACGGCTCGGCGAAGACGACCCGCACGCTTTCCGGGCAGACCTTGGCATGCTCGCCCAGCACGCCGAAGGTGTCGGCGCCGACGCGGGCCATCGCGGTGCTCAGGCCCAATGTGTCGCCGAGCCGCTGCACGACGGCCTGCAGCACCTGGTCGCCGAAGTGGTGGCCGAAGGCATCGTTGATGTCGGAGAAATCGTCGATGTCGATCAGCGCCAGCGTGACGCCCTGCGGGTCCTTCAGGTTCTTGTCGAGCAGCTCGACGAAGCGGTTGCGGTTGGGCAGCCGCAGCAGCGGGTCGTTGTAGGCCTGGTCCAGCAGCTGGCTGTAGAGGATGACGTTTTCGAACCCGACGGCGATGTTGGAGCAGAACGCGCGCAGCAGCTGCTGGTCGAGCTCGCCGAGCTCGCGCCCCACATCCACCAGCGCCGCCATCGCGCGGCCCTGGCCGAGCCCGAAGTACAGCACCGTGCCGTCGTCGTAGAGGCTGTGCCGCTCCTGCAGGCAGCGCTCCAGCCGCTCCCGCACGGTGGGGACGCGCACCTGGGCCAGTGGCCGGTCGATGAGGCCGCTGTACTGACCGGCCGCCGCGACGATGCGCACCTCGCTCGCCGCCTCGCCGTCCACCTGGGCGCACACCAGCCCCTCGGGCAGGATGCCCAGCAGCGCACACAGCTGCGTGACCACGCCTTCGGCGAAGCGGCTCAGCCCGCGCATGCGCGACAACGAGGTGCTGCTCTCGACGATCATCTCCAGCCCGCGACGGTTGGCTTCCAGCGCGCAGATCTGGCGGTAGGAGCGCACGGCGGCGGTCAGCACCGTGTAGAGCCGCGTGCGCGTCAGCTCCGACTTGGTCTTGTAGTCGTTGATGTCATAGGCCTGCACCGTCTCGATCTCGGGGGCGTAGCCGGGCTGGCCGGTGCGCAGCACGATGCGCAGCGCGTTCAGGCGCAGCTCTTCGCGGATGTGGCGCACCAGTTGCAGGCCGGCGTCCTCGCTCTCCATGACGACGTCCAGCAGCACGACGGCGAGGCCGGCTTCGCTGGCCAGCATCTGACGGGCCTGGGCGGCCGACGTGGCGTGCAGGAAGACCAGCGGCTGCCCTTCGACCGTCAGGCCCTGCATGGCCAGTTCGGTCGCCTTGTGGACGTCACTGTCGTCATCGACGATCAGGATCCGCCAGGGGCGGTCTTGCAGACGGTGATCCAGGTCCCCATGCTCGGGCTCGTCGAGCAGTTCGAGCAGGTCGTCGTCAGCAGGCGCTGGTTTATGCATGAGGCGGGGGCGGCGCAGCGTGCCCGTCGGTCGGGACACGCAAGCGTAGTGCATCCGCTGCGCCGTCGCCATCGGGCTTGCGGGCAATAAGCCCGCCCCCGACGGTCAGCGCTTACCGGGTTTGCCCGGACGTCCGCCGGCCGAGCGCGGCCCGCTGGCGGCCCCGGTCACGCGCGGTGGCAGGCCGGTGTGCTGGGTCAGCAGGCGGCCCTGGCGCGGCACGGCCGACGGCTGCGGCGCCGGCTTGGCCGTCGTCGAGTTCTTGCGGCGCGCGCTCTCGTAGCTGCCGTCCGTTGCCGGCTGGTAGGTCGGGATCAGGTGGTGCTTGCCGTTGCCGATCAGGTCGGCACGGCCCATGGCCTTCAGCGCCTCGCGCAGCAGCGGCCAGTTGTTGGCGTCGTGGTAGCGCAGGAAGGCCTTGTGCAGCCGGCGGCGGCGCTCGCCTCGCACGATGTCGACCTTCTCGCCGCGTGTCTCGTCGCGGCTGATGCCCTTGAGCGGGTTGCGCCCCGAGTGGTACATCGCCGTGGCCGTGGCCATGGGGCTGGGGTAGAAGGTCTGCACCTGGTCGGCGCGGAAGCCGTTCTTCTTCAGCCAGATGGCGAGGTTCATCATGTCCTCGTCGCTGGTGCCGGGGTGGGCGGCGATGAAGTACGGGATCAGGTACTGCTTCTTGCCCGCCGCCGCACTCGCCGCCTCGAACATCTGCTTGAAGCGGTCATAGGTGCCGATGCCCGGCTTCATCATCTTGGACAGCGGCCCGCTCTCGGTGTGCTCGGGTGCGATCTTGAGGTAGCCGCCCACGTGGTGCGTGACCAGCTCCTTCACGTACTCGGGCGACTGCACGGCCAGGTCGTAGCGCAGGCCGGAGCCGATGAGGATCTTCTTGACGCCCGGCAGCGCGCGCGCACGGCGGTACATCTTGATCAGCGGGTCGTGGCTGGTGTTCAGGTTCGGGCAGATGCCCGGGTAGACGCAGCTGGGCTTGCGGCAGGCGGCCTCGATCTCGGGGCTCTTGCAGCCGATGCGGTACATGTTGGCCGTAGGGCCGCCCAGGTCCGACACGATGCCGGTGAAGCCCTTGACCTTGTCGCGCATCTCCTCGATCTCGCGGATCACGGAGTCTTCCGAGCGGCTCTGGATGATGCGGCCCTCGTGCTCGGTGATGGAGCAGAAGGTGCAGCCGCCGAAGCAGCCACGCATGATGTTCACGCTGAAGCGGATCATTTCCCAGGCCGGGATCTTGGTCGCGCCGTCGTGGCTGCCGTGCTCGTCGGCGTAGCTCGGGTGCGGCGCGCGGGCATAGGGCAGGTCGAAGACGTGGTCCATCTCCGGCGTGGACAGCGGCAGCGGCGGCGGGTTGATCCAGAGGTCGCGCTGGATGCCGTTGAAGTCGTAGCGTTGCACCAGCGCCCGCGCATTGCCGGGGTTGGTCTCCAGGTGCAGCACCCGGTTGGCGTGGGCGTAGAGCACCGGGTCGCTCTTCACCACCTCGTAGTCGGGCAGGCGCACGACGGTGCGCTCGCGTGGCGGCATGCTGATGCGGCCGGTCTTGTGGATGGTGATGGGCTTGGGCGCCGCCGCAGCTTCGGGCTCGGCGGTCGAGCAGGTGGTCTCCTGCTTGATCTCCTGGTAGGGGCTGATCAGCTCGTCGATTCGGCCGGGGCGGTCCACCTCGGTGGAGTCCAGCTCGAACCAGCCGTCCGCCGACGGGTCGCCGTCGCGCCGCATGAAGGCCGTGCCGCGCACGTCGGTCAGGCTTTCGATGGGCTCACGGCGGGCCAGCCGATGGGCGATCTCGACGATGGCGCGCTCGGCGTTGCCGTAGACCAGCAGGTCGGCCTTGCTGTCCACCAGCACGGAGCGGCGCACCTTGTCCTGCCAGTAGTCGTAGTGCGCAATGCGCCGCAGCGAGGCCTCGATGCCACCGATGACGATGGGCACGTCCTTGAACGCTTCCTGGCAGCGCTGCGTGTAGACCAGCGTCGCGCGGTCGGGGCGCTTGCCGCCCTGGCCGCCGGGCGTGTAGACGTCGTCACTGCGGATTTTCCGATCAGCCGTGTAGCGGTTGATCATGGAGTCCATGTTGCCCGCCGCGACGCCGAAGAACAGGTTGGGCTTGCCCAGCGCCTTGAAGGCGTCGGCGCTGTTCCAGTCCGGCTGCGCGATGATGCCGACGCGAAAGCCCTGCGCCTCCAGCGTGCGGCCGATGACGGCCATGCCGAAGCTCGGGTGGTCGACATAGGCATCGCCCGTGACGATGATGATGTCGCACGAATCCCAGCCGAGCTGCTCCATCTCCTGCCGGCTCATGGGCAGGAACGGGGCGGGGCCGAACCGCTTGGCCCAGAACGGGCGGTAGGCGGTCAGGGCCTTCGGGGCGGCGACAGGTAGGGCGGACATAAGACGGCGATTGTCGGTGGACGGCCCCCAGAAAGCACAAAGCCCGCGCAAGGCGCGGGCTCTAGGCGTGGAGCCGGGCGTGAATTACAGCGCGCGGATGTTCGAGGCCTGCAGGCCCTTGGGGCCCTGCTTCACTTCGAATTCGACCTGGGCGCCTTCAGCCAGCGTGCGGAAGCCGCCGTTGTTCTTGATTTCGCTGTGGTGAGCGAAGAGGTCCTTGCTGCCGTCGGCCGGGGTGATGAAGCCGTAGCCCTTGCCGTCGTCAAACCATTTGACGATGCCGGTCTGCTGGGTGCTCATGAAATTTCCTTGCAGTTGTCGTGCTGTGTGGCCCAGCCTGAAGAAGCTGCGCAAAACACAACAACCGCGGGAGGACCAACAAAAAAATGGCGCCATTGCCTGGCGCCTAGGCGTGGATTCTAGGGCCTGTTCACGGCCTGCCCCGTGGGCGTTTCCCTGAGCGAGCCGCTCGCCGGGCGTTCAGGCCGGCATCAGCATCGGCACGGCGACCGCTGCGTTGCGCGCCCGCGCACCGCCCTTGATGCGGCTCTCGTCGAACACTTCGCAAGCGCAATCCCGGCAGGCACCACAGGCCGTCGCCACCCGCAGGTCATCCTGCAGGGTCTCGAAATCCGGGCAGCCGCTGGACGCGGCAATCGCGATGTCGCGATCGGAGATACGGTGGCAGACACAGACAATCATGGGACGGAAGTCTAATGCGAATCTGTCTCATTTGCAAAAAGAGCGGTTTTGCTGAGGGGCTTTCGCTGGGGATACTCGCGCCTAACTTCACGAACCTGGAATTCCCATGCAAGGCGATCCACAAGTCCTCGTCCACCTGAACGCGCAGCTCAAGCTGGAACTGACGGCCATCAACCAGTATTTCCTGCACGCCCGCATGCTGAAGAACTGGGGCCTGATGAAGATGGCCAAGCACGAGTACGAGGAGTCCATCGAGGAGATGAAGCACGCCGACAAGCTCATCGAGCGCGTGCTGACGCTGGAGGGGCTGCCCAACCTGCAGGACCTCGGCAAGCTCTACATCGGCGAGAACGCCGTCGAGACGATGCGCTGCGACCTGATCATCGAGAAGGCCTCGCACCAGCACCTGAAGGACGCCGTCGCCTACTGCGAGCAAGTGCGTGATTACGTCTCCCGCGAGCTGTTCGTGCAGATCCTGGACGACACCGAGGAGCACATCGACCACCTCGAGACCCAGCTGGAGCTGGTCAACACGGTTGGCGAGCAGAACTATCTGCAGTCGCAGATGGGCGACGCGAGCTGAACCAGGCCAGGCCCGCCGCGACGGCGGACAGGGCGAGGCAGGTGGCCCCCGCCGCCTGCCAACCCGCACGTTCAACGATGCTGCCGATCAGCGGCGGCCCGAGCAGCGCGCCGGAGGCGCCGAACTGCGTGAGCCGGCCGCTGGCCAGGCTGAGGCGATCGGGGCTGCCGGCCACGCGCGGCAGCAGTGCAAAGACGAGGCTGGCAAACACGCCAGACGCAAGATTCGTCAGGACGGCCGCGACGGCCAGTTGCACGGGTGGCGCGCCGAACGCGAAAGCCAGCGGGTACAGCGCCCCCGACACCAGCAGACTCAACACCAGCGCGCGCGGCACGAAGCCCGGGCGCCGCGTGAGCCGTGCGCCGATGACGCTGGCCGGCACATTGGCCAGCGCGGCGGCAGCCGTCCAGGCACCCGCCTCAGCCAGTGGCAGCCCGGCACGCGTGAGCAGGCTGGGCATGAGCGCCAGCAGCCCCACTTCAGCGAGCGCGTAGACGCCGAACGACGCCACCAGCAGCCACAGCGGCGCCCCGGTCCGCTGCCGCAGGGCAGGTGTGGGCCCTGCGGGCGGCTGCGGGGCTGCACGCTCGGTGTGGGCCTGCATCGCCAGCAGACCCGCGGCGAGCGCCAGCCCGACCGCCACGCTCAGGCCCTGTGCCCAGCGCCAGTTGCTGAGCCCGGCCGCCTGCGCATAGGCAAACGCGCCGAAAGCCATGCCCACCGGCACGAAGGTGCTCCACAGCGTCATGGCCGCCGCCTGCCGCTGCGGCGGGGCCGCCGTGGCGATCAGCACCGGCGCCGCGACCACCGTGACGAGGTAGCCCAGGCTCTCGCACAGCCGCGCCACGGTCACCAGCGGCACCCCTTGCGCCAGCGCGGCCCCGCCCGCGCCCAGCGCCAGGGCGAGCATCGCGAACGCCAGCCCGCGCTGCAGGCCGAACCGGGGCAGATGACGGCCCGCCGCCCCCCCCAGCAGCGCCCCGCTCACCTCCAGCAGCGAGGTCAGCGCGGCCATGGCGGCCAGCCCGAGATGCAGGTCACGCGAGATCAGCGGCGCCAGCGCGGCGAGCTTGCCCAGCTGCGCGGCCGCGAAAACACCGCACAGGTAGTAGACGAAAATGCGCGGCCACGCCGTCATGATGCGGCCCGCCCCGGATGAACCACGCCCACTTGCCCGACACCCGCCAGATCGGCCGCAGCCTGCGGCTGTGGCGGTCGCTGCGGCGCCTCAAGCAGGAGGCGGTGGCGACCATGGTGGGCGTGTCGCAGACGACCGTGTCGCGCTGGGAGAGCGGGCAGCTGGCGCCGTCGCTGCACGAGCAGCAGGCCTTGCGCGCCCTGCTGGCGGCGCGCCTGGACAGTGCGGCCGACTTCGCGCTGGCGCGCATGGTGGCCGGCGCGGGCACGCCCATGCACCTGATCTGCGATTTCAGCCACCGGCTGCTGGCGCTGTCCCGCCCGCGCGAGCGGGTGTGCCGGGTGCCAGGCTCGACGCTGATCGGCCGCCCGCTGTGGTGCTACGCCACACCGCAGATCGTGGCGCATGAGGCGCGGCTGGACGAGCTGGGTTGGTACGAGCCCGGGCCGGCAGCCGTGGAGTTCGACACCGAGGCCGCCATCGACCAGGAGATGCCCATCGAGCGCAGCCGCATGCGGTGGGTGCGGTTGCAGCTGTCTGATGGCAGCTTCGTCAGGTTGACGGAGAACGTCGGCGCCTGAGCGGCCGAGGCGGGGCGGGAGGTGGTGGTCGTGGCGCACGGCGCCAATCTAGCGAGCGCCGGCTGCCGGGCACAAGGCATGAATTATTCCGACGTCGCGGCGCCACGGTGCGGCCTGGCTGTGGTGGCCTGCCGGCCCGCGTGCCCTGTCGCTGCCCAACGGCGACTGGCGTCTGTTGATGCAGCCTGTTGCCCGGAGCGTCGCCATGACACCCGCACCCCGCCGCCTGCACCCTGCCCTCCTGCCAGCCTCGCACGTGGCCGACCACGCCGCCGACGCCAACTCGTCACCGGATCGCCTGCCGGCGCCCGCCGACCCCAGCTTGCCGCAGCCCCTGCCACGCTGGGCCATCGAGGCCGCGCTGGACGCCGGCGGCCGGGGGTTCTACGGGCCCATGGCGGAGACGCGGCTCGTTGAGCGGCGCGGCCAGGGCTAACGCTCAGAGCGGCGTGGGCAGCGGCTCGCCCCGGGCGAGCGCCTCGACGTTGGCCACGAAGTTCATGACCGAGGCTTCGATGGACTGGGGCGACCAGCCGGCCACGTGCGGCGTGAGGATGACGTTGTCCAGCCCGACCAGCTCGGCCGGGGGGCGGGGTTCGCTTTCGTAGACGTCCAGCGCCGCGCCAGCGATGCGGCCGTCGCGCAAGGCCGCCGCCAGCGCGGCGGTATCGACGCAACTACCGCGGGCCACGTTGACGACATGGCCGCCACTGCCCAGCGCCGTCAGCACCTCGGCGTTGACGATGTGGCGCGTGGCGGCGCCGCCGGGCGTGGCGACGACGAGGTCGTCCGCCCAGGCGGCCAGGCGGGCCACGCTGTCGAAATAGACCGCCTCGCCTGCATCGGCGCGCGGCTGGCGGTTGTGATAGCCGATGACCATGCCGAAGGCGGCAGCGCGGCGGGCGATCTTCTGGCCGATGGCGCCCAGGCCGATGATGCCCAGCCGGCGGCGGTTGAAGTGCGGAAAGAGCGGCAGCGCGTCGCGCCAGATGCCGGCGCGCAGCGCCGCGCCCTGCTGCGGCAGCGCGCGCACGCTGGCCAGCAGCAGCGCGAGGGCGTGGTCGGCCACGCAGTCGTCGTTGGTGCCGGCCCCGTTGCACACGGCCACGCCGCGCGCGCGGGCGGCGGCCAGGTCGAGGTTTTCATGGCCGACACCCAGCGCCGCCAGCAGGCGCAGGCGCGGCAGCGCGGCGATCTCGTCGGCCTTAAAGCCCACGGTGCCATTGGTCAGCACCAGGTCGATCTCATCGGCCCGCGTGGCGATGGCGGCGGCGCGCGTCGCCGGGTCCGGCGCGTCGATGACGCGAAAGCGTTCCAGCAGCAGGGGTTTGTGTTCGGCGGCGATCGGGATCAGAAGCAACAGCGTGAGCATGGCGGGAGCAGGTCAGGGACAGAATGCGCCCATCATGGCCGAACCCACCTACTTCGCGACGCCCGAGGACTTCCGCGCCTGGCTGGCCGACCATGCCGACAGCGCCAAAGAACTGCTGGTGGGCTATCACAAGGTGGGCTCCGGCGTGCCCAGCATGACCTGGCCGCAGTCGGTGGACGAGGCACTGTGCGTGGGCTGGATCGACGGCGTGCGCCGCCGCGTCGACGAGCACCGCTACACCATCCGTTTCACGCCACGTCGTGCCGGCTCCATCTGGAGCGCCGTCAACGTCGCCCGGGTGGCCGCGCTGACCGAGGCCGGCCGCATGCAGCCGAAAGGCCTGGCCGCTTTCGGCCAGCGCACGGCCGCACGAACGGCCGTCTACACGCACGAGCAGAGCGGCGAACCCGAGCTGACGCCGGCGATGGCGCGGCGCTTCACGGCCGACCAGGCCGCGCTGGCCTGGTTCGAGACCCAGCCGCCCGGCTGGAAACGCAAGATGCTGCGCTGGTGCCTGGCCGCCAAGCAGGACGTCACGCGCGAGAAGCGGCTGGATCAGGTGATGGCCGCGGCGGCCAGCGGCGAGCGGCTGTTTCCCTGAACCCACGGGGCCCGCGCCGAAACGGGGTGCGGAAAGAGATGGGGCCGCCCGAGCGCCCACAATCGCGCCACTTCAAATTGGCTCGTCCCTCTGATGAAACGACTCCTGTTGCCCCTGCTGCTGGCCGCGACCTTCGCGCACGCGGCCGACGAAACCCCGCTCGACGCACTGCCCTACACGCCCAGCCTGGATGTCGCGGCCATGGACCGCAGCGCCGACCCCTGCGACGACCTCTACCGCTTCGCCTGCGGCGCGTGGAGCAAGTCCAACCCCATCCCGGCCGACCAGTCCCGCTGGTCCGTCTACGCCAAGATGGCCAACGAGAACCAGCGCTACCTGTGGGGCGTGCTGAACAAGCTCGGCGACGCCGGCAGCGAGCGCAGCGCCACGCAGGCCAAGCTGGGCGACTACTTCGCCAGTTGCATGGACGAGGGGGCCGCGCAGGCCGCCGGCCTGAAGGGGCTGCAGCCGCTGCTCGCGCACATCGACGCCCTCAAGGACAAGCGCGAGCTGCCCGCGCTGCTGGCCGAGCTGCAGCTGGCCGCCGGCAACGAGCGGCTGTTCTTCGGCTTCAGCGCCGGTCAGGACTTCGCCGACGCCACGCGCCAGATCGCCTTTGCCTACGCCGGCGGCCTGGGCCTGCCGGACCGCGACTACTACCTCAAGCGCGACGCCAAGACGCTGAAGATCCGCACGGCCTATGAGGCGCATGTGGCGCAGCTGTTCACGCTGCTGGGCGACGCGCCCGCCGCAGCCCGCGCGGCCGCGCGCAACGTGCTGGCGACGGAGACGGCGCTGGCGCGGGCGTCGCTCAGCAAGGTCGACAAGCGCGACCCGTACAAGACCTTCCACGTCGTCGACGCTGCAGGCCTCAAGGCCTTGATGCCCGGCTTCGACTGGGCCGGCTATCAGGCGGCGCTGGGCACCGCGCCCTGGCATGCGCGCTACAACGTCACCGAGCCGGCGTTCTTCAAGGCGCTGGGCAAGCGCCTGCAGGCCATGAGCCTGAGCGACGTGAAGACCTATCTGCGCTGGCAGCTCGCCAGCAGCCTGAGCCCCGCGCTGGACGACGGCTTCGTGCAGGCCAACTTCGACTTCTACGGCCGCACGCTGACCGGCACGCCCCAGCTCAAGGCGCGCTGGAAGCGCTGCGTGCAGCTGGTCGACGTGCAGCTGGGCGAGGCGCTGGGCCAGGAGTTCGTGGCGCGCAACTTCACGCCCGAACTCAAGGCCGCGACGGTGCAGATGACCGACGAGATCGAGGCCGCGATGGCGCGCTCCATCGACAGCCTCGCGTGGATGAGCCCGCCGACCAAGGCGCGCGCGCACGAGAAGCTCAAGGCTATCGTCAACAAGGTCGGCTACCCCGAGCGCTGGCGCGACTACACGGCCTTCGACGTGCGCCGTGGCGACTTCCTCGGCAACGTCATGCGCGGCAACGCATTCGAGGCGCGGCGCCGCCTGGCCAAGATCGGCCAACCGCTGGACCGCGGCGAGTGGAGCATGACGCCGCAGACCGTCAACGCCTACTACGACGCGCAGATGAACGACATCAACTTCCCGGCCGGCGTGCTGCAGCCACCGCTGTACGACACGAAGATGGACGAGGCGCCCAACTACGGCAACACGGGCGGCACCATCGGCCATGAGCTCACGCACGGCTTCGACGACGAGGGCCGGCAGTTCGACGCGCAGGGCAACCTGAAGAGCTGGTGGACGAAGAAGGACGGCCAGGAGTTCGAGAAGCGCGCGGCCTGCGTCGTGAACCAGTACGCCGGCTACACCGTCGTCGACGACATCAAGATCAACGCCCGCCTCACGCTGGGCGAAGACCTGGCGGACCTGGGCGGCCTCATCCTCGCGTGGGAGGCGTGGAAGGCGCACATGCAGGGCAAGCCGGGCGAGAGCCGTGACGGCCTGACGCCGGAGCAGCGCTTCTTCGTCGGCTTCGCGCAATGGGACTGCGCCGATGCCCGCCCCGAGGCGCTGCGCGTGCAGGCCAAGGTGGACCCGCACTCGCCGGCCCGCTGGCGCATCAACGGCGTCGTCGTCAACATGCCCGAGTTCGAGCAGGCCTTCGCGTGCAAGCCGGGCGCCAAGCTCGTGAAGCCCGCCGGGCAGCACTGCAAGGTCTGGTGACGGCGCGGCGCGGGCCGCGGGTTCAGCCCCGGCCCGTGGCCAGCACGAAGTCGGGGTGGATGTCGCGTTCGCCGTGGCGCGGGAACGCGATGCGCACCGCGTCCGTCGCGCTGGCGATGACCAGCCCCCAGCCGAAACGCCGCACGCGCACGCGCTGGCCCGGCTCGAACGCCGGCCCCTGCGCCTTGGACAACGGGCTGGCCGGCGCGGCGGGCTGCGTGTCTTGGGCCAGCAGCCGCTCGAAGCGGGCGCAGCTGTCGCAATGGCCGCAGCGCGCAGCGCCGTCGTCCAGCGCCTCGCCGAAATGCGCGAGCACGCCGGCCCAGCGGCAGCTGCCGGCCTTGGCATAGAGCACCATGGCCGCGAGGCCATCGCGGTCGTGCTGCTGGCGCTGCTGCGCGGCGGCCTGGGCGGCGTCGATGACGGCATCGGCCCCGCGGCGCGTGGCCGGGCGCAGGCCGGTGGCGTCGCGCCCACCCACGGCGCGGATGGCGCGCACCGAGCGCAACGTGGCCAGCACCTGATCCAGCCGGCGCTGCGGCAGCCGGGCCCACTCGGCCAGTGCGGCGGGCAACCAACCGCCCTGCGGCGTGTGGCTGACGAGCGCCTGCCAGACGCTGCCCAGCTCTTCGCGCGTCGGCGCCTGGCCACCCGCAAAGAACTGCTGCAGCGCGCGGTCGCCTTCGCGGAACAGCAGCACGCAGTCGGCCGGCTCGCCATCGCGGCCCGCGCGGCCGCATTCCTGCACATAGGCCTCGATGCTGGCCGGCATCTGCGCATGCAGCACGAGGCGGATGTCGGGCTTGTCGATGCCCATGCCGAACGCATTGGTGGCCACCATGACGCGGTGCTCGTTGCGCATGAAGGCCTCTTGCGCCGCGCTGCGCTCGGCCGCCGGCAGCTTGCCGTGGTACAGGCCCGCGGCGATGTCGGCGCCGCGCAGTTGCTGGTGCAGCGCGGTGGCCTCGCGCACGGTGGCGCAGTAGACGATGGCACTGCCCGGCCGGTCGCTCAGGCCCTGCAGATGCCGCTGGATGCAGGCGCGGCGCTCGGCCTCGGTCTGCGGCAGCTCCACCGCCAGCCGCAGGTTGGGCCGGTAGACGCCGTGGCTGAGGATGCCGTCGCGCGGGATGCCCAGCGCCTGGGCAATGTCGCGCTGCACCGGCAGCGGCGCGGTGGCCGTCAGGGCCAGCACGGGCGGGCGGCCGAGCGCGCGGCGGGCGTCGCGCAGCGCGCCGAACGCGGGGCGGAAGTCGTGCCCCCATTGCGAGATGCAGTGCGCCTCGTCCACCACCAGCAGGCTCACGCGCTGCTCCTGCAGCAGGCCCAGCGTGCGCGCGTCGGCCAGGCGCTCGGGCGTCGTGAACACGATGCGTACGGCGCCGCGCGTCAGCAGCGCCTCGTTCTCTAGGCGGCGGTTGGCGTCCAGCGCCGAGTGCAGCTGCACGGCCGCAATGCCCCGCTCGTTGAGCGTGTCGCATTGGTCTTTCATCAGTGCGATGAGCGGCGAGATGACGACCGTCAGCGCGTCGCCCAGCACGGCAGGCAGCTGATAGCACAGCGACTTGCCGGCGCCGGTGGGCATGACGGCCAGCGTGCTGTGGCCCTGCAGCACCCGGGCGATGACCTCGCCCTGGCCCGGCCGCAGCGTGCGCAGGCCGAACACCCGCTTCAGCGTGCCGCGCAGGCGGGCCGGCGTGACGGGCTGGCGCGGCGGCAGCTGTTCTGCCGGCGGTGCGGGGCGGGGCGAGTCTTCGCGCGGGCCGGCGCGGCCCGGCCAGGTGGCGGCGGCGCTCATGCGCCCGCCCCACGGCGGCAGGCCAGCACGCGGGTCACGCGGTCCAGCACCTCGGGCGCCCAGCCCATGCCGATGTGGCTGGCCTGCACCTCGATGTCGCGCGCCAACGGCCATGCGCGGTCATGCGTGCAGGCCTGCCAGGCGACGATGCCGTCGCGGCGGCTGTAGAGCGATACCGTCGGCACCGGCGGCGGCTCGGCCAGGCGCTCGCGCAGCGCGGCATGCTCCTGCGCGCGGCGGCCGTTGAGCAGGCGGAACAGCCAGCCCACATGGGTGTCGTCCACGCTGCCGGCGAACGGCGTGCCGATGGTGATGACGTGCTGAACGCGGTCGGGCCAGCGCTTGGCCAGCTCGCGGGCGTAGAAGCCGCCCAGGCTCCAGCCGACGAGACTGACCTCGCGCGACGGCGCCACGCGCTCATGCACGGCCTCGGCGAGGCGATCCAGCCATTCGTCCACATCGCCCTTGGGCCCGGAGTTGAGCCCCTGGCCCCAGTCCAGCGCACGGTAGCCGGCGCGCTCCAGGTGACGGCGCAGCGGCCACAGCGTCGCGCCGTCGGTGCCCAGGCCGGGGAACAGCACCACCGTGCGGCCCTCGCCGAGCGGCTCGGGCGCGGTGCGCCATCGGGCCAACGCCTGCAGCGCCTCCAGCACGGCACGCGCCGGCTCCGTGGCCAGCAGCGACAGCGCCGGCCGGCGGTGCGGCGCGGCGGGCGGGGCGATCAGGGGGAGTGACGATGGGGAGGTCATGGCCGTGCGGCAGAGCCGTGCAGGGGTCGAAAGGTGCGTCGATGCTGGCGCCACGCCTGGCCCGGCGGTGCCAGCGTGGCGCCACAGCGGCTGTAGGACAAACGGTGTCGCTGCGCAGCCTCCCGGGGGACAATGCCGGCATGGCCAAGTCCGCACCCCGCCTCAGCCCCGAAGAGATCAAGCGCGTCATCGCGACGGCCTGGGAAGACAAGCCGCCCTATGGCCAGGTGTTGCGCGAGCACGGCATCGGCCACGGCGAGCTGGTCGCGCTGCTCAAGCGCGAGCTGACACCGGCCGCCTACAAGCTCTGGGCCGCGCGGGGCAAGACGGTCAAGGGACCGACGTCCAAGGCGACCTGGCCGCACGGCCGCTGAACGCCCGGCGCCGGCCGCTCGGCGCCCCACTACACGTGCTGTTGCACGGCGTCGACAACGGCGCCGTGTGCCTGCCTGCGCCCGTCGCTGCAGGGGCATCCAGCCAATCGGGCCCTAACCCCGGAGCGCTCACGGGCTTTCCCGAGGCGCCGATGCCCAAAGCGGCATCGACAGGGCCAAAAATGTGATTAGTCGCGGATCAGTCGGCCCCATAGCATGAAATGAACCCCAGCTCACAGGCCCGTCAGAGGCATTGAGAAGCTGCAGCGGTTGGCCGTTCGTCCTCATAACGATTCCGGAGACAAGATGAAGAAACCAGCCCTGGTGCTGCCACGCGCAGGCACCGTGACGCCGCGCTTTGCTCTGCGCCTGACGACGGCAGCGGCCATCGCCGCGTTGTCCGCCACGGCCCTCGCGCAGGAGGCCAAGCCCGAGAGCCAGCTGGAAACGGTGACTGTCACCGGCGTGAAGGCGTCGCTGACCAAGAGCCTGGCGATCAAGCGTACGAGCGACCAGGTGGTGGAGTCGGTGGTGGCCGAGGACATCGGCAAGCTGCCCGACAACAACGTCGTCGAGGCGCTGCAGCGCGTGACGGGCATTCAGGTCACCAACCGTGGCGGCGGCGAGGTCGGCGCCCTGTCCATCCGTGGCATGCCCGACGTGGCCACCACCTGGAACGGCCGCAACATCTTCACGGCCTCCGGCACACAGGTGCAACTGCAGGACATCCCGTCGACGCTGGTGCGCCAGATCGACGTCTTCAAGACGCGCGACGCCAGCCAGCTCGAAAACGGCATTGCCGGCCAGATCGACGTGAAGTCGCTGCGGCCATTCGATTTCAAGGGTGCGAAGCTCTCGCTGTCGGTGCGGGAAACCTATCTGCAGCCCGCCGACAAGGCGAACCCGCAGCTGAGTGTGCTGGCCAGCAATCGCTGGAAGACCGGCTTCGGCGACGTCGGCGCGCTCGTCAACGTGTCGGTCAACCGGACGAACTACCGCGACGAGAGCGTGACGCCCGGCGCGATGGTGCCGTTCGTCAGCGCCACAGCCGGCCAGATTCCGGCGGGCTATGTACCGTTGGAGCGCATCTTCGACACCAACGTCTGGACGCCGGGCACCTACACCGGCCTGTCGCAGGCCGCCGGTGCCACGCTGAACTTCAACGGCACGGCCTACCCCTACTACCTGTCGCGCGACGCGATCTTCCAAGCCGACGGCCAGGGCAAGCGCGAGCGCCCGTCCGCCAACGTCGCCCTGCAGTGGCAGCCGAGCGACAGCGCCGTCTACACGTTCGAGGCGATGTACAACGGGTATCGCAACAAGTACTTCAACCAGCTGCTGTTCAGCTTCGTCGACTGGTGGGGCGACATCGGCAGCAACCCCAGCGCGACGTTCACCACCTACCCGGGTACCAACGTCATGAAGACGCGGACGGTCCCCAAGGTCTACGGCTTCAACAGCGGTGACTACACCACCTCGGCCACCGACTCCTTCGTCTACGCGCTGAACGGCAAGTGGAACCTGAGCGACCGGCTGCGCCTAGAAGGTGACGTGTCTTACCAGACCAGCAAGTACCACTCGGAATTCACCGCCACCCGGATCGATCGCGTGGCCGACTCCATCAGCGTCGACTTCAATTCCGGCGGCGGCAACTCGTCGTTCCATTTCGACGACGATGCCAAGCTGACCCAAGCGTCGCAGTGGAACGTGGCGCAGTTCTACGACAACGCCAACCGCAATGAGGGCAGCGCTGCGACGGCCAGCCTGTCGGGCCTGTACGACGTGGACTGGGGCGTGGTGAAGACGATCCATTTCGGCGCGCGCCTCGATGACCGCAAGGCGTCCGAAGCGAGCCGCACGCAATCGGGGTCTCTGGGCAAGAACCTGTCCGAGCTGGATGCGAAGTACCAGTACGTCAACTCGGGCTTCGGCAACGACATTTCGAGCGTTCCGCGTTCATGGATGGACGTCAATGGCTACGCCGTCCGCGACAACATCGACGAATGGCGCAAGATGTACGCCGCCGTCAGTCCGGGCTTCCTGACGACGGACCAGCTGTACCTGCAGAAGACCTTCGACGTCGACGAGAAGACGGCGAACCTGTATGTGATGGCGGACACCGACACCGAGTTGTTCGGCCATCGCCTGCGCGGCAACTTCGGTGTGCGCTATGTGCAGGTCAACACCCGCATGACGGCATACAAGGTCGACGCCACCACCAAGGCGGTGACGCCGACGAATGGCGAGAAGACGGCCCGCAAGTTCCTGCCCAGCCTGACATTGCGCTACGAGCCGGTCAGGGATGTCCTGCTGCGCTTCAATTACGGCGAAACGCTGCGCCGTCCGGGGTTCGGTGACCTGAACCCCATCGTGATCCCCACCGAGGACGTCTCCAAGGTCGGCTACGGTGGCGGCAGCGGCGGCAACCCCGACCTGGAGCCGACCCGCTCCAAGAACCTCGACCTGACGGGCGAGTGGTATTTCCAGAAGGACAGCGCGCTGTACGGCACCTTGTTCCAGCGCAGGATCGACGGCCTGGTCGTACCGCTGCGTCGCCGCATTCACCTGTCGGCGGCTGACGATCCGTTCCGCAATTCCACGTCGGGCGGCGATCACACCAACGGTTATGACTACGTCATCAGCTCGCCGGTCAATGCGTCCGACGGCAAGATCAGCGGCCTGGAGCTGGGCGCGATCTACTTCCCCAAGGGCTTGCCGTCGCTCCTCGACGGGCTGGGCTTCCAGGGCAGCGTGACGCGGCTGACTTCGTCGCAGAACGTGCCGACGGCCAACGATGCCGGCCAGATCGTCGCGCAGCAGGAGACGGAGTTCTTCGGCGTGTCCAAGCTGTCGTGGAACGCGACGCTGGCCTACGAGAAGGGGCCGATCGGCGCGCGGCTGTCTTATGTCCGGCGCTCGGCCTTTCTGGCTTCCAACGAGGCTGCGCTGTTCGCCAACCCGATCGGCATCTGGCGTCGCCCGGAAAAGAGCATCGACTTCCAGCTGACCTACAACATCAGCAAGGACATGTCGGTTGACTTCAGCGGCGTCAACCTGACGAACGAAATGCAGCAGCAGTACTACCACTTCGGCAACGCGGGCAGCCCGGACACGACCAACTTCGGCACGTTCCAGATCGGCCGCTCGTTCTCGCTCGGCTTCCGCTGGAAACTTTGACCGCCGCGCCGGCGGCCGACGCCGTGACGCGGCATTGATGCTCGTTCGGGCGCTGTACGTGCTCACGCGGGTTGCGCCCCCTTGGCAATTGGGCGGCGCGCCGGTCATGCTCAGCCGCCCCGAGTTCGACTGGGAATGCCGCGGCTTCCTTGTCAATGAGGGGCCGTCGATGCCGCAGCGGCATGGTCGCGTCTTCAGCAGCTATTCAGTCAGCGCCACGGACGAGAACTACGCGATGGGCCTGCTGTGGAACCCCGACCGCCACACCTTCGTGAAGCCGCTGCGCTGGAACGCCGATGGCCTGCCGCTGTTCGGGCAGTCCTCGCGTCGGGATTGATATCTAAACGGATATCGAAGTGATGCGGAAATTGATTGGATTGCAATCTCACCGCCCCCTAGCATGCCGACCGCATGGCGCGCCCGCGCGGGCTGCCAGAACGAACCCCAGAGACAGACACACATGACGACTGAGGACAACAAGGGCCAGGTCAAGCTGCGCTCGGCCGAATGGTTCGGCACGCAGGACAAGAACGGTTTCATGTACCGCTCCTGGATGAAGAACCAGGGCATCCCCGACCATGAATTCCAGGGCAAGCCCATCATCGGCATCTGCAACACCTGGAGCGAGCTGACGCCCTGCAACGCGCACTTCCGCAAGCTCGCCGAGCATGTGAAGAAGGGCATCCTGGAGGCTGGCGGCTTCCCCGTCGAGTTCCCGGTGTTCTCCAACGGTGAGAGCAACCTGCGGCCCACGGCCATGCTGACGCGCAACCTCGCCAGCATGGACGTCGAGGAAAGCATCCGCGGCAACCCCATCGACGCCGTCGTGCTGCTGGTGGGCTGCGACAAGACCACGCCCGCGCTGCTGATGGGCGCGGCCAGCGTGGACGTGCCGGCCATCGTCGTGACCGGCGGCCCGATGCTCAACGGCAAGCTCAACGGCAAGAACATCGGCTCGGGCACGGCCGTGTGGCAGCTGCACGAGCAGGTCAAGGCCGGCGAGATCCAGATGCACGACTTCCTGGCCGCCGAGGCCGGGCACTCGCGCTCGGCCGGCACCTGCAACACCATGGGCACAGCGTCCACGATGGCCTGCATGGCCGAGTCGCTGGGCACCTCCCTCCCGCACAACGCCGCCATTCCCGCCGTCGACGCGCGCCGTTATGTGCTGGCCCACCTGTCGGGCATGCGCATCGTCGAGATGGTGTGGGAAGACCTGCGCCTGTCCAAGGTGCTGACCAAGCAGGCCTTCGAGAACGCCATCCGCGTCAACGCGGCCATCGGCGGCTCCACCAACGCCGTCATCCACCTGAAGGCCATTGCCGGCCGCATCGGCGTGGACCTGGAGCTGGAGGACTGGACCCGCATCGGCCGCGGCACGCCCACGGTCGTGGACCTGCTGCCCTCGGGCCGCTTCCTGATGGAGGAGTTCTATTACGCCGGCGGTCTGCCGGGCGTCATCCGTCGCCTGGGCGAAGCGAACCTGCTGCCCAACCCGGGCGCGCTGACCGTCAACGGCAAGAGCCTGTGGGACAACTGCGTGGGCGCGCCCATCTACGACGACGAGGTCATCCGCCCGCTGGACAAGCCGTTGATCGCCGACGGCGGCATCTGCATCCTGCGCGGCAACCTGGCGCCGCGCGGCGCCGTGCTCAAGCCCTCGGCGGCCACGCCCGAGCTGATGAAGCACCGCGGCCGCGCCGTCGTGTTTGAGAACCTCGAAGACTACAAGGCCCGCATCGTCGACCCCGACCTGGACGTGGACGCCAGCTGCATCCTCGTCATGAAGAACTGCGGCCCCAAGGGCTACCCCGGCATGGCCGAGGTCGGCAACATGGGCCTGCCGCCCAAGCTGCTGGCCGCCGGCGTGAAGGACATGGTGCGCATCTCCGACGCACGCATGAGCGGCACCGCCTACGGCACCGTCGTGCTGCACGTGGCGCCCGAAGCGCGCGCGGGCGGCCCGCTGGCCGTCGTGCAGGAAGGCGACTTCATCGAGCTGGACTGCGCCGCCGGCCGCCTGCACCTCGATGTGCCCGACGACGAGCTTGCCAAGCGCCTGGACGCCTGGGCGGCCGCGCAGACCGTGGACCCGGCCGACGCCACCGGCTACCGCCACCTCTACGTGAGCCACGTGCTGCAGGCCGACGAAGGCTGCGACTTCGACTTTCTGCGGGGCTGCCGCGGCTCTGCCGTCCCGCGCCACTCCCATTGACATGCAGCCCCTCGCCCACCCTCGCATCGCTGAACGCGCGCGAGTCTGGTCGGTCCCCCTGGGGGACGGCGATGCGCGCGGCATCGAGCCGCGCGCACATCGCCAACCCGGGCCGGCTTGGGGCGGCCCGGCGCTCGGCCCGAAAACACCGTAAGAGGTAAGACACGATGAACAACACCCTCCAAGGCCTGGCGCTGATCGGCGGCGAAGCCGTGCGCGGCAGTGGCGCTGCCTTCCAGGGCTTCGACCCCGCCAAGAACGAAGCCCTGGGCCCCGACTTCCACTCGGTGGACGTCGCCCAGGTGAACCAGGCCTGCGAGCTGGCCAACGCCGCGTTCGACGCCTTCCGCGCAACGACCGATCACGAGCGCGCCGACTTCCTGGAACTGATCGCCGCGCAGATCCTCGCGCTGGGTGACGACCTCATCGTGCGCGCCATGGCCGAGACCGGCCTGCCGCGCGCGCGGCTGGAGGGCGAACGCGGCCGCACGGTCAACCAGCTCAAGCTGTTCGCCGAGCTGCTGCGCGAAGGCAGCTGGCAGGACGCCCGCATCGACACCGCGCTGCCCACGCGCACACCGCCCCGGCCGGACCTGCGCCTGCGCTTCATCGGCGTGGGCCCGGTGGCGGTGTTCGGCGCCAGCAACTTCCCGCTGGCGTTCTCGGTCGCCGGTGGCGACACCGCCGCCGCGCTGGCCGCCGGCTGCCCGGTCGTCGTCAAGGCCCACCCGGCCCACCCCGGCACGTCGGAACTGGTCGGTCGTGCGGTCGCCGAGGCGGTCAAGCTGTCGGGCCTGCCGGCCGGCGTGTTCGCGCTGCTGCCCGGGCCGGGCAACGACATCGGCACGGCGCTGGTGCGCCACCCGGCCATCCAGGCCGTGGGCTTCACCGGCTCGCGCGCCGGCGGCCTGGCGCTGATGGCCGTGGCCGCGGCCCGCCCGCAGCCCATCCCGGTCTACGCCGAAATGAGCAGCATCAACCCGACCTTCCTGCTGCCTGGCGCGCTGGCGCAGCGGGGCGGCGAGATCGCCACCGGCTTCGCGGCGTCGCTGACGATGGGTGTGGGCCAGTTCTGCACCAACCCCGGCCTGGTGCTGGGCCTGGCGGGCCCCGACCTCGACCGCTTCGCGGCTGCCGCCGCCGAGGCGCTGAAGCCCGTGCCGGCCGCGACGATGCTGACGCCCGGCATCGCCGGCGCCTACCAGCGCGGTGAAGCGGCACTGGCCGCGCAGGCCGACGTGGAGCCGCTGCTGCGCGGCCAGAGCCAGGGCTGCCAGGGCGCGCCCAGTCTGTTCCGCACGACCGGCGCGGCCTTCCTGGCCAGCCATGCGATGTCGGCCGAGATCTTCGGCCCCACCGCGCTGCTGGTGGCCTGCCAGGACCTGGCCGAGCTGCTGGCCGTCACCGAAGGGCTGGAGGGCCAGCTCACGGCCACGCTGCAACTGCAGGACGACGACGAGGGCGACCTCGCCGCCGCCCGCGCGCTGCTGCCGGTGCTGGAGCGCAAGGTGGGCCGCATCCTGGCCAATGGCTTCCCGACCGGCGTGGAGGTGTCGACGGCCATGGTGCACGGCGGCCCGTTCCCGGCCACCAGCGACGGCCGCAGCAGCTCCGTCGGCACGGCCGCCATCCAGCGCTTCCTGCGCCCGGTCAGCTACCAGAACCTGCCGCGCGCGCTGCTGCCCGCCGTGCTGCGCGAGCCCAACGAGCGCGGCGTCTGGCGCCGCCGCGACGGCGCGTTGACCCGGAACTGAGGCCCCTCGTCCAGGGCTTGGCCCTGGACGCTTCCGCGAGGGAACGGCGATGCAGGCCGGATCGACCGGCAAGCACATCGCCAGACGGGCCGGCTTGGGGCGGCCCGCCGCTCGGCCCGAAGAGGCCTGACAGACATAACCAAGGAGACAACAGACATGAAGAAGCAACTGCTGGCCCTCGTGGCCGCGCTGATGGTGGGCGCGGGCGCGCAGGCCGCCGACATCAAGGTCGTCGTCAACGCCGACCAGCCCGGCCCCGTCATCCACCGCAACATCTACGGCCAGTTCGCCGAGCACCTGGGCACCGGCATCTACGAAGGCATGTGGGTGGGCCCCGAGTCCAAGATCCCCAACGTGCGCGGCTGGCGCAAGGACGTCGTCGCGGCATTGAAAGACCTGCACGTGCCCCTGGTGCGCTGGCCGGGGGGCTGCTTCGCCGACGAATACCACTGGCGTGAAGGCATCGGCCCGCGCGCGCAGCGGCCGGTCAAGGTCAACACGACCTGGGGCGGCGTGGCCGAGAACAACGCCGTCGGCACGCACGAGTTCTTCGACCTGGCCGAGCAGCTGGGCGCCGAGACCTACGTCAACGGCAACCTCGGCACCGGCAGCCCGCAGGAGATGGCCGAGTGGCTGGAGTACATGACGGCCGACGGCAACTCGACGCTGGCCCAGCTGCGCCGCAAGAACGGCCATGCCAAGCCTTTTCGCGTGCACTACTTCGCCGTCGGCAACGAGAGCTGGGGCTGCGGCGGCAACATGCGCCCCGAGTACTACGTGGATCTGTACCGTCAGGCCGCCACGTTCCTGAAGACGCCGCAGAACAACCGCCCGGTGTTCATCGCCAGCGGCGGCCACGACGCGCGCACCGACTGGACCGAGACGCTGGCCAAGGGCCTGAAGGGCGTGCCCTTCGACGCCATCTCGCACCACGGCTACACCCTGCCCACCGGCAAGTGGGAGACCAAGGGCGCGGCCGTCGGCTTCGGCGAGGACCAGTGGATCTCCACGCTGGCCCACACCCAGACCATCGACGCCTGGGTGCGCAAGAACACTGCCGTCCTCGACCAGCACGACCCCAAAAAGCGCGTCGGCTTCTATTTCGACGAATGGGGCAGCTGGTACGACCCCGAGCCGGGCAGCAACCCGGGATTCCTGGTCCAGCGCAACACGCTGCGCGACGCGCTGCTGGCGGCGCTGCACTTCCACGTCTTCCATGCCAATGCCGAGCGCGTGAAGATGACCAACGTGGCACAGATGGTCAACGTGCTGCAGGCCATGATCCTCACCAGCAAGGACAAGCTGGCGCTGACGCCCACCTACCACGCGTTCAAGCTCTACGTGCCCTTCCAGGACGCCACCTCGCTGCCCGCCAGCATCGAGAACAACCCGGTCTACCTGGTGGGCAAGACCGAGATGCCCTCGCTCAGCGTGACGGCTGGCCGCGCCAAGGACGGCAAGCTCTACGTGGGCCTGGTCAACGCGAACGCGACGCAGGCCGCCGAGCTGGCGCTGCAGGTCGGCGCGAACGCCGCCAAGGCCGTCAAGGGCCAGTTGTTGACCGCTGGCGCGATGGACGCGCAGAACGAGCTGGGCAAGCCGGCCCAGGTCGTGCCCGTGCCCTTCGAGGCGCAGGCCGTGGGCGGCAAGCTAACCCTGAAGCTGCCGGCCAAGTCCATCGTCGTCGTCGCGGTCGAGGGCTGACCGGCGCGCCGGCCCGGCGACCGGGCCGGCCGATGCACAGACCGACTCGTCATGACACATCAGAACCGACGCCGTTTCCTCACCGGCTCTGCCGCGCTGGCCCTGACCGCTTGCGGCGGCGGAAGCAGCGATGCCGGCACGGGCGGCAATACGGGTGGCAATACGGGTGGCACGACGACCTCCAACCCCAATCCGGTGCAGGCCGCACTGAGCTTCGGCAACGCCTCGGTGCATGACCCGTCCATCGTCAAGGAAGGCGGCACCTACTACGTCTTCGGCTCGCACCTCGCAGCAGCGCGGACGACCGACCTGATGAACTGGACCAAATTCGCCGATCTCGTCACGGACAGCAATCCGCTGTTCAACCAGGTCACGACCCAGCTCGCTGCCGCGCTGTCGTGGGCGCAGACCACGACGCTGTGGGCACCTGACGTCATCAAGCTCAGCGACGGCAAGTACCGCATGTACTACTGCGCCTGCAAGGGCGACTCGCCGCTGTCGGCGCTGGGTGTCGCCACCGCCACGCGCATCGAGGGCCCCTACGTTCATCAGCAACTCCTGCTGAAGTCCGGCATGGTCAGCCCCGCGCTGTCCGAGGACGGCAGCGTCTACGACGCGACCCGGCACCCCAACGCCGTCGATCCCGCCGTGTTCCGGGATGCCGCAGGCCAGCTGTGGATGACCTACGGCTCCTACGCCGGCGGCATCTACATCCTGCGGCTGGACGCAGCGACCGGCCTGCCCGTGGCCGGCCAGGGCTACGGCACCCACCTGCTGGGCGGCAACCACGCAGAGATCGAGGGCGCCTACGTCATCTACAACCCGGCGACAAAGTACTACTACCTGTTCACGTCCTGGGGTGGGCTGGCGGCGGACGGCGGCTACAACGTGCGCGTCTGCCGCTCGGCCAAGCCGGAGGGCCCGTATGTGGACGGCTTCGGCAAGAACATGGCCACGGTGCGGGCCAGTTCGGCCTTCAATCGCCCCAGCATCCAGGACTACGGCATGAAGCTCATGGGCGGCCACCAGTTTGCCAACGCTGCCTTCGAGACCGGCACCGCGCTGGGCTATGTGTCCCCGGGCCACAACTCGGCGTACCACGACGCGGCGACGGACCGCTACTTCATGGTGTTCCACACGCGCTTTCCCGGCAAAGGCGAGGCCCATGAGGTGCGCGTGCACGAGATGCACTTCAACGACGACGGCTGGCCCGTCATCGCCGCACTGCGCTATGCGCCGTTGAGCCTGGCCAGCCCCGCGCAGGCCGCCACCGTCACCGCGGCGGACGCCACCGGCACCTACAAGCTCGTCAATCACGGCAAGGACATCACCGCCACGAGCAAGGCCTCCATCCTCGTGACGCTGGGCAGCGGTGGCGTGGTGGCCGGCAGCGGCGGCATGACCGGCACGTGGACGCACGACGGCAGCAACAAGATCACGATCGTGAGCGGTGGCGTGACCTACAAGGGCGTACTGTCCCGTCAGTGGAATACGAACTCCAGCGCCTTCGTCGTCAGCTTCAGTGCGCTGTCGTCGACCGCCTCCACGGCGGCGGCGACGGGCGTCGCGCTGTGGGCCGTGCGCGTGTCGGCATGAGCCCCTCGCCCGGTTCTGCCACGCTGAACGCGGGCGTTCCCAGTCGGTCCCCCGAGGGGACGGCGATGCTTGTGGCGTCGAGCCACAAGCACATCGCCATGGCGGGCCGGCTAGGGAGCGGCCCGGCGCTCGGCCCGAGAAGTCCGGTGCGACGCGCTGAGATGAAACACCTGCTCGCTGCCTGTGCCCTCGCGCTGTGCGCCCATGCTGCGGGTGCGGCGGCGCAGGCCTTCCCGCTGGACCGAGTCCGTCTGCAGGACGGCCCCTTCCTCGACGCGCAGAACACCGACCTGCACTACCTGCTGGCGCTGGACCCCGAGCGCCTGCTCGCGCCGTTCCGCCGCGAGGCCGGGCTGCCCGTGCCGGCACCGAGCTATGGCAACTGGGAGTCCAGCGGGCTGGACGGCCACATGGGCGGCCACTACCTCTCGGCGCTGGCGCTGATGTGGGCGTCCACCGGAGACCCGGTCGTCCGGCAGCGGCTGGACCACGTCATCACCGAACTGAAGCGCTGCCAGGACAAGCTCGGCACCGGCTACCTCGGCGGTATCCCCGATGGCGCCAAGGCCTGGGGCCAGGTCGGCGCCGGCCAGCTCAAGGTCGACAGCTTCTCCGTCAACGGCCGCTGGGTGCCCTGGTACAACCTGCACAAGCTGTTCGCGGGCCTGCGCGACGCCTGGGTGCACGCCGGCAACGCGGACGCCAAGGCCATGCTCGTCGCGTTGAGCGATTGGGCGTTGCGCCTGACCACGCCGCTGACCGACGCACAGATGCAGGACATGCTGCGCGCCGAGCATGGCGGCATGGCCGAGGTGCTGGCCGACGTGGCCGAGATCACCGGCGACCTGCGCTACCTGGCGCTGGCGCGGCGCTTCTCGCACCTGGCGCTGCTGCAGCCGCTGGCCGCAGGCCAGGACAAGCTCAACGGCCTGCACGCCAACACACAGATTCCCAAGGTCATCGGCTTCCAGCGCATCGCGCAGCTGACCGGCGACGACGAGGGCCACCGCGCGGCCGAGTTCTTCTGGCAGACGGTGACGCAGAGGCGCTCCGTGGCCATCGGCGGCAACAGCGTCAAGGAGCACTTCCACCCGGCCGACGACTTCCGGCCCATGCTGGGTGAGGTCGAGGGCCCCGAGACCTGCAACAGCTACAACATGCTCAAGCTGACGGCGCTGCTGTCGCAGGCGCAGCCGGAGCAGGGCCGCTACACGGACTTCTACGAGCGCACGCTCTACAACCACATCCTCGCCTCGCAGCACCCGGGCGACGGCGGCTTCGTCTACTTCACGCCGATGCGGCCGCAGCACTACCGCGTCTACTCGCAGGTGGACGAAGGCATGTGGTGCTGCGTGGGTTCCGGCATCGAGAGCCACGCGCGGCATGGCGAGTTCATCTACACGCACGATGGCGACTCGCTCTACGTGAACCTCTTCATCGCGTCCCGGCTCGACTGGCGCGAGCGCGGCGTGCACGTCACGCAAAGCACGCGCTTTCCCGACGAGCCACGCACGCGGCTGACGGTGGACGGCGGCGGCAGCTTCGCGCTGAAGATCCGCTACCCCGGCTGGGTGGCGCCCGGCACGCTGAAGGTGCGGCTCAACGGCAAGCCGGTGAAGGTGGCGGCCAGGCCCGGCGGCCATGTCGAACTGCGCCGTGCGTGGGCGGCGGGCGATGTCGTCGATGTGGAGCTGCCCATGCGCACGACGCTGGAGCCCATGCCCGGGTTGAAGAACTACGTGGCCGTGCTGCACGGCCCCATCGTGCTGGCCGCCAAGACACCGCAGCCGGGCGAGGCGCTGGCTTTCAAGGCCGATGGCTCGCGCATGGGCCACATCGCGCATGGCGCCGTCTGTCCGCAGGAGGCGGCGCCGGTGTTCGTCACACCGACGCTGAAGGAGGCCGACATCGTCCGCCGCTTCAAGCCCGTGCCCGGCCAGCCGCTGACCTTCACGGCGCCCGGCCTCATCCAGGGCCGCCCGGATGCCGACCGGCTGCAGCTCATGCCCTTCTTCCGCCTGCACGATGCGCGCTACATGCTCTATTGGGCGCGCAGCACGCCGGCCCAGCAGAGCCTGCTGCGCCTGGAGCTGGCCAAGGCCGAGGAGGCCCGCCTGGCGCTCGATGCGCAGACCATCGACCAGGTTGCACCCGGCGAGCAGCAGCCCGAGAGCGACCACGGCTTCCAGGGCGAGGGCGCCGAGAACGGCGTGGCACCGGCCGGCCGCTGGCGCCACGCGCGGCAATGGTTCAGCTACGACCTCGCCGACCCGCAGGCCCAGGCGCGGGCCTTGCGGCTCAGCTTTGCACGGGGCGACGCCGGCCGCCGGTTCGACCTGGTCGTCAACGGCCAACGCATCGCCGAGATCGAGCTGGCCCGCCCCGACGGCGGCGACGAGATCTATGCGCGCGAGTTCCTGCTGCCGCCCGAGCTGGTGCGCGCCGCTGGCGGCAGGCTCAACGTGAAGTTCATCGCCCGGCCGGGCAGCATCGCGGGCGGGCTGTACGGCCTGCGTCTGTTGCGTTAGCCCCTCCCGGCGTTCCCACCCACTCAGCCCTACAACCAGGAGACAACCGAATGATGAAGCTGATTGCCCGCCGCACCTTGCTGGCCACCCTGCTGGCCCTGCCCGCCACCGCGGCGCTTGCGGCACCGCTGACGCTGGGCTTTTCCCAGGTCGGCGCCGAGAGCGAATGGCGCACCGCCAATTCGGCATCGATCAAGGCCGCCGCGAAGGAAGCCGGCATCACGCTGAAGTTCGCCGATGCGCAGCAGAAGCAGGAGAACCAGGTCAAGGCGTTGCGCAGCTACATCGCGCAGAAGGTGGACGTCATCGCCTTCTCGCCGGTCGTCGAGAGCGGCTGGGACACGGTGCTGAAGGAGGCCAAGGCGGCGGGCATTCCGGTCATCCTGACCGACCGCGCAGTCAAGGTGGCCGACCCGACGCTGTACGTGACCTTCATCGGCTCCGATTTCGTCGAGGAAGGCCGCAAGGCCGGCCGCTGGCTGCTGGAGCGCGCCGCCAAGACGCCCAATGCCGCGCTGAACATCGTCGAGCTGCAGGGCACCGTGGGCTCCGCACCGGCCATCGACCGCAAGAAGGGCTTCGAGGAGGTCATCAAGACCAACCCCAAGCTGCAAATCATCCGCTCGCAGTCGGGCGAGTTCACACGCGCCAAGGGCAAGGAGGTGATGGAGTCCTTCCTGAAGCAGCGCGACAAGAAGATCGATGTGCTCTACGCGCACAACGACGACATGGCCATCGGCGCGATTCAGGCGATCGAAGAGGCCGGGCTGAAGCCGGGCGTGGACATCGTCATCATCTCGATCGACGGTGTGCGGGGCGCTTTTGAAGCCATGAAGGCGGGCAAGCTGAACGTGACGGTGGAGTGCAACCCGCTGCTGGGGCCGCAGCTGATGCAGCTGGCGAAGGACGTGGTGGCGAAGAAGCCGGTGGAGAAGCGGATCACCGTCAATGAAGGTGTTTATCCGGCTGAGGTGGCGGCGAAAGAGTTGCCGAATCGGAAGTATTGATTCGCCGGTCGGCGTCGCTGGTTGTGATCGCAGGTTACCGCGCGAGGACCATGCCGGGATTTCGTCCCGGCGGCCGACCTACTTTCTTGCGCGCGCAAGAAAGTAGGCAAAGAAAGCGCCCCTGTTCCGTCGCCCCTTCGCTGTGCGAAGGGGTCCCCTGCGATGCTCGGAACCCGAGGCCCGCGCAAAACTCCCTGCGTTCGCTGCGCTCACTCCGGTCAGACAGTTGCGCGGAGTCAGTTCACGAAGCGAGCTTCGCTCGCGCCTCGGGCTCCTGCGCTTCTCGGCTCCTCCAAAGGGGAACCCCGAACACCAATGCAAAACCCGCAAGCCGGCTGGCGCCGGCTGTTCGGTATGCCCCCTTTAGCACCGCCGAGCAGCGCAAGAGCTTGAGGGCGCGAGCGCAGCTCGCCTCAAGAACTGACTCCGCGCAACTGTTTGACCGGAGCGCAGCGGAGGGAGTTTTGCGCGGGCCCTCAAGCTCTGAGCAGCGCAGGGAACCCGCAGCGTCGCTGCGGGCGGTGCGGTCGGGGGGAGCTCTTTGCCTACTTTCTGGCGGCCCAGAAAGTAGGTCGCCCGCCGGGGCGAAATCCCGGCACCGCACTCGCGCGGCAACGAGAGGTACGCCATGACAACCCAACCCGTGCTGGCCCTCACCGGCATCCACAAAGCCTTCCCCGGCGTCAAAGCGCTCAGCGACGTCAGCCTGCGCCTGTTCCCCGGCGAAGTCCACGCGCTGATGGGCCAGAACGGCGCCGGCAAGTCCACGCTCATCAAGGTGCTGACCGGCCTCTACCAGCCCGACGCCGGCGTCATCCAGCTGAACGGCGCAACCATCGCCCCCCGGCGCACCGAGGATGCCCAACAACACGGCATCCGCACCGTCTACCAAGAGGTCAACCTCTGCCCCAACCTCAGCGTGGCGGAGAACATCTGCGCCGGCGGTTTCCCCCGCCAACCCTGGTGGGGTGGCGGCCGCATCGACTGGGCCGCCGTCAACGCGGAAGCGACCCGCGTGCTGGCGCAGATGGACCTGGACATCGACGTCACCGCGCCGCTGTCGCGCAACTCGCTGTCCATCCAGCAGATGGTCGCCATCGCCCGCGCGCTGCGCGTCTCGGCGCGCGTGCTCATCCTCGACGAGCCCACGTCCAGCCTCGACGACGCCGCCGTGCAGCGGCTGTTCACCGTGCTGCGCCGGCTGCGCGACCAGGGCCTGGCCATCCTGTTCGTCACCCACTTCCTGGACCAGACCTACGCGCTGGCCGACCGCATCACGGTCATGCGCAACGGCGAGACCGAAGGCGAATACCTGGCGAGCGACCTCAGCCGCCTGGCCCTGGTCAACAAGATGGTGGGCGCGCCGCCGGACCAGCAACCCGCCCGCCTGGACAGCCGCGCGCCGGCTACCGGCGCGACCGTGCTGACCGCTCAGGGACTGACACGACGCGGCGCGCTGCACCCGCTGGACCTCGAACTCAGGCGCGGTGAGGTGCTGGGCCTGGCCGGCCTGCTGGGCTCCGGCCGCACCGAGGCGGCGCGGCTGCTGTTCGGTGCGGACGTGGCCGACGGCGGCCAGGTGCAGACCGAAGCGCACACGGGCCGCTGGCGCTCGCCACGCGAGGCCATCGCGGCAGGCATCGCGTTCTGCTCCGAAGACCGCAAGCACGAGGGCGCCATTCCAGACCTCTCCGTGCGCGACAACATCCTGCTGGCGCTGCAGGCCCGCCATGGCCTGCGCCTCGTCATGAGCCCTGAGCAGCAGCAGGCCCTGGCCGACGACTTCATCCAGCGCCTGGGCATCAAGACGGCCAGCGCCGACACGCCCATCGGGCAGCTGAGCGGCGGCAACCAGCAAAAGGCCTTGCTGGCGCGCTGGCTGGCGACCGAGCCGGCGGTGTTGATCCTCGACGAGCCCACGCGCGGCATCGACGTGCGCGCCAAGGAAGACCTGATGGACGCGGTGCGTGCCCTCGCGCACAAGGAGGACGGCACGGGCATGTCCATCCTCTTCATCTCGTCCGAGCTGCCCGAGGTCCTGCACTGCAGTGACCGTGTCCTCGTGCTGCGCGACCGCCGCGCCGCTGGCGTCTACCGCCGCGGCGAGCTGGACGAACGCAGCGTGCTTGAAGTCATTGCCGCGGAGCCCGTCACCGCATGAACGCCCCGAGTCTTGCCATGTCAACGCCCCGCGCCTCGGCCGCTGTCGCGCGGGTCTGGAAACATCCTCTCGCACGGCCCATCGCCGCGCTCGCGCTGCTGCTGGCCGTCGCGGCCGTCTTCGTGCCTGGCTTCCTGCATCTGGAGATCAAGGACGGCCACCTCTACGGCAGCCTCATCGACATCCTGCACCGCGCCGCACCCTTGATGCTGGCGGCGCTGGGCATGACGCTGGTCATCGCCACGCGCGGCATCGACGTGTCGGTGGGCGCCGTCGTCGCCATCGCCGGCACCGTCGCCTGCCTGCTGGTGGGCTCGCACGGGCTGGCCGTGGCGCTGCTGGCGGCCCTCGGTGCCGCGCTGCTGTGCGGTCTGTGGAATGGCCTGCTCGTGTCCGCGTTGGGCCTGCAGCCCATCATCGCGACGTTGATCCTGATGGTCGCCGGCCGGGGCCTCGCGCAGCTGCTCACCGACGGCCAGATCCTCACCGTCTACGAGCCCGCCAGCTTCTTCTGGCTGGGCGGCGGCTGGCTGCTGGGGCTGCCGGTGTCGCTGTTCATCGTCGCCAGCGTCGGCGGCCTGACCGCGCTGTTGATGAAGCGCACCGCTTTGGGCCTGTTCATCCAGACGGTCGGCATCAACCCGGTCGCCGCGCGGCTGGCGGGCGTGCGCACGGCGGCCGTCGTGTTCTTCGTCTACGTCTACTGCAGCCTCGGCGCGGGGCTGGCGGGGCTGATGATCTCGTCCAACATCAAGAGCGCCGATGCCAACAACGCCGGCCTGCTGCTGGAGCTGGACGCCATCCTGGCCGTCACGCTGGGCGGCGGGCAGTTGAGCGGTGGCAAGTTCAGCCTGACGGGCAGCCTGATCGGTGCGCTCATCATCCAGACGCTGACGTCCACCATCTACGCTTTAGGCGTGCCGCCGCAGGTGACGATGGTCGTCAAGGCCGTCGTCGTGTTCGCGGTCTGCATCTCGCAGTCGTCGTTCTGGTCGCGGAGGTCGGCATGAAGCGCCTGCTCTCCGCCCCGTCGTTCACCGCCTGGGTCAGCGTCGTGCTGATGGTGATCCTGTTCATCGCCGGCGCCACCGGCTACAGGGGCTTCGGCTCCGCGCAAGTGGTGCTGAACCTGTTCATCGACAACGCCTTCCTGCTCGTCATCGCGGTGGGCATGAGCTTCGTCATCCTGTCGGGCGGCATCGACCTGTCGGTGGGCTCGGTGCTGGCGCTCACCACCATGGTCGCCGCCTGGCTGCTGCAGGTGGCGCACTGGCCGGCGGAGCTGGTCATCGCCGTCGCGCTGCTGGGCGGTGCGGCGTTCGGCGCGCTGCAGGGCGTGGTCATCCACCTGTTCAAGCTGCAGGCCTTCATCGTCACGCTGGCCGGCATGTTCCTCGCGCGCGGCCTGTGCTTCCTGATCAGCGTGGACAGCATCACCATCGACGCGCCGCTGTTCGTCACGCTGTCGCAGACACAAATCCCGCTGTTCGCGGGCGCCTTCCTGTCGCCGGGCGCGGTCATCGCGCTGGTCGTGCTGGCCGCGGGCCTGTACGTTGCGCACTGCACGGCTTTCGGCCGCACCGTCTATTCGCTGGGCGGCAACGAGACCTCGGCGTTGATGATGGGTCTGGCCGTGGGCCGCACCAAGATCGCCGTCTACGCACTCAGCGGTTTCTGCGCCGCGCTGGCCGGCCTGCTGTTCGCGTTCTACATGCTCAGTGGCTACGGCCAGCATGCGCAGGGCGTGGAGCTGGACGCGATTGCCGCGGTGGTCATCGGCGGCACCGTGCTGACGGGCGGCTACGGCTACGTGGCCGGGGCGCTGTCGGGCGTGCTGGTGCTCGGGCTCATCCAGACGCTGATCGCCTTCGACGGCACGCTCAGCTCCTGGTGGACCAAGATCGTCATCGGCGCGCTGCTGTTCGTGTTCTGCGCCGTGCAGCGGCTGCTGTCCCTGAAGCGGGCCACCGCCTGACGAGCCAGGCACGCCGCGCCCGCGCGGCGGTGACTACTGGACGAATTCCTCGGCGCGGGTCGGCAACAGCGCCTGCAGGCGGGCCTGCATCTGCGCCAGCTCGATGGGCTTGAGCCAGTAATCATCGAAACCCGCCGCGCGGGCCGCACGCACGAGCTCCCCCGGGTTGTCTGCCGAAATCGCCACCCATCGCGCGTGGTCGAGCCTGGCGGCGAGCGTCTCGTCCGCAGCGACACGGGTGCGCAGGTCCAGCCCCGTCATGTCGGGCAGATGCATGTCGACCAGCAACACGTCAGGCTGGCAGCCCGACATCAATGTCAGCGCCTCCGCCCCGGTCTCGGCGCAACGCAGCTCCCAGCCCGGGAGGAGCCGGAACACTTCCTCCATCAGGATCAGATGGATGCGATCGTCTTCGACATAGAGCACCAGCGGTGCTGGGCGATCGGGCATGGCAGGGCAGGCTGGACGGAGCGGTCGGCACGATAGCAAGCCACGCGACAGACCCGAGCAAGGCGGGGCACGAAACACCCATTCCCCCGGATTTGCGTGACTTATCTCACCGCTATCACACCCCCTCTTTAGGGGCTACGTCTACTTACAGATGCAACACATCCCTAATACTAGGCCCCGACGCGTCCTCACCGGGCGCTTTCTTTTGCCTCGGGCCGTCCCATGTCGTTCATTGCCACCCTTGCCCTCGCCGTTTCAGCCGGCTCGACGCTGCCCGAATGCAGCTGGGACCGCCCGGGTGTCAATCCGTTCATGGGCGACGTCGTTGCCGCGGTCGACCGCTACCAGGACATCCCGGCCGCCACCCGCGACAAGCTCAAGGCGCGCATGAAGGCGCGCCGCTACGACGACGTCGCCGTCATCGAGCGAGATGCCATCAAGGGCCAGGCGAACTACGGGCCGGAGATCCGCGACATGCACTTCGGCCCGGGCGCCATCTGCCGCACCGTCACGCGCACGAAGTGGACCGCCAAGACCCAGGAGCGCGGCCTCGTCTACTGCGAAGACGGCCAGTGCATCCTCGTGCCCACGGTGTGCCGCAACGTCAGCCGCATCCGCCGCCTGGAGGCTCGCCCCACGGCTGTTGCCCCGTCCAGCGCGATGAACGTGGCGTCGTCGACGCGCGAGGCCGAGAACACCGCGCCGCTGGAGTTCGAAGCCCCGTCCGCCGGCCCGATGGCCAGCACGCCGGCCGAGAGCTTTGCCCAGGGCGCCGGCATGCCCAGCCTCACCGAGACACCGTCGCAGCCGACGGCGAGCAGCCTGGCGACGCTCGGCAGCACACCGGCGCAGACGCCGGTCACGGGCGGTGGCACCGGCTTCCCGACCATCGTGAGCACCGGCATGCCAGCCCTGCCGCCCGCCGTGGTGACGGTCGTGCCGGAACCGCAGACCTGGGCCATGGCGGCCGCAGGGCTGCTGGTGGTGGCGTGCCGCGCGCGTCGGCATCGCAGCCGGCGCTGACCGGCTGGGCGTCGCTCAGCGGCGCTTGAGCAGCGGCGCGAGGTAGCGCCCCGTGTGGCTGGCCTCGCAGGCGGCCACGTCTTCCGGCGTGCCGGCCACCAGCAGCCTGCCGCCGCCCGCGCCGCCCTCCGGGCCCATGTCGACGAGCCAGTCGGCCGTCTTGATGACGTCCAGGTTGTGCTCGATGACGACGATGGTGTTGCCCGCGTCGCGCAGCTGGTGCAGCACCTTGAGCAGCAGCGCGATGTCGGCGAAGTGCAGGCCGGTGGTGGGCTCGTCGAGGATGTAGAGGGTGCGGCCGGTGTCGCGCTTGCTCAGCTCCAGCGCCAGCTTCACGCGCTGGGCCTCGCCGCCGGACAGCGTCGTCGCGCTCTGGCCTAGCTTCACATAGCCCAGGCCCACGTCCAGGAGCGTCTGCAGCTTGCGCGCGAGCGCCGGCACGGCGTTGAACAGCTGGTGAGCGTCCTCTACCGTCATGTTCAGCACGTCGGTGATGTTCTTGCCCTTGTAGAGCACCTCCAGCGTCTCGCGGTTGTAGCGCCGGCCCTGGCAGACGTCGCAAGGCACATAGACATCGGGCAGGAAGTGCATCTCCACCTTCAGCACGCCGTCGCCCTGGCAGGCCTCGCAGCGGCCACCGGCCACGTTGAAGCTGAAGCGCCCCGGGCCGTAGCCGCGCTCGCGGGCGGTGGGCATCTCGGCGAACAGCTCGCGGATGGGCGTGAACAGGCCCGTGTAGGTCGCCGGGTTGGAGCGCGGCGTGCGGCCGATGGGTGACTGGTCGACGTTGATGACCTTGTCGAACGCGTCCAGGCCCTCGATCTCGTCGTGCGTGGCCGGGTCGGCATGGCTCTGGTAGAGCTTCTTGGCGACGGCGGCGTACAGCGTGTCGTTGACCAGTGTGCTCTTGCCCGAGCCGGACACGCCGGTCACGCAGGTCAGCACGCCGACCGGGATCTCGACCGTCGCGCCCTTGAGGTTGTTGCCGCGTGCATTGACGATGCGCAGCATCTGGCCGCCCACGGCCGGGTGACGCGTCGCCGGCACCTCGATGCGCGCCGCGCCGCTCAGGTAACGCCCGGTGGGCGAGTTCGGGTCGGCGGCCACCTGGTCGGGCGTGCCCTGCGACATCACGCGCCCGCCGTGCACGCCGGCGCCGGGGCCCAGGTCCAGCACCCAGTCGGCGGCGCGGATGGCGTCCTCGTCGTGCTCCACCACCAGCACCGAATTGCCCAGGTCGCGCAGCCGCCGCAGCGTGGCGATCAGCCGGTCGTTGTCGCGCTGGTGCAGGCCGATGCTGGGCTCGTCCAGCACATACATGACGCCGGTCAGCCCCGAGCCGATCTGCGACGCGAGCCGGATGCGCTGCGCCTCGCCGCCCGAGAGCGTGTCGGCCGATCGGTCCAGGCTCAGGTAGTTCAGGCCCACGTCATTCAGGAAGCGCAGCCGCGAGGCGATCTCGCGCACCACCTTGTCGCCGATCTCGGCCTTGTTGCCCTTGAGCTTCAGGCCTTCGAAGTAGTCCAGGCATTCGCGCAGCGTCGAATGCTCGACCTCGTAGATCGGCCGGCCCTTCTCGCCCGGCGCGGCATCCGCCGGCTGCAGCACGACGTGGCGCGCCTCGCGCCGCAGCCGCGAGCCCTCGCAGGCCGGGCAGGGTTTGGCGGCCATGTAGCGCGCCAGGTCCTCGCGCACGGCGGCGGAATCGGTCTCCTTGTAGCGGCGCTGCAGGTTGGGCAGGATGCCTTCGAACGGATGGCTGCGCTTGACCGAGCGCTTCTTGCCCGAGGCCGTCTCGGCCTGGTAGGTGAAGCTGATGTCCTCGCTGCCCGAGCCTTCCAGCAGCACCTGCTGCGTGGCGACAGGCAACTCCTCCCACGGCGCTTCGACATCGAACTTGTAATGCGCGGCCACTGCCTCCAGCAGCGAGAAGGTGTAGGGGTTGCGGCGGTCCCAGCCCTTCACGGCGCCACTGGCCAGGCTCAGCGAGGGGAAGGCGACGACGCGGTCGGCGTCGAACACCGTGACCTGCCCCAGGCCCTCACAACTGGGGCAGGCACCCACCGGCGAGTTGAACGAGAACAGCCGCGGCTCCAGCTCGGGCAGCGAGTAGGAGCAGACCGGGCAGGCGAACTTGCTGGAAAACAGCGTCGTGGTGCCGGCATCCATGTCCAGCACCAGCGCGCGGCCGTCGGCCAGGCGCAGGGCGGCCTCGAAGCTCTCGGCCAGACGCTGGCGCAAGGCGTCGTGAGAATCGGCGCGCAGCTTGATGCGGTCGATGACGACGTCGATGTCGTGCTTCTCGGCCTTCTTCAGCGCCGGAAGATCGGGCACCTCCACCGTCACGCCGTCCACGCGGAAGCGCACATAACCCTGGGCCTGCATGTCCTGGAACAGCTCGACGAACTCGCCCTTGCGGTCACGCACGACGGGCGCCAGCAACATCAGCCTGCTCTCGTCGGGCAGGGCCAGCACGGCGTCCACCATCTGGCTGACGGACTGCGCCTCCAGCGGCAGATGATGGTCCGGGCAGAACGGCGTGCCGGCGCGGGCGTACAGCAGGCGCAGGTAATCGTGGATCTCGGTGACCGTGCCCACCGTGGAGCGCGGGTTGTGGCTGGTGGCCTTCTGCTCGATGGAGATGGCCGGCGACAGCCCCTCGATGACGTCCACGTCGGGCTTGTCCATCAGCTGGAGGAACTGCCGCGCGTAGCTGGACAGACTCTCGACATAACGCCGCTGCCCTTCGGCATACAGCGTATCGAAGGCCAGCGACGACTTGCCCGAACCCGACAGCCCCGTGATGACGACGAGCGCATGCCGCGGCAGATCGACGTCGATGTTCTTCAGGTTGTGGGTGCGCGCGCCGCGCACGCGGATGAATTTCGACTCTGGGGACGACATGGGAGTTTTCACGAGCGAACCGGACATGATAGGCCGCCACCTGGCAGCGCCCAACGCAGCGAGGGTCCCGACCGCCGCATGCTCATCCAGCTTGGCAATAGCCGCGAGGCCGCGACAAGCCGTTGGCGGCGCTGTGGGAACGGCTCATCCGCGCAACCTGCGGCCCAGGGCGTGCGGTTGGCGATTCGTCGCAGCGGCGTCGCAACAGGGCGCCGACGTGCCGAAACTGCTTCCATCGACACAGCAATTCCGCTGTGACAACCCCGAAAGGAAGCCCCATGAAGACCACCGTGCTGATCCAGGCCGCCGCTGTCGCCGCCTTTGCCTTCACCGCCATTGCCGCCCAGGCCGCGCCGCAGGTCATCGAGAAGCTGCCCCGCGTCGTCATCACGGGCAAGGCCCAGCGCGACATCGCCCAGCTGCCGCGCGTCGTCATCACCGGCACGGCCACCCGCGAGGTCGCGCAGATCCAGCAACTGCCCCGGGTCGTCGTCACCGCACGTCGCGTCTGAGCCGCCGATGCGGTTGACGCCCGCCGTTTCTCGAGCCGAATCGCTGCCGCAGCCCCCGCATCTATGGGCGGTGCTGCAACGATTCGGCTTGAATTTGGGAAAAATGTCACAACTGTGACCGACAATCGGGTTTCTTAACGGAGCCTGCTTGTGAAAGAAGAGCTGCGCAAACGCCGTTCCTGGCTGGATGGCTTCATGGCATATCCGGCCCCTGCCGGACTGAGCGAAACCCAGCTGCGCGAAAACATCATCCTGCTGGACCAGGCGCTGTACGCGCTGTGGAACCTGGGTCACAACCTGCTCTTTTCGTGGACGCCCGAGGCGCGCGGCATGCGCGTGCTGGTGGCGCCCCACCCGATGCTGACGGAGTTCGCGCTGGGCGACGGCAACCTGCCGCCTTCGGAGCTCACGCGCCGCGCCCGCCTGCTGGACCGGCTGCTGTCCAACCAGGGCCACCTCGACGCCGATGCCTTTGACACCGTCTGCGCCGCGCTGGGCGTGGCGCCGCGTCTGATCGAGCTGCCGTTCGCGCCCGCGAAGGGCTTGGGCCTGCCCCTGATCGCGGCCATCGCCGCGCGCTACGGCGTGCGCCTCGTCGAGGACCGGGCCGTCATCCTGTTCGACGCCGTCGGCTTCTCGCTGCTCACGCCGCTGCAGCAGGTGGTGCAGCTCAACAGCCTGTCCTGCTCCGTCAATGCCGCCTACGCCAAGCTGCTGGACCAGGAAATCAACATCAACTTCGCCCGCACGACGACGGGCGACGGCTTCTACATCTGGAACCGCATGCGCGGCGTGGCGGCCAATGTGGAGCTGTACCAGCTGATGCAGTTCATCCTGGCCGACAACGCGCTGGCCCACGAGCGCGCCACGCGCCCGGAATCGGTGCCCCGGCTGCGCGCGTGCTTCCATGTCGGCTCGCACTACGAGTTCTATCAGTCCGAAGGGCTGAACCCCACGTCCTTCAGCTACTTGGTGGGCCAGGTCACGATCGAGCTGGCGCGCATGATCGAAAGCGCCGAGCCCGGCCAGATCCTCGTCGGCAAGTTCAACACGCTGATGCACGACGAAAGCACCGGCGGCGACGTGCGCATCGACAGCCTGGACTTCGTCGAGCGCACCCGTGCGCCGCTGCGCAGCCTCAACGGGCTGAAGCTGGCCGGCTCCGAGGTGGATGAGATCGCCTGCTACCTGACCGGCCGGCGCGACGACACCGGCCTGTGGGGAATCAGCGAGTACCAGGTGGCCGACAAGCACGGTCTGATCCACCGCGTCTACAACGCCAAGATCAACATCCACCGGCGCAACGGCGAGCCCATCTACCTGGGCCTGCGCGAGGAAGACCTGCCTCCCGGCGCCCCGCGCACGGTGGCCGATACCGACTTCCAGCCGCTGCAGGCTTGACCGCGAGCAACGGGAGACCACGCCCACGGCACTAGGATGTGGGCGTTGTGACCGAGTCCCCTGCCCCCGCCCTTCCCAATGCCACCGGCCAGCGCCGGCTGCTGACCCTGCTGTTCGTCGACCTGAGCGGTTCCACCGCCATGGCCGAGTGGATGGAGGCCGAGCATTACGCCGCCATGCTGGCCGGCCTGCGCGACCTCTACGAGCGCATCGTGCCGCACCATGGGGGCGTGATTGCGCGCATCCAGGGTGACGGCATGCTGGCCGTCTTCGGCCACCCCGACGTGCGCGAAGACGATGGCCGCCGCGCCACCGAGGCCGCGCTGGAGCTGCACGCCGCCGTGCGCGGACTGCGCCCGCCCGGCCCCCTGCCCGCCGACTTCCGCGGCCTGACGCTGCACAGCGGCATCCACGCCGGCATCGTGCTCGTCAACGACGGCGACCAGATGCGCGGCCGCTTCGAGCTGCTGGGCAACGCGCCCAACATCGCCGCCCGGCTGTCCGAGGCGGCCCGTGCCGACGAGGTCCTGGCCAGCGAAGAGAGCCTGGGCCTGCAGAGCCAGTTCTTCGAGACCGGGCCGCGCTTCAACCTGCAGCTGCGCGGCCGCGCCACCCCGCTGGCGGCCTACCGTGTCGTCGGCCGCGCGCAGGTCGGGCGGCGCTTCGACGCCAGCGTGCGACGAGGCTTATCACCTTTTGTCGGCCGGGAGAGCGAAATGCTCATGCTCCAGGCCGCTCTGGCGCGTGCGCTGGGCGGCCAGACCCTGTGGGTGGGGCTGCGCGCCGGCGCTGGCGTGGGCAAGACCCGCCTGAGCGAAGAGTTCCTGCGCCACGCCGAGGACCACGCCGACCGCCCCTGCCACATCCACCGTGGCTATTGCGAGAGTTACCTCAGCGCCGAGCCGCTGCAGCCCTTCCTGCAGATGCTGCGGTCCATGGAGGGCATGCCCGAGGCGCCGCCCGAGCTGCTCGCCGCACAGCAGAGCGCTCCCGCCGGGCGCGCCGAGGCGCTGCTGGCACTGCTGCTGGTGCTGGCGCGGCGCACGCCGCAACTGATCTTCATCGACGATCTGCAATGGGCCGACGACGCCTCGCTGCACCTGCTGCACCGGCTGCGCGCCGCCTGCACCCGCGAAGGGCTGCCGCTGCTGCTGCTCAGTGCCAGCCGGCCGCTGCCGCTCACCGAGCTGCCCCGCGCGCATGACGACGGCGCCGAGATCATCGAACTGCCGCCCTTGAGCGAAGGCGAGTCGGCCCGCGCCGTGCAGCAGCTCGCCCCGCAGGTAGACCCCTTCATCGCCGCCGAGGTTCGCCGCCACGCCGGCGGCAACCCGCTGTTCATCGAGGAGCTCTGCCACGCCGCGGCCGACGCGGGCGAGCAGCTCGTCGAAGGCCAGAGCAGCGCCGCGTGGCTGGCCGCGCTGGTCGAGTCGCGCGTGGGCCGGCTGCCGCCCGACCAGGCCCGCCTCGTGCGGCTGGCCGCCGTCATCGGCAACGTCATCCCCGTGTGGCTGCTGGAGGCGCTGTCGGGCTGCGGTGAGCAGCACCCCGCCGTGCGCGCGCTCGCCGGGCAGGACTTCATCTTCCCCGACCAGTCCCCCGGCCATCTGCGCTTCAAGCACGGCATCACGCGCGACATCATCTACGAAGCCACCGGCCTGCACGAGCGCCAGGCCCTGCACCGGCGCATCAGCACCGAGCTGGCCGCGCGCGGCGGCCCCGAAGGGCAGCTGCACGAACAGCTGGCCTATCACGCGGCCGCCGCCAACGACTGGCCCGCCGCCGGCCTACACGCCGAAGCCGCCGGCGACCAGGCCCTGGCCGCCTCCGCACTGGACCGCGCCAAGAGGCAGTTCCGCGCCGCACTGGCTGCGCTGGAATTCCTGCCCGACGGCGAAGACCAGGGCCGCGGCCGGCGCCGACGCTGGATCGCCGTCGCGCAGCGCCTGGGCATGGCCTGCGTGTTCGACGCCTCGAAGGACGACCTGCGCGTGCTCAAGCACGCCGCCGTGCTGGCCCACGCCGACGGCGACCCCGCCCTCGTCGCCCGCACCGAATACTGGCTGTCCTATGTCGGCTACGCGCTGGGCGAGACGCGCGACAGCCTGCGCCACGCCCGCGCCGCCGTCGAAACCGCCCAGGCCTGCGGCGACCATGCGCTGCTGGCCCAGCTGCCCGGCACCGTCGGGCAGCTCCAGGCCGCCGCCGCCAACTACGCGGAGGCGCTGCCGATGCTGGACCTGGCCATCGCCCGCCAGCGCACGCGCGCCAGCAAGAGCGCCGTGAACCGCATCGGCCTGTCGTTCTCGCTGTGCTGCCGCGCCTATGTGCTGGGTGACCAGGGCCACTTCGAGCAGGCCCATGAAGTCTTCGCAGAGGCGCTGGCCCCGTTCGATGGCAGCGGCCATGCGGTGGAAGCCAGCATCCAGGGCTGGCGCGCCGCCGTGTTCCTGTGGCAAGGCCGCTGGGCCGAAGCCAGCGCCTCGGCGGCCGTGGCCCACCGCGTCGGCGCGCAGGTGCGCAGCATGTTCACCTGCGCGATGGGGCAGGCGGCGGGCGCCTACGGCGCCTGGATGGCGGCGGCCGACCCGAGCGCGCTGCAACGCGTGCTGGACGCCACCGCCTGGCTCGCCCCACGGGGCGGTGGCCTCTACAACAGCTTCAACCACGGCTGGCTGGCCGACATCCTGTCCACGCAGGGGCAAGTTGGCGCGGCGCGGCACCATGTCGCGATGGCACTGCGCCGCGGCCGCCAGCAGGACTGGATCGGTGGCGCCATGGCCTATCGCGCGGCCGCCCGGCTCGCGGCGAAAGTGGGAGACACCGCCCAGGCGCGGCGCTACCTGTCGCTGGCCCGCGGTGCGGGCGAACTGCGCAACTCCGACCACGAGGCCGCCGTCACGGCGCTGGTCGAGGCCGAACTGCGGCTGGACGCCGGCTGGGCCACGGCCCTGCATTTCGCGCGCGCCGAGTTCTCCCGCATGGGCATGACCGGCTTCCTCCAGCGCACCCAGGCCCTGTCATGACCTGCCCCTCGCCCACGCCGTCACGCTGACGCTGGCGCCTGGAGGGCAAAGTCGCCGCAGTCGGCATAACGCCAGGGCCGGTGGCCACCGCCCTGGCGAGTCTCGGATGCCCCGGCGTCCGGGTGCCAGCAACCAAGAAGTAAGATGCGCCCCCGGGAAAGTCCCAGGGCTCACGACGCGGCCGCGTCACACGAATATTGCTTACTTACTAGTGAGTCAAACAAAACCGTTTGACTTCATGACCCTGCAGCCCGGAGATGCCGTAAATCGGTGCTGACCGCACCGTTTCGGGTGCTGCGATACGGGGCGCGTTGGGAAGTAGCGTTAGCAAACCGCATCCGACCGATGCCTGCCAAGAGCGGGGGCGGCCGGATGGCGTGTGCTCGGCCCGATCGGGCTGAGATGAGGCCGCGCCGTATGCCGTGCAGGGACGTGTCATCTCTCTCCTTTCCAAACACCAAGAGGATCTGACATGACTCGACAACTGATCGTCACCCTGTTCTTTGCCGTGCTGGGCCTCGATGCCCAGGCCGCCGTCGTCACGCTGGACAAGGGCGGCTTCAAGCTGACCTACGACTGCACCAACCGCGCGGCCACCCGTTACGAGTACACGCTGACCAAGGACACCGGCAGCGCCGCGCGTCCGTCCAGCTTCTACCTGGACCCCGATCTGCCGTCGGGCTGCCTGGGCCAGCTGTCCACCGCCTCCTACGCCAGCGTCGTCACCGGCTGGGACCGCGGCCACCTGGTCACCAGCAACCACATGGACGCCAGCACGACCTACATCAAGCGTGCGAACTACATGAGCAACATCGTGCCGCAGGTCTCGACCTTCAACCAGGGCATCTGGGTGCAGGCCGAGAACGTGGCCGAGTGCTACCGTGACCTGGCAACGGTCTACGTCTACGGCGGCCTGGTCTACAACGACACGAGCAACGATTACTTCGTGGCCTCGCACGGCATCAAGACGCCGGACTACTTCTGGAAGACCATCATCACCACCGACGCCACGACCGGCGCGACCAAGGCGATCAGCTGGTACATCCCGAACAAGGCCAGCCTGAGCTCGCTGAACAGCTACATCGTCTCCATCAGCGAACTGGAGACCAAGATTGGCGCGGCCAACGTGGGGATCAGCGCCACCGCCACCGTCAAGGCGATGAAGCCGACGACGACCTGGGCCACCCCGAGCGGCTGCGACCTGAGCTGAGGCACGCTCGACCTGGTTCTGCCGCACCACGCCAGTCGTGACGCGGCAGAGCCGGGCCGTGTCGCCATCGTGCGGCCAGGCCACCGAAAGGCCTGAGATCGCCGCAGTCTGCCTGGGGGACGCTGCTTCCGATCCAGGGGTTGCGCCCAGCGCTGACCCGGCAGAACTGAAACTTGCAGGGCCGACGCGGCGACTGCCGTCGCCCGCGCGGCCCGCCACCCCGAGGTGCCCATGAAACCAAGCCCCGCCTGGACCGCCGCCGCCGTCATTGCTGTCGTGGTGCTCGTCGCGATGCTGGCCAGGCCCAGCGCCGAGACGGCCGCGCCGACCGCTGCGGCGTCGGCCCCCACGCAGGCGCTGGCGCTGCCCGCTGCGTCAGCCGGCTCGGCGCCGCCAGTCAAGCCCGCCGCCGCGAAGCCGGTGCTGCCTGCGAGCCCCAAGATGACCGTCGTGGACTTGTGCGGCCTGGGCCGCTTCCCCGCAGCGACACCCGCTGACGACGACGAGGAGCCCCTGGATCTGGAGTCCCTGCCGGGCCCGGTGGGCCGCGAGCCGCTGGCCGCCGCCCGCGCGACGCTGCTGGCCCAGTTGCGCCAGGGCGACGCGCGCGCGCGCGCGGCCGCGTTGCTGATGTCGCCACCCGACGGGGACGACCCCGCTGCCGAGCAGGCCTGGTCACGCCAGCTGCTGCAGCTGGCGCAAAGCAGTGGTCAGCCAGAGGTCCTGGCATGGGCCGAGGGCGCCTGCGCGATACAGCCCGACCCCATGGCCTGCCACCTCGGCCTGATCCGTGCGCGGCTGAAGCTGGAGCCCGACAACGCCGCCCACTGGGCCGCGCTGGCCGATGCCGATCCCAAGGCCTCAGAGGAGGCCTGGCGCGGCCTGCTGCAGTCGCGCCGCTGGCAGGAGCGCCCGCAGTCGCTGCTGCTGGCCGCGCAGGCCGCGCTGCCCGACAGCCTGCCGGGCTATCTGCGCCTGGCGCTGGGCGCCGAGATGCGCTTGCGCGCGCCGGCCCCATCGGGGGGCGGCGAGGCTTTCATGCAGGAGCGCTGCCAGCAGCACGGCCGCGCCGAGGAATGCGGCGCGCTGGCGCGGCTGCTGTCCGAACGCAGCGATGCGCTGCACACGCTGGGCAACGCCACCGCGCTCGCCCAGGCCGCCGGCTGGCCGGCCGACCGCCAGCAGCGCCTGCGCGACGAAGCCGAGCGCCTCGCCCGCGTCTCGCCCACCTGGTGGCGCCGGCAGGGCCAGCCCATGGCCTGCGACGCGGTGCAGACCTGGCAGCAGCACCTGACCGAAGTGGCGCGCGTCGGCGAGGTCGCCGCGCTGCGCGAGCTCAGCGCCCGCCAGGCAGCCGCCAGCGCGGCGCACTGAACGCGCCCGATCCGCAGCGCTTCGACGCGCTGCCAGCCAGCGGCTCACGACGGACGCTGTGATCAGTGTGCCGAAGGAGATGGCGGTGACGCGGCCGAGGTGCTGGCGTGACGCCCGGTTTGGGACGTCTTGACGACAACCCGCATGACCCCTTGCATCGCGCCGGGATCTGCCTTCGGCGAAACCTGCGGTCTTCGCCCCGGCGCGGCCTCACGCGGATGCCGATCGCCGGCAAGGCAAATCACGGCCGGATGACGCGGCGGCGCTTTGGGGCGCCCCTTCCATCGCGCCGAATGCCCCCTCCCCCTCTGACGCCGCCGTCACCGGCACGGGCTTCATGAAACCGCGTATCAAAAAATCAGAACGCTGTTTCATAGTTGATTTGCGATGTGTGGCGAGCAGGCCACGCCGACCTGACGTCGCCGCGCCGCCGCGCGCGGATCGACCGGCAGCGACCTGACGTCGGTACCGGTTCCCTTCCACCCCACCACGTTCACGCCGGGGCCCACCGGGCCAGCCGACGGAGACAGGCGGCGCGGGCCTGGACGGCACCGCACCGCCACGACAGGAGACAAAGTCATGAAGAAGATCACCCCCCCGCCGCGCCCGGTCGTGCGCACCGCCGGCACCGCCGTGTCGCTGCTTCTGGCCGCCACCGGCGCCCAGGCCGTGGACTGGCCGTCGGGCTATTCCAAGTGCGCCGACGAAGGCGAGACCTGCAAGGTCGGCACCGGCACGCGCGCCGTGTCCTACGGCATCAAGGACAAATGGGTCATCAAGAACCTCACCGGCAACATCGCCTGCACGACCAGCACCTTCGGCACCGACCCGAATCCCGGCATCACGAAGAAGTGCGCCCTGGGCCCGGCGGCCTCGCCCACGCCAGCCCCAACACCAGCCCCGACGCCGGCACCCACGCCGGCACCAACACCCGCCCCCACGCCAGCGCCCACCCCGGCACCGACGCCAGCGCCTGCCCCCGCCGGTGCCAGCGGCGGTTACGCGGGCACCGTGACCGGTGGCGGCAGCGCCTCCGTACAGACGGTCGCCACTGCGGCGGCGATGCAGGCGGCCCTCGACGCCTACGACGGCAGCTCGGGCCTCACGCTGCGCTACACCGGCACCTTCAACTTCGGCAGCATCACGGATGCCTGCACGCAGTGGCAGCGGCCCGCCGGCACCATCGTCGAAATCAAGAACAAGGACAACATCACCATCGAAGGCGCCAACGGCTCGGCGGCCAACTTCGGACTGGCCATCAAGGCGGATGCGCAGAACATCATCATCCGCAACATGACCATTGGCCTGCTGCCGGGCTCCATCGATGCCATCGGCATCGAAGGCCAGAGTGGCAAGTACCCGGGCTACATCTGGGTCGACCACAACACGCTGTTCAGCAGCCTGAAGGAATGCAGCGGCGCGGGTGACCTGGAGTTCGACGGCCTGATCGACAGCAAGGCCGGCGCCCATCACATCACCTACTCGTACAACCACATCCACGACCATCAGAAGGTCGGCCTGATCGGCTCCAGCGACAGCGACGCCAGCGACCGTTTCATCACCTTCCACCACAACTACTACCAGAACGTGAACTCCCGCCTGCCGCTGCAGCGCGCGGGCTACACCCACCTGTACAACAACCTGTACTCGGGCGTGATGACCTCAGGTGCCAACATCCGCATGGGCGGCTACTCGCTGATCGAGAACAACTGGTTCGAAAACGCGCAGAACCCGGTGACCTCGCGCGACAGCTCGGCCATCGGCTACTGGCAGCTGCGCGGCAACAACATCGCCAGCCCCGCCGACTTCGCGACCTACGGCATCACCTGGGTCGCCAGCGGTTCATCGCCATCACGCGACGCCACGGACTGGACGAGCACGGCCACATTCCCGCTGGGCATTCCCTACAGCTACACGCTGCAGGCACCGTCGTGCGTGAAGCAGAAGCTGCCGGCGGCAGCGGGCGCGGGAACGGGCCTGGCGAAGGTCAGCTGCTGACGCTGTAGGTTGGGGCCGCAAGACCCCAACGCTGGATGCTGCCGAGGTGTTGGGGTGAGCTGCGCTCACCCCAACACCTACCGGGCTTGCCCTGCTCAGGGAGGCTTTGGTGCATTCGCCGTCCGGCGGATCGGCGGCGCAGGGACTTGATTTTTAAGACCTGACCCCGAATTCGCGAATTCGCGGGCGTGGATTCGGCTCATGCGACTTTGACGACCGACTGCTCGGCCTTGAGGGTTCGGATCAACTCTCGCAGCACCTCCCTGGCTTTGAACAAAGCCCAGCTGCGAACGGGAACATGATCACATGGGACGCAACACGTAGCGATTTGCGCCGCCACCGTTGAGCTTCAGGCGAGCCAGTAGCGCGGCGTGGCTGAGATGCCGCAGCCGCCACGCGCCCTGGCCAGCTTCGGCGCTCCCGCAAGCCCGTACATCTAGCCCACCATCCGTGCCAGCATCTGCCCGCACTCCTTCAACACGGTGAGCTAAATGGGCCCCTTCACCCTCTTCGACAAATCGTTCCTCCAGTCTCTGTCGGTCGACGAATCGGTCTGGTTCGACCACTTCTTCGTCCCCGTCGTCTGCCCGCTTTTCTTCGTTGAGACGCTGGCCGACCTGGCCAAGGAGATGAAGGAGGGGAGTCTGCGAACGGCCGAGGACGAGGTCCGCATCGTCGCTGATAAGACGCCTGTTCTCAGCGGCATGCCCTGCGTGCACCACGGCGAGCTCTGCGTCGGCAGCCTGATGGGGACGTTCGCGCCGCATCCTGGGCAAATTCCAATGGCTGGTGGACGTCCAGTGCGCAATCCGGAAGGCAAGCCGGGCGTGGTTTTCAAGAACTCGCCGGAGGCTGAGGCATTCGCTCGCTGGCAACGCGGGCAGTTCCTGGAGGTCGAGCGTGGCGCAGCTGCTGACTGGCGCCGGATGCTCTCCGAGCTGGACCTCCAGGCAGTTGGCCGGGGCATGCAAGCCCTGGGAATCACCCCTCAGAACTGCAAGACCATCGAGGAAGCCCACGGCATAGCCTCTTCACTCGTCCACACGGAGGCGGCACCCGAACAGCAGCTCCGCTTGATGTTCACATTCGTGGACGTGCCCGGTCGGTTTCAGCGCGCGATTCATGAGCGTTGGCGGGAAGCTGGCTTCCCGCCTCTGGCCCAGTTCGCGCCGTACGCGGCGCACGTCCTCAAGGTCGAGCTCTTCTTTCAGATTGCGCTCGCGGCAAAGCTCATCGCTGCCGAGCGCGCCTCCAACCGAGCCGACATCGCCTACCTGTTCTACCTGCCGTTTTGCAACGTCTTCGTTTCCGCCGACAAACTGCATCGGAGGTGCGTGCAGCCCTTCCTGAGGAAGGACCAAGACTTCGCCTGGGGTCCCGACCTCAAGGCTGATCTGTCCCGGATAAATGTCGAGCTCTCAGGCGCGAGCGAGGCCGAGCGCCTGCAGGGCCTACACAAGTTCGCGCCGCGGCCACCAGGAGACGTAGGCAACCTGGTTCCCTCCCTCTGGCACCGTCACGGCTTTGAACTCCAAAAGCCGGAGGAGCAGGAGACGGCCGTTCCCCCTGAAGCCCACGACAAGCTGCTGGCCCACTTGCGCGGATTCCAGGAGGCTGCGACAGCGCCCGAGGTTGCAGAAATGCCTTCAGACGACCTGGAATCGCTGTCCATCGAGAGACTCGTCCCTCCAAAAAAGGGCAGCTGGTGGCTCATCCCGAAACATGTAGCCGACGAGGAGCGAAGGCAGGGCCGGACTGTGGAGTGACCGGATGCGGCACCGTCGGCAGGCCTACCCAGCTGCCAGCCTCTTCTTCAGCTTCGCGACGCGCGTGGCCACACCCACCTTTGGGTTGGCCTGAAGAGCCTCCTCGTACGCGCTCACCGCCTCTGGCAAGCGGCCCAGGAGCTCAAGTGCCTCGCCCTTCGTGCGCAGTCCCATGGAAACGTAGTCGACGCGCGAGCGATCCAGCTCCTTCAATGCCGCGTCCAGCGAGGTCAGCACTTCCGCTACCACGGTGACGTTCGCCGGTTCTGCCTTCAGCGCATCCCTCGCGCCGTAGATACGTGACTCCGCAGAGCCCTTGGAGAGGCGCGCCTTGCGATACGTTCCTTGGTCCAGGAACTCCCCGGAGGGCGAATAGTTGAAGCGCCCGGTGTCCTTGTGGATGACAGACAGCTTCTTCAGCGCGCCGTCCTCGCCGACCGTGAACGCATAGTCATCAGCCCAGCCCGTAGAAGGCGATTCCGAGAAGAGCTTCGTCCCTGCCTGCAGGTCAAACAGCTCAAGGATGTTCCCGTCGTCGCCTGGCGCGTTGGCCGTCTGAACGACCGCGTAGCGACCGCATTTGGAGATGGCCAGGTTGTAGACATTTGCTGAGTAGCTCCGGTGGAGCACCTTCCTTTGCGTGGCGTCGAACCCCAGCACCTCCGAGCTCAGGCGGTTTCCGAAGTTCGCGTCGCACACCACGAACGCTCCCGTATCTGCGACGTCGGATTCCATCGGCCGGTAGAGGTCTGCGATGCGCAGTACGACCGCGTCAGCCTGGTAGTCGAGCAGAACAACTGAGCCATCACGGTGGTCCAGTCGAGAGTTCATGCCGGGTAGGCGGTCCGTGCTCCCCACGACCCAGCGTTTGTTCGGCGACTGCGAGGCTTGGCCGACGAACCTCAGCGAATCAACGGAGAGCACACCGCTCGACAGGCGGGAGTCGCGGGGCCCCGATGCTCGTTGCCTGCAAGGAATCGGTGCCACTGTCGACCGGGGAGCAGCGGGCCCAGGTGCCGCAGGCGGGGAGCCGACGAGCAGCTTCAGCAAAAGGTCCTTCAGCGACATGGTGCCTCCCCTGATGCAGTTCTTGTACAGAGGCATTCACCTCGGGCATGCGGCTCAAACCCCCATCGCCACCACCGTCGGCGAGCCCGTGGAGCGCAGCACCCCTGCATCCAGCACGGCCGCCACAACGCCCAGCATGACGCCCATGCCCATGCCGTAGCCCGAGCAGGCGTGCGGCGGCGGGCCGGCGGGGTCGGCGCGGTCGCCGCCGAAGGCGACGTGGTGGCGCAGCGGGTCTTGCTGCGTGGCGGAGCCCAGGCCGACGACGAGCACACGGCCCGGTTCGACGTCCACCTGGCCCAGCTTGTGCGCCACGCGCGCCTTGCGCCAGATCTGGAACGGCGTGGGCCGCACGTTCAGCGTGGCCACCATCGTCGGGCGCAGCCGCGCCACCGCCTCGGCGTAGGGGCGCAGGCCGGTCTGCGCATCGGGCGAGACCTCGCTCCACAGCGGCTGCAGGTCCCACAGCTTGCGCGTCTGCACCCAGCCGGCCAGCACGGTCAGCAGGTTGGCATGCGTGGTGGGTGGGAAGCCCAGCATGATGCCGGCCAGCGTGCGCGCCGGCAGGTCGGGCGTGGCGCCCGGCACCGCCTTGGCGGCCGCCACGATCTTGGCGCCCAACGGCGGCAGTTGCGTGCCGGGCTCGTCCAGCCAGGCCTGCACCGCTGCGGTGAAGCGCTGGCCGGCGGCGCGGCCCTCGGCCTTGACGGCGTCGGTCGGGTAGGGGCCGAACACATGGCGCGACACCTTGAACAGGTCGCGCGGGCAGCGCGGCGCCACGCTGCCGCCCGCCTGGGCATCGGCATGGAATTCCGTGCCCCAGATGTGGCGGCCGTCGGGCTGGCCGAACCACAGCTGGCACAGCTTGGCGAGCACGCCTTCGCTGAGGCGCTCGAAGTCCAGCGGGGTGTCGGTGGGCAGGTCCTTGGGCTTCTGGCTGTCGGGGAAGGCGGCCAGCAGCGCCTGGGCCTCGGCCTTGAGCTGCGCGAGGCCCGCCTTGGCGACCTGGTAGGCGGTGGCGTAGCACTGGGCTTCGCTGTAGGCCTCGATGGCGGCGTTGATGGCCGGGGCCTGCTCGCGGTGGCCGGTGTCGTCGTCCAGGCCCAGGTAGCCCACGCCGATGGAGTCGTGCATGCGCTCGCCGTAGCCGCTGACGGAGTAGCGGTCGGGCACGTTGCGCAGCACGTCGCAGACGCGCTCGGCCGCGCCCACCAGCACGCCGTAGGCCGTGTCCACCACGCCGCCGGGCTGGGCACGCACCCAGGCCCAGGCCTGGTCGCGCGTGGTGGTGTCTTCCAGCCACAGCTGCATGGCGGCGTGGTCACGCAGGTCGGGCACGCGCTCGGGCACCGGCGTGGCGGCAGGCAGCGGCAGGGGCAGTTCGACGAGGCCCGGCAGCGCCTTCAGGGCGGCAATGGACGGCACGAAGAAGTAGGCGCCCCACTGCAGCGTGACGAAGGGCTCGGGCCCCAAGTCGATCTCGTAGGCCTTGCCGCCATGCTCGAACGGGAACAGCCGCGGCCCGCCGCTGCCGTCGACGACGCCCAGCAGCGGGTCGCTCTGCGCCGAGTAGCCGCCGCTGGCATTGCCGCCGGCCACCCAGCGCTGCACGACCTCGAACTGCTCGGCCAGGTGGGCGTTGTAGGCCATGAAGACGAGGCCGCGGTCCTCGTCGTCGGGCGCGTCGGCATGCACCGGCGCGCCGTAGCTCATGCCACGGCGCAGGATGCGCGGCATGCGGTTTTTCGAGAACGCCGTGCCGCCCAGGTCGCGCGGGTTGGTGCGGCGGATGTGGGCGTGGAAGGGGCAGGCGGCGCCTTGCGGGTCCTTGGCGTAGTTGAAGTCGTTGCCGTTGGTGCCGGCCTCGGGCGCGGCCAGCGGGCGGCCGTCCTGCCAGCGGCCCATGAGCTTGGCGAGCACGAGCTCGTGCTCCAGGTTGATCTTGCGCGCCTCCTGGTAGATGCGCCGGCTGAAGCGGCCCGTGTACTGGCGCAGCTTGCGCACGACGAGGAAGCTGCCGCGGTCCAGCAGCGGGTCGGGCTGCTCAGGCACGGCATAGCCCTTGTCGCGCTCGGTCGGGAAGCCCTGCAGCAGCTCGCCGGTCTTGACCGTGTCGTCCCAGGCCTGGCCCGGCGCGGCGGTGCCGGCGAGCTGCGGCTGGCCGGCATGAGGGGCAGCCAGCTGCGGCTGGCTGATGCCGTCCTTGAAGCCGAAGTGCTCCTTGTCCGCCGCGTTGCTGCGCATGGGCTCGATGGCCATCAGCGCCAGGCCGGTGTTGACGGTCAGTGCATCGGCCAGCTCGCGCAGCCGCTTGCCGTCGGCGGCCGAGAACGCCTCACCCGGCTCGGCCGCCGGGAAGCGCAGCTGCACCAGCACATGGGCGTCGGCCGGCGCGATGCGGTCCACGCCGTTGACGTGCCGCGCCAGCGCCCAATGCGAGGGGTGGTTGTGGCGCACGTCGCCCAGCAGGCCGGCGCGCGCCGCCATGCCTTCCTTGAAGGCCTGGGGGAAGCGGTCCAGCCGCGCGGCCGGCAGGCCCAGCGCCTTCAGGCCGGCCAGCGTCAGCGCGACCTGGCGCCAGACGGTGACATGCGCGGTGTCGTCGTTGTCGCGCTGGACGGGGGCCGTGCTCAGCCAGGCCACGGCCTGGGACGGCTGGGCCACGCGCAGCAGCACCAGCCCACCGCGGTTGCCGGGCGGCTTGGTCAGGATGCAGGCCTGCAGGTCGCCGGGCTTGAGCGTCAGCTCGCGCGCCTGGCCCAGCGGCTCCGGCAGCGGCTGCTCGAACCAGGCGAGCATCTCGTGGTGCCGCAGGCGCAGCTGGCCGCCGGGCGTCTTGCCGCCGTCGTTGGGGAACTGCTGCGCCGTGCCGAGCTCGCGCAGCTCGAACAGGATGTCGTGCGTGGCCCGCAGCACGCAGGCGCGGTCGGGCGCGCTGGCACCGAAGAAGCGCTGCAGCGTGAACAGCCCGGCCAGCGGCACCAGGCCGCGCGCGGCCATGGCGAAACGGTCTTTGTCGCCGGTGGGCAGCGTCGCCGTCTCGCCCGAAGCCGGCGCGCGCAGGCGGTTGAACGCCAGCTCGTTGGCGCGGCCGCGCTGGGCGGCTTCCAGCCGGGCGAGGTACTCGGCGTCGCCGACGGTGCGGCCGGACTCGATGAACAGGAAGTCCGCCGACACCTCGTGCTCGCGCACCCAGCGGGCATAGGTCTCGAAGCTGCACTCCCGCGACAGCGTGTAGCCCTCGGTATGGCACAGCATCAGGTCCAGCGTGGAGCCCAGCTGGTCCCAGATGACCCGCATGTACGGCTCCCAGCCGCCATCGAAGTTGACCGACAGCAGCAGCCGGTCCGGCGCGCCGTCACGGCCGTCCACGATGCTCCAGCGGAACGAGTGGACGATGCGCCAGCGCGCCACGATGTCGGTGTAAGGCGACGCGGGCGCGCTGGATTCGCGCGAGCCCAGCCGCAGGCTGTTGAGCGTGCGCAAGACCTTGCGCAGCCGGTCGACGTAGGTCACGACCTCCAGCGCGTCGACGAAGCCGCGCTTGATGTCGGCTAGCAAGTTCAGATCGGTGATGCCGCCCAGTTGGACGTCGTTGCCGCGTGCCATGTGGTTCTTCTCCCTAGTTATTGAGCGCGCGCAGTATGCGGGCCGAGTCGTGACGACTCGCCCCATGCCACGCACAGGCTCGATTAGGAACCCGGAACCCCGCCGGTTGCAATTCATCCGCCCAAACCTGCGGCCTATCGCAAACCCGCAGACGGGCAAACCCTGGGCGCGCACAGTCAGCCTCACCAACACGGGAGAGCCGCATGAACCGCATCACCACCACCACCGCCCGCCTCGGCCGCCTGCAGGCCGCCGCCGCTGCCGCCCTCGTCGGCGCCATCGCGCTGAGCAGCACCGCGTGGATGAGCTGGACCGGCCCGAGCGACGAGACCCCCGTCGTTCAACTGGAACGGGTCGTCATCCACGGCCACCGCGCCGACCGGCCCGTGGCCGAGGTGAAGCAGCTGCCGCGCGTCGTCATCGTCGGCAAGCGCGACCCGGGCGCCGACGGCGTGCAAGTGGCCAGCGCGCGCTAAAGCTCGAGCGAAGGCCGAGCTAAGGCCGATCGCGCGGCGCCCCCTGGTCGCACTTGACGCAATTCAGGGGCTGGCCCAGCACGCCGTTGCGGCCCTGGGCCGACTGTGTCCACGGACGGTTCTGCCAGGGCGGGTCGTGCCGCACGTGCTGGTTGTGGCCACAGGCCAGCTGCGCGACCCAATGGCCCTCGTCATCGACATGGAAACCCGTGATCGGCTGCTGCATGGGTCAGTGGCGCGACGCGCGGGTCGTCCGTCTCATCGGCCCAGCACCCGCAGGATCTCGCGGCCATAGGCTTCCAGCTTCTTGGCGCCCACGCCGCTGACCTCGCCCAGCTCCGACAGATCGCCCGGCATCACGCGCGCCATCTCGGCCAGCGTGGTGTTCTGGAAGATCACATAGGCCGGCAGCCCGTGCTCGCGTGCCACCTCCGAGCGCCAGGCCTTGAGCGCCTCGAAGCGCTCCTGGGCCTCGGCGTCCAGCCCCAACGCGGGGTCGGCCTTGGGCCGCGCGCCGCCGCTGCCGCGCGCCATCCGGCTGCGGGGTTTCTTTTCCTCGGCCTCGCGCAGGCGCACTTCCACCTCGCCCTTGAGCACGGCCCGCGCGCTGTCCTGCAGCGCCAGCGTGTTGAACTCGCCCTCGGCCGCCACATGGCCCAGCGCGATCAGCTGGCGCAGCACGGCGCGCCACTGCTGCTCGGACAGGTCGGCGCCCACGCCCCAGGTCGACAGCTTGTCGTGGCCGTGCTGCCGCGTCTTGTCGGTCACCTTGCCGCGCAGCACGTCGATGAGGTGGCCGGCGCCGAAGCTCTGGCCGCGCTGGTGAAAGCGGTAGATGCAGGACAGCAGCTTGCGCGCCGCCTCGGTCGCGTCCCAGGTGGCCGGCGGGTTCAGGCAGTTGTCGCAGTTTCCGCAGGCAGTCGACATCTCGCCGAAGTAGCTCAGCAGCCGCACGCGCCGGCAGTCCGTCGCCTCGCACAGCGCCAGCAGTGCATCGAGCTTGCCGCGCTGGCCCTGCTTGAAGACCTCGTCGGCGGGGCTCTCGTCGATCATGCGGCGCTGGTTGACGACATCGGCCAGGCCGTAGGTCATCCAGGCCTCGGCGGGTGCGCCGTCGCGGCCGGCGCGGCCGGTCTCCTGGTAGTAGGCCTCGATGTTCTTGGGCAGGTCCAGGTGGGCGACGAAGCGCACGTCGGGCTTGTCGATGCCCATGCCGAACGCGATGGTCGCCACCATGACGAGGCCGTCCTCGCGCAGGAAGCGGTCCTGGTGGCGGCGGCGCAGGTCGGCGTCCAGGCCCGCGTGGTAGGGCAGCGCGTTGATGCCTTCGCTCTGCAGCCACTCGGCGGTTTCCTCCACCTTCTTGCGGCTCTGGCAATAGACGACGCCGGCCTCGCCCTCGTGCTCGTCGCGCACGAAGCGCAGCAGCTGCTCGCGCGGCGAGCTGTTCTTCTCGACGATGAGGTAGCGGATGTTGGGCCGGTCGAAGCTGCTGATGAAGACGCGCGCGTCCTGCAGCTGCAGCCGCTCGATGATGTCGCGCCGCGTCAGCTCGTCGGCCGTCGCCGTCAGCGCGATACGCGGCACCTCCGGGAAGCGCTCGTGCAGCAGGCTGAGCTGCAGGTACTCCGAGCGGAAGTCGTGGCCCCACTGGCTGACGCAGTGCGCCTCGTCGATGGCGAACATGCTCAGCAGCCCGCGTTCGCGCAGGCTTTCCAGCTGCCCCAGGAAGCGCGGCGTCGTGAGCCGCTCGGGCGCCGCGTACAGCAGCGTGAGGCGCCCGCTCATCATCTCGCGCTCGACGCGGCTGGCCTCCTCACCCGTCAGGCTGCTGTTCAGGAAGGCCGCATGCACGCCGGCTTCCTCCAGCGCGCCGACCTGGTCGTGCATCAGCGCGATCAGCGGGCTGACGACGATGGCCACGCCCTGCCCGCGCCCGTGGCGCAGGATGGCGGGCACCTGGTAGCACAGGCTCTTGCCCCCGCCCGTGGGCATCAGGACCAGCGCGTCGCCCCCGTCGGCGACCTGCTCGACGATGTCCGCCTGCTGGCCGCGGAAGGCGGTGTAGCCGAAGACATCGGACAGGACGCGCAACGCGTCATCGGCGTGAGGGGGAGCGGAAGGCGGCATGCGGTGCAACAGCGGGCAAGCCGCCATTGTCCCTGCATCGCCGCGCGCGCCCGGCGGGAGCATGATGGCTCACCGCCACCTGCCCGCCCAACCCCCATGCCCACGCCCGAAGACCTGCGCCAGCGGCTGATCCGCAACTTCCATGACGGCCCGCTCGAGCGGCTGGAGCGCCCGCCGCGCTACGACACGCAATCCCGCTCGCTGACCGACGGCACCGCCGCCCGCAAGCTCGGCGCCACCTTCGACATCGTCGCGCCCGGCAAGCAGAGCTGCCCCTACCACTTGCACCATGCGCAGGAGGAGATGTTCGTCATCCTGCAGGGCGAGGGCACGCTGCGCGTGGCGGGCGAGCTGCTGCCGGTGCGCGCGGGCGACGTGATCAGCATCCCGCCGGGGCCCGAGTACCCGCACCATCTGCTCAACACGTCCGACGCGCCGCTGCACTACCTCAGCATCGGCACCCAGACATGGCCCGACGTGTGCGAGTACCCGGACTCGGGCAAGGTCAGCGCCATGCCCGGCCCCAGCGGCTGGCGGCTGCGCCAGCGGCTGGAGAACACGCTGGACTACTGGGACGGCGAGCCCTGACGGCGGCGCCGCGCGTCAGGCCGCCGTCGGACCACCGTCAAGCCGCCACCAGCTGCGCGTGCCAGCGCAGCAAGCGCTGGTCGCTCATGCCGGCCAGCCAGTCGGCGATGAGCCGGCGCTGATCGGCCGGCCCGGCCGCCATCTCGTGCGCCAGGCGCTGCGGCTCGGGCAGCAGGCGGCGCGGGTCGTCCCACAGCGTTTCGGCCACGGCCCGCAACATGCGCCCGCCCCGCCGCTCGCAGGCCGCCACGGCAGGCGCGGCAAGCAGCGTCTCCTGCACCAGGTGGTGCAGTTGCGTCAGGAAGGCATCGGCCTCGGTCAGCAGGCTCACGCGGTAACGCAGCAGGGGTTCCTCGAGATCGTCACGCTCGGCCACCTCGGCGGAGACGATGAAGGCATTCACCAGCGAACCCACCGTGCGGCGCCGCGCCGGCTCCGACGGGCCGAACAGCGTGCGCGCCATCTCCGTCGGGCTGCCCAGCTCGACGGCACCGGCCCAGCCGAGATCGGGCTTGAGACGCAGCCAGTGTTCAGCCGTCACACGGCCCAGCCGGATGCCGTCCTCCAGCACATGCACGCCCATCGCGATGCGCTCGGCCAGCCCGATCAGGCTGGCGTCGAACCCGCCCCAACCCGCCGCACCGTGCTGGCCCTCGCGCGGCAGCGCCGACGGCAGCATGAAGGCATGGCTGTCGCTGCTGCTGGCGGGCAGCAACAGCCAGTCGACGATGTCGTGGTCGGCGTCGTAGAAGCAACCCGGCGGGCAGCGCTTGTCGTCGCGGCCGGCACCGCTGGCGCTGAAGACCAGCCGGCGCGGCGCCGGGTGCGACAGGCAGCCCAGCAGCACGCGGCGCGACGGGTCCAGCCCGAAGGCGTCGGCATAGGGCTCCTGGCGGGCCAGCAGGCGCAGGGTCTGCGCGGTGGCCGCGTAGCCGCCGCTTTCGTGCAGCCAGTCGTTCAGCGCCACCTCGCCGCCTTCGCCAAACGGCGGGTGGCCGAGCTGGCGGCCGAAGGCGATGGCCTCGATGAGGTTGGGCTCGGGCAGCAGCGCCAGCCACGGCGCGCTGGGCGAATGCAGATGCTGCAGCGAGCGCAGCAGGCCGCGCGACAGCTGCGCCACCTCGTGCGCCAGCGTCGAGCGGGTGCGGAACACCTCGCCATCGTCCAGCCCGCCGAGCAGCTGCTTGCCCTGCAGCTGGCGAAAGCTCTGGCTGTGCATGACGCGGGCACGGTCACGCGCGTAGGGGTTGCGGTACGCGCCTTTCACGCGCATCAGCTCCGAGCCCGAGCGGCGCTGCTGCCACTGCAGGTCGTCGCGCTGGCGGCGCAGCGCGGGGTCGGACGGGTCCGGGAGATCCGGGCGGGCGGGGATCGGGGTGTCCATGCTGCACTCCTCGAAAGCATCGGCTCCCTGAAACGCGCGGGCGGCGGGACTTGCTCGGCGGTGTCGGCTCGGCCAGCGCGCTGACGGTCAGCGTAGGCCGATGCCCCGGCCCATGGGGCAGCCTCGCCCCGGGCCGGTGTGCAGGAAGTCGCAATCGGCCGCGGCCGATCAGCCCAGGCTCAGTAGTGCGGCGGCAACTCGTCACGCAAGGTGCGCGCGGCACCGGGCTCCGCCGAGGTCCGGTCACGCAGCTCCACCAGCTCGCGGATCAGCCGTTCGATCTGGGCCTGCTGGCGCACGACAACGGCGTTGAGCTGCTCGACGGTGTCCTCGGCGAAGCTGGCCTTGATCTCGAGGTCGGTGATGCGTTGTTCCAGGGTCTGCAGGTCGGCGTCCATGCCCGTATTGGGCCTGAAATCAGCGCTTGTCGCCCTTGCTGGAGATCGACCCCATGCCCGAGATCGAGCGCTGCACCGATGGCGAGCCGAAATAGTCCACCGAGCCGACACCGGAGATGTGGGCCGTCAGGTCGTCAGTGACCCACAGCAGCACGCTGCCGATGCCGCTGACGTTGACGCGCGCCTTGCGCGCCTGCAGCCCGTCGGCGACGACCTTGCCCTTGCCGGAGATCTGCAGCACCAGGTCGTCCACACGGCCGCCAAGCTGGCCGTCGCCGGCGCCGCTGATGCCGAACGTGAGCTCGCGGGCCTGCAGCTGGTCCATGCGCACGACCGCGGCACCACTGATGGTCAGCCGCAGCCGGTCGACACGCAGCGGGCCGGGCACCTGCACATCGCTGGCACCGGACACCGACAGCTGGCGCAGCTCGCGGACCTCGACCTGCACGAAGAGCTTGTCGCTGTTCCAGAACTTCCAGCCGCCGGCGGGGTGGACGATGAGCTGCTTGCCGGCCAGGTCGACCTGGACGCCGCGCTGCGCCTCGTCGTCGCCAGCAACGAACACCTGGTCGCGCTCGCCCTGCACGAGCACGACGCGCGCCGCGCCGGCCAGCTCCACGCGGTCGAAGGCACCGGGCGTGTAGACCTTCCCGGGGCCGGCCGGCAAGGCCGGTGGGGCCGGCAGCGCCGGAGCCGCTGGGGCCGCCGGGCTGGCGAGCGGTGCGGGCTGGGGCATCGGCTGAGGCTGCGGCGCGGGCTGCGGTTGGGGTGCCGGGCCGGGTTGCGCTGCGGCCAGGCCGGCCGAAAGCAGCAGCGAAAGAGCGAACGTCTTCATAGCGACTGCTCCCGCAGCATCTTGGAGACCTCGCGGTTGGCCGTGATGCGCGTGCCGTCGCGCAGGTGCACGACGAGTTGCGAGTTCTCGTCCGGGCTCATGCTGTCGACGAAATCCAGGTTGACGATGCAGCCGCGCTGCACGCGCAGGAAGCGCGCCGGGTCCAGCCGCGTCTCGAAGCTGGCGATGGGCAGCCGCACGAGGAAGCTGCGGCCCTTGCTCGTCAGCGCGGTGTATTTGTTGTCGGAGCGCAGGCTCTCGATGTCGGCCACCTGCAGCGGGAAGATCTTGCCCTGGTCACGCACCAGCAATCGCGTCAGCGGCGCGTCGGCCGGCGCGCCCAGGGCCTGCGTCACGTCGGCCGCGCTGGGCCCGGCGTCGCGCAGGGCGTGGGCCACGGCCTCGTCGAAACGCTCCCGCGAGAAGGGCTTGAGCAGATAGTCCACCGCGTGCAGCTCGAAGGCCGTCAGCGCGTGCTCATCGTAGGCCGTCGTGAAGATGATGCGCGGCTGGTGGGCGTCGTGCTGGAGCTCGCGCACGACCTGCAGGCCGGTGAGCCCGGGCATCTGGATGTCGGTCAGCACCAGCGCCGGCCTGAGCGCGCGCACCTGCGCCAGCGCCTCGTCGCCGTCGCTGCAGACGGCCACGAGCCGCAGGCCCGGCGTGGCCCTCACCCAGTCGGCCAGCGCTTCAGCGGCCAGCGGTTCGTCTTCGGCGATCAGGACGGTGGTTGCACTCATGCCAGGACACTCCAGGATTTCTTGATGGGGTCGGTACAGGCCGCTGCCGGGGGGGCTCTCATGCGCCGTCATGCCTGCGGGATGAACAGGTCGACACGAAAGCCCGCGCCGGGGGCGGTGTGGATGCGCAGCCGGGCGCGGCCGTCGTAGTCCAGCGAGAAGCGCTTGCGCAGCGCGGCCAGGCCCACGCCGCGCCGCTGGCCAGGCTGGGGCTCCAGCGCGGCGGGCTCGCAACCGGGGCCGTCGTCGGCCACGGCCAGGTCCAGCCCGTCGTTGAGCGCGTTGCGCCGCGCCATGATGGTCACGCAGCCGCCGCCCTTGCGCGGCGCCACGGCGTGCAGGATGGCGTTCTCCACCAGCGGCTGCAGCGTCAGCGGCGGCAGTTCGTCGTCCAGCACGTCGTCTTCGAGCTGCCAGTCCACGCGCAGCCGGTTGCCCAGGCGCAGCGCCTCCAGCGCCAGGTAGTCGCGCAGGAACTCGATCTCGTCGGACAGCAGCACGCGGTCCGCCCGGGGGCCCTGCGCCCGGGCGTGCGGGCCCGCGCTCTCGCGCTTCGTGTCCAGCACATAGCGCAGCATGGACGCGAACTTCAGCAGCGCCGCCTCGGCGCCGGCGGGGTCCTTGCGGGTCAGCGCGATCAACGTGTTCAGCGTGTTGAACAGGAAGTGCGGGTTCAGCTTGCCGCTGATGGCCGACAGCTCGGCCCGGGCCAGCGCGCTCTCGGCCTGGGCCGCCGCCACCGCCGCCGCGCGCGCCGCGCGCGACTGCAGCACTGCCGTGAACGCCGTCACGATGGCGGCATACAGCACGAAACCCCAGACGGAGCGCCACAGCAGCCCGGCTACCAGCACGGCGCCGGCATGGTCGGCGCCGAACAACACCATGTTCACCGTGAACTCGCCCGCCTGCCAGAGCGCCGAAAACGCCACCGCCGCCAGGATGTGTGCCATCGCGGTGGCCGAGGTTCCGGCGTCGCTGGCGTGCACGCGCCGCGCCACGGGCCACACGGCAATGCCCAGCAGCATCGGCGCCCAGAGCATGGAGGTGGCCTGGTAGACGGCCAGCCAGAACGGATCCAGCCCGCGGTCGAACTCGCTGCCCGCCAGCACGAACAGGCACCAGGCCAGCGCGCAGCCGCCGGCATAGGCCATCCACAAGCGCCGGTTGGCGCGGCGGTGGGCGGGGCGGGGGCCGGGGGAGTTCATGGCTTCATCTTATGGAGCGCTTCCCGCGCCGCGGCCCGCCGAGAGACGAAGTGCGGCCTCGAGGGTGCGGGATGCGGCCACCGGGGTGCGCCGGCCGGCCGCCGGGCCATGCCATGCGGGCGCCCCGCCGTCATAATTCGCCCCCTTCCCCATCGAATTCAGGCGAGCGTCATGGCCAGCGTCAACAAAGTCATCTTTGTTCACATGGCTCGATTTGGTGCGTATTTGTCTAGATGGGGCGGTTTGACTAGATGAATAGTTGTCGGTGGGCAACGCAACGCGTTGTCCACGGACTCAGCCGGGCGCGCAGCGCCCGGCCCTCCCATCTCCTCCGTTGTGGCTGGCTGCATTCCGTGCAGCGGCTCACCGAGGAAGTTGGCGCCAATGCCGTGTTCGCCTAAATTTTCCACATTAGGGGCGCGACATGGTGAGCTGCGATGTCGTTCAGTGGCGCCGGGTGCGACGCAAAGTACTGCTCGAGGGCAAGACCATCGAACAGGTAGCCATGCAGGAGTCGCTGACGGTCGAGGCGACAGCCGAGATCTTGACCCAGCGGCCGAAGTACAGGCGCGAGGACAACCCGCGGCTCGCGCTGTTCTCTTCGCTAATCCCCATCGACAGGCTGGCCGCGGATGATCGCGAGCTCTTGCAGTGGTCGCAGTGGATCTATGCGCTGGAGCAGGATGAACTAGCGTTTCCTCCGTTCGGTGATGAACTTTCTCGGCATGGCGCCGCTGCTCGCAAGCGCTTGCTGGCGGTGCTCGCTACCGAAGAGGGCTTCTCGCTAAAGACAATCGCCAAGCACCTCGGAGTGGCGTTGAACACCGTGCGTCGCAGTCGACTGCTCTATGAGCACGGCGGCGTAGAGGCCCTGCTCCACCAGAAGCGCCGTGCCCGCGTTGCCGACGATGACGAATACCGAGCCGCGTTGTACAAGCTCATCCACGAGCCACCTTCACAGTCGGGCTTCAACCGGACGAGTTGGCGGATATCAGACTTGGTCGAGGTGATGAACAAGCGCGGCTACCCCAGTCGCCGAGCAGTGCTGCGGGAAGCGATAGCGAAATCAGGCTTCAGATGGCGCGCAGCTCGCACGGTTCTGACCAGTTCCGATCCGAACAATCAGGAGAAGCTAGACCGGGTGCAGACGGTGTTGGGCAATTTGAAGAAGACCGAGTGCTTTTTCTCGATCGATGAGTACGGGCCGTTCGCCGTGAAGGCGATGCCAGGGCTCAGGCTGTCAGCGTCGGACGACCGGCCGACGGTTCCTCAATGGCAAAAGTCGCGCGGCCGGCTCATCGTCACGGCGGCGCTTGAACTGTCCAGCAACCAAGTCACCCACTTCCACTCATCGGTCAAGAATACCGCGGAGATGATGAAGCTCATCGAACGCTTGCTGGCCGACTACGCCACCAAGAGGGTGCTTTACCTATCCTGGGACGCAGCGTCGTGGCATGACTCAAAGGAACTAAAGAAGTACATCGCGAAACACAACGACGAGAAGCCGGAAGCGCCGCGCCTAGAACTTGTTCCGTTGCCAGCCAGTTCTCAGTTCTTGAACGTCATCGAGTCCGTCTTCAGTGGCATGTCCAGGGCGATCATTCACAACAGCAACTACGCCACGCTGGATGACGCAAAGGTGGCAATCGACAGGTACTTCGCTGAACGCAACGAGCAGTTCAGGAAGCACCCCAAGCCTGACCTTGCCCCCGAAAACCGTCTCCCTTGCTGAGTGATTCAATGCAAGCAAGGAGAGTGGGAATGACGAAGCCGAAGGCGGCGCCGAGGGCGCGCTACACGATGGAGTTCAAGCAGGAGGCCGTGC